>NZ_JAWVWO010000002.1:0-558408 GCF_033657265.1 Flavobacterium sp. MMLR14_040 | reverse complement strand
CAGAGTAGTTAAGCCCGCCTGCGCAGATGGTACTGCAGTTATGTGGGAGAGTATGTCGTCGCCTTTCTTTGAAAAACCCTATCCAAAACGGATAGGGTTTTTTGTTTATAAAGAGTTTTTGATTTGTA
Source organism: Flavobacterium sp. MMLR14_040 (assembly GCF_033657265.1). Taxonomy (NCBI): domain Bacteria; kingdom Pseudomonadati; phylum Bacteroidota; class Flavobacteriia; order Flavobacteriales; family Flavobacteriaceae; genus Flavobacterium; species Flavobacterium sp. MMLR14_040. The sequence continues at coordinate 558,280 of NZ_JAWVWO010000002.1, read as the reverse complement.
CACTACCCACATCAAAGTCTATATCCTACAATTTCTTATTCTGTATTATTATAATTGTAAATTTGTTGCTTTAATTATTTTAGGAAATGAGAGAATTAATTGATGTAATAAATGCTTTTCAAGAATTAGATTTTGAAACTGAAGAAGCTATAAAGAAATATTTTATTGTAGAAAGATTTAAAAAAGACCAGTTCATTATTGAAGAAGGTAAGGTATGCAGTAAAATATATTTTATTAAATCTGGTGTAGTTCGTAGATTTTCTTTAGAAGATGGCATAGAAGTTACAAAATGGATTTATACAGATAATCAGTTTGTAACTTCTTTAAGTAGTTTTTTTGAGCAGAAGCCTTCATTCGAGAGTTTACAAGCTTGTGAAGAAACTATTGTTTATTCCTTACTATATTCAGATGAATTGATTCTATTGAAATATCCTTTGTTTTCGCAGTTTCATATCAAGCAGCTCAGACTTTATCTTTCTAAAATTAATGAGTTTCACCATATATTCAGGATTATGAATGCGCAGGAAAAATATGAATATTTACTGGAATCATTTCCACAAATTATTTTAAAAGCCAAATTAAAACATATCGCTTCACTAATTGGAGTTAGTCAGGAAACCATAAGTAGAATTAGAGCTTCGATTAATTGACTTTAGATCAATAAAATTCATTTATTTTTTTTCAACATTTGCCATTATTAAATAAATGGAAATTGGAAAAAAATATAATAGGAAAAGCAATAATCGGTAAGAATGTGCATATTGGCAACTTTTGTACAATTGATGATGATGTAATAATTGGTGATAATACCTGGATTGGTAATAATGTTTCTATTCTTAAAGGAGCTAGAATTGGAGAAAGTTGTCAAATACATTCGGGAGTTATACTAGCTGGAATTCCACAAGATTTAAAATACAACGGTGAAAACACGTTATTAGAAATAGGTAATAATAATATTATACGTGAATTTGTAACTATCAACAAAGGTACTTCATCAAAAGGAAAAACATTTATAGGGAATAACAACTTGATAATGGCTAATGCGCATATCGGACATGATTGTTTTATTGGAAATAATTGTATTATAGGATTTAGTGTTGGTATAGCTGGTGAAGTCAAAATAAGTGATTGGGTAAATATTAGCGGTTTAAGTGCCATTCACCAATTTTCAATTATTGGCAAGCATTCCATGATAAGTGGATTAAGTCGTATTGTAAAAGATATTCCGCCATATATAACCGCAGGACGTGAACCTTTAAGGTATGTTGGTTTAAATCTTGTTGGTTTGAAAAGGCGAGGCTTTACAGTAGAAAAAATAAATGAGTTAAAAGATATTTATAGAATCCTTTTTCAAGAGAATAGAAATACAACCCGGGCTTTAGAATTTATAGAGAATACGTTTGAAAAAACTATGGAACGGGATGAAATTATTGGTTTTGTAAAATCATCAAAAAGAGGAATTATTAAAGGCTTTAATTCTTAATCTTTTCACTTAAATCCTTTTTTCAAAATTGAATTTGCATTCTTAGTTTTTTTAGAAGGTAAAATTGAACAACATTGATCATTTTCAATCATAGGATTCCAATCTTCTTCAAAATTGTTGGCCGTTGTACTTTGAGCTGCAAATATTTTTTCTTTAATATATTCCAAAGCTTCAGTCTTATTTAATTGATGTGACCATGAAATACGATTTTTAGAATTGTAACCCGGACCATAACAGTCATATTCAGCATAAAAAGTAGTCTTCCAATTATTGTACGCTTTATGTTCAGGATCTTTTGACCATACTGACCAGCCTTCAGGTATAATATGTAATTCTTCATAACAGTGAATAAAAACTACATTTGCACCAGCTCCCCATGGTCTTCCTAAAGAAACTTTTGTAGCAGCTTCTTTTGCATACGGCATTATAACACAATCTTTAAATACAAAGCCATACTTGTTTTTTCCAACATCCTGATTACTGGCTGTAATGTATGAATCTCTTTTGCTTTGTATAAAACAGTTTTCAAATAAAGCGATACCCGAGCCAAAAATAAAATCTGTAGTACCGTCAATGATACAATCCTTAATATATGTCCTTTTGTTTGCCTTAAGATAAAAAGTGTCCTGAAAGCCGCTTATTTTGCAATTGTGAAATATAGTTCTGTCGCCATTTACCATTAAAGCAACTGCCTGACCTCCTTTTTTATATTGTAGCAAATTACTGTCTATAGTATTTTCAAAAGTGATATTTTCGGCATAAAAATCATTTGCTTCAATTAGTGTACTGAATGATTTGCTAGTACCACCGGCAATTTCTGCATAATCATCATAACTAAGAATTGTATTTTCATAGGATTCTCCGAGTAATGTCACATTTTGTTTGGCTGAAATTAATTTTAGTTTTTCTTTGTAAATTCCAGCTTTTACATAAATAATAATACGTTTTATGCTATTGTCAGGAACGGCATCAAACGCATCTTGCACCTTAGTAAAATTTCCACTTCCATCTTTAGCAACAATGATGTCGTAAATCTGCTTGTTTTTTTGTGAAAATAATGCATTGCTAAAAACAAATACAAGTATAGAAATGGTTTTAATTATTTTTTTCATTTTGAGTACAAGAATTTAATTATAAAAGAATTCCCAAGCTAATCTAACTTGGGAATTATAAATCAAATTAATTATTGAGAAACGACATTTTTTACTTTATGTCCAAACACTCCAAAATAAAGAATGATAGCAAAGCATATTAGTGGAATAATATACCCTGATTGAATGTCATCGTGCTTCATATCAATTAAAGTTCCCATTCCATATGGTAAAATTGCACCACCTACGATTGACATCACCAGCCATGAAGAACCAGTTTCTGTATTTGATTTTAATCCAACCAATCCTAGTGAAAAGATAGTTGGAAACATAATTGACATAAAAAATCCAATTCCACCAAGTGCATAAATTACATAAATTCCAGTTCCGTAAATTGCTACCAAACAAAGAAAGATACTAATAACACAATAGATTGAAAGCAAGACGTAATCTTTTACGAACTTCAAAAAGAAAGTTCCAATAAAACGGCCGGCCATAAAAAGGAAGCCATAAATACCCAAATAATATCCTGCAGTTTTTTCATCTAATCCTGCTCCTTGTTGCGCAATTCTAATAAAAAAGCTCGTGATGCAAACTTGCGCACCTACATAGAAGAATTGTGCAACAACCGCCCAACTTAAATGAGAAAATTTTAAAACAGAGAAAAAACCTGGTTTAACTTCAACTTCTGTGTGTTGTGGTTTCATCGAAGGTAAATGCATAAAGTAGAACAATATGGCGACTAGAACCAACACACTTCCCAAAATGATATAAGGTAATTTTACAGCAGAGGCTTCTTCTAATAAGTAAGCTGCTTTTGTAGCATCCGGCATCGCTGCCATTTGTTCTGGTGTATGTGTTTTTCCCGATAAGATAAATAACGAACCAACAATTGGTGCAACCATTGCCGCTAAGCCGTTAAATGACGCTGCTAAATTCAATCTTTTTGAAGATGATTCCGCAGGTCCTAAAATAGCAGCGTATGGATTTGCACTTGTTTCTAAAATGGTCAATCCACATCCAATTACAAATAAGGCAAACAAGAATAATTCGTATGTTCTCGTATTTGCGGCAGGAACAAATAGAAAAGCTCCAGTCGCAAAAACTAGTAGTCCGGTAATAATGCTGTTTTTATAACCAAACCTTTTAATCAGCATTCCAGCAGGAATCGCCATTATAAAATAGGCAAAAAACACAGCAGTGTCAATTAAAGTAGATTGACGATTGTTTAATTCACATGCTTTTTTAAGATGCGGAATTAAAATAGAATCCAGATTATGTGCCATTCCCCAAAGGAAAAATAAACTGGTAATTAAAATAAAAGGCAAAAGATATTTATTTCCTGTTCCTTTTTCTGAAGTGGCGGCTTCATGTTGATCGCCTGTTTGGTTGGTTATTTGCATTAGATAGTTTTTTTGTTAAAGGTTCAGAGACGCAATGGTTCAAAGGCTCAGAGGTAAAAGCTAATTCTAGTTGATCAACTTTGTTCCTTTGTCACTTTAAATCTTTGTACCTCAAATTAAAGATTCTTTTTAACTAATAATAAGTGATCGCATACAAGAACCACCTCACCACGTTGATTGATAATTTCTACATGTTCTGTAACGGTTCCCATATCTGGTTTTTTGGCTTCTCCTTTTTCAGAAATTGTAATTTCAGAATGAATAGTGTCGCCAATATGAACCGGTTTTACAAATCGCATTCTATCGTATCCCTTAGAAAAAGCTTCAGGATTTATTTCTGATGCGGTCAGACCTATTCCGATACTAAAAACCATAGTTCCGTGCGCAATGCGTTGTCCGAAAGGTTGTGTTTTACACCATTCTTCATCCATGTGATGTGGAAAAAAATCTCCGGTATGACCTGCGTGAACCACAAAGTCGGTTTCCGTTATAGTTCTTCCAAAAGTGACGCGCTTGTCGCCAATTTGATAATCTTCAAAAAAGGTTGATTTGAAATACATAGTTTTTTTATTTTTCTTTCACCATATAAGTTATATAAGTTCATTTAATCACTTTGTGTGAAGCTTAAAAGAGCTTATTTAATTAGTGGTTTATTAATTCTTTTGATTGCAACTTATATGATTTTAAATTTTTCTTTGCGCCAATTGAGTAAAATGAATTTATATAACTTATATGGTAAAATATAATTCATTAAGTGAAACTCCGCCGCTTTCATTACTAATGTAACAAGCTTCTACAACTTTCATGGTGTCTAAAACATCTTGAACGCTTGCCAACAATTTGGTATCGGAACCTTCTTTGAATCGCATTAGGTTTGACATCGTTCCGATAAAAGCTTCGGGAAACCATGATCCTTCCAATTCGATTTTTTTCCATTCGTATTCGCCATTTTTATTTTGTAATGAATATTCAAATTCGTCTGGCAAACCATCAGGATAATTCATTAATAAACCCATTTTTGCTTTAATAGCACCTTTTGTTCCTTCCCATTTAATATAACTTTCTTCGTGTTTTGGACCAAAATGGTGATCGTGGTTTGTATTAATTACAACATGTTTATCTTCTCCGTAATCTAAAATAATCGTCGATCGGCTTGAGGATAATTTTTTTAAAGGATGTTTCGCTGTTTTTGCCATCACACTTTTTGGATTTCCTAAAAAAGAACGAATGCAATCGATATAGTGAACACTGTGAAAAAGAATTTCCAATCTTGGATGTTCCTTAATAAGCGGAAACAATTCCCAAGGTGTATTCACGGTAACTTTAAACTCTAAATCATACAAATCGCCTATAATTCCCTCATTGACTAAATGCCTTGCAGCGCTTACAAAAGAGGCAAAACGCAATTGAAAATTGATTCCGGCAACTAATTTTTTTCTTTCACAAACGGCAACAATTTCTCGGGCTTGCGCCAAATCATTTCCCATTGGTTTCTGAATAAGTACCGCCGCACCATCAGGAAGTTGTTCCAGAATTTCGATGTATTGATCAGGCAGCACCGTAATATCATAAACAGCATTTGAAGGCGCATTTTTTACGGCATCAGCCACATTTTCAAAAACATGCTCAATTTTAAATTGTTTTGCCAGATCATGCGCTTTCGAAATCGTTCTGTTTGTAATGCCAAAAACGTTAAAACCCGCCATTTCATAAGCAGGCAAATGGGCATCTTTTACAATTCCGCTTGCGCCAATGATGATAATGGGTTGGTTTGTTTCCGGTAACTTAGGTTTATATGGAATATTCATATCTAATATTTTTTGAGTTAATCTTTTGTCAAAGTTTAAAACTTAACAAAGATGTCAGTTCGCTATATTTTGAATTTCATTTTGAGTTTCTTCTAATAATTTTTCTGATGAAATATCACATTCAATTGCCTTCAAAACCATTTGGTCTATTAACTCCGCGACTTTTGGCCAAACCGGAGTTTGTGGTAAAGTCAAGGCATTTTCGTGAAGCATTTCAAGTTTATGATAAAACGGAATCATTTTGTTGATTTCTTCATCTTTCCAGGTTGATTTTCTACAGCCAATTCCACCTTCATTTGTCAATAATTTATCGCTTTCTGGAGATGTGGCAAATCGTAAAAAATCATAAGCAAGTTCTTTCTGTTTACTTCCAATGCCAATTGTATACAACCAATAAACATTTAGAGATGCTGTTTTGTGATTTGGGTAGAAGGGAAGTTCCGCAATATCAACTTTGCCTTTTACTTTTGATTCTTCTATTATTTCACACATTGACGCAAAACCAAACCAATTAATTGCCATTGCGGCTTGTCCTTCGGCGAAAGCCAAACCCGCTTCTACAGAACCAAAACTTTTTGATTTTGGATGCACTGCATTTTTATTGTTTACAATATTTCTATAAAAATCCAGCGCTTCAATTGCTGCAGTTTGATTGATATTAATTTTATTTTGATGATCTAATAACGATCCGCCTCGTGTCCATAATTGCAGGCAAAAATCAAAAACCATATTATGTCCATCGGGATAATTGGCAAAAACACAGCCGTGTAGATTCTCTTCCGGACGATTAAAAAACTCTGCTATTTGAACAAATTGGTCCCATGTTTTTGGGGGATTTAGTTCATAGCCAAATTGATTTTTAAAGTTTTGTTTTTCGGTTAAATCTTCAAATAAATCTTTTCTAAAAATTACGCATTCCGGACCATCGTGAAAAGGAAGTCCGTAAACGCTATTATTTATTTTCTGTAATTTTAATAGAGATTCGTGCCATCCTTCCGGATAATCCTGCGGAGGATTTTGGTCGATAAAGGATGTTAAATCCAGAACCGCTTTTTCATTTGCAGCATCAAAAATCCAATCAGTATTAATATGTGCAATATCCCAGGTTCCGTTTTTTAAACCTTTTTTAGTTATGGTTTCTTCATAAAGATCATGTAATTCAAGAGGGATCATTTCGGCTTCAGCCTGAATATTATTTTTGAGGCAAAACAAATCCCATAACTTTTGAAGCGTGCTCTCAAAAGGATCAAATTTTCTAACTGCAATTTTTATTTTTTTCATTTATACAGCTATAAATTCTTTAATAATCTTTTCATTATCCTGACCTAATTTGGGAGAACCTTTTCCCGAAGTCAAATATTCGCCATCAATTTTAATCGGACATCTTGTGGTTTGGTACGAATACCCATCCAGCATTTCGACTTTTTGTGTAAAATCTAAAACTTTAAAACCTTCTTCGGCAAAAAGTTGTTGATAGTTTAAAACTCCGGCACACCAAATATCTGCCGGTTCTAAAATATTTAACCAAAAATTGGTGTCTTGAGTTTGTAAATGTTCTGCCAGAATATTTTTGATTTCATCTCTTAAATGAAATTTATTTTCGGGAAATTGTAACAAAGCATCACATTTTAAAAGTGAAGCCAAAACCGGAATTGAGCCCATCGCCAAAGCTAAAAATCCATTATTGGTTTTATAAATTCCGTAAGGCGCACCCAAATAAGCATGTGCATTATTGGTTTTAGTTCGAACAGGCAATTCGCCACCATCATTAAAAAATGTGGTAATAGTTTCAAATTGAAAATCAAAAGCAGATTCTAACATACTCACCTGAACACAAGCTCCGACATTTTGCGTCGCTTTTCGATATAAAGCCGCTAAAATTCCTTGTGCCAAATGAGCTCCCGCCAGCATATCGACAATTGATAATCCCATCGGTACCGGACCATCTTCCTGATTTCCGCTCAGCCAGGTCAACGCTGTAAGAGATTGCAATAACAAATCCTGTCCGGGTAAATCTTTTAAATTTGGATGATTGCCAAAACCAGAAATCGATCCGTAAATTACATTTGGATTTATTTCTCTAACTGCTTCATAACTCAATCCCACGCGTTCCATCACGCCAGGTCTGAAATTATGCATGACAACATCGGCCTTAGCCAATAATTTTTTTAATTTTTCGAGTTCTTCGGGTTGTTTAAAATCAATGGCGAACGATTCTTTATTTCTGTTAATGGTATGAAAAACAGAAGATTCTCCGTTCATAATCAAATCAGAAGTATATAAAGTTCTGCAAATATCTCCCGTTCCCGGTTTTTCAATTTTTATAACGCGCGCACCCAAATCAGCCAAGCGTAAACTCGCCGACGGACCAGAAAGAAACTGGCTAAAATCTACTATTAAATAATCTTCTAATGGTTTCATCTATTCGCTTAAAAATTGTTCGTGTATTTTTATATTATCTTCTCCAACAGATGGAGCGGCTTTTGTGCTGGTTAAAATTTTTCCGTCAAGCTGAATGGGACTTCTCGTTGTAACTAATTTTTCTCCGGCAGAATTCTGAACCGTTTGTTTCAATTGTAATTCATTTACAAAAGATTGATTGTCTAATTCCTCATAATTGAGAACTTTTCCGCACCAGATTCCTTCTTTCTGAAGCAAATTCAACCAATAATCCGAAGTTTGAGTTATTATTTTTTCGGCTAATAATTCTCTGATTTCATCTCTAAAAGTAAACCAGTCTTGTTTATCAGCATATTTCGTTAAATCAACTCCCAACGTATTTCCAATAAAAATTAAATCGCCCATTGCGAGCGAAATAAAACCATCCTGAGTTTGATAAACACCATAAGGTGCGCTCAAAAATGCATGCGCACTTCCTTTTATATCGCCTCTTTGCGGTAATTGTCCACCATCATTTAAGAAGGAAGTAATCGCTTCAAATTGTACGTCCAAGACAGATTCTAATAAACTTACTTCCACCAAAACACCTTTTCCGGTTTTGGCTCTTTTCAACAATGCCGCTAAAATTCCCTGAACAAAATGATTACCGCACATTAAATCGGCTACAGCCAAACCAAACGGAACCGGTCCCTGACTTTTTCGACCGCTTAACCAGCTCAATCCGGAAAGCGATTGCAACAATAAATCCTGTCCGGGTTTCTTAGCCCACGGGCCAATATTGCCGTAACCTGTAATTGTCCCGTATATTATTTTCGGATTAATAGTTAGGGTTTCATTAAAATCCAAACCTATTTTTTCCATCACGCCAGGTCTGAAATTATGCGTCATAATATCCGCTTTGGCTATTAATTTTTTAATGAGAATTAAATCTTCAGGATTTTTAAGATCGGCAGCAAAAGATTCTTTATTTCTGTTAATCGTATGAAATAGTAAACTGCTGTCGTCAACAAAAAGATCTTTGATGCTTAATTGTCGGCAAGCCTCGCCTTTTATTGGTCGTTCAATTTTAATAACGCGCGCACCTAAATCGGCCAATTTTAATCCGGCAGAAGGTCCCGCCAAAAATTGGCAAAACTCTAAAACAACTAATCCTTCCAGTGGTTTCATGCTGTAATTAAATTTAGGGATTTCGCATAAAGCGAATTCATTACTTCTAAAACCAAATCTTCATCTCCGCCTTTCATCAAATAATCACGAACCACATCGCCCGCATGATCCTGGAAATACATATGTCCCGAATATCTTGGACGCAAAAATGCTCGTTCTAAAGCAGGTAAAGTGTTTTTGAAATAATCATGTGTTACCGAATTAATCCTTTTACTTTTCCAGGCCTGAAGATGCCCCGGTTGTCCGCCATTATCAGCAAAAATATTTTGTTGTGTATGAGAAGATCCTGTGAATTCAGCATATTTAATTGCTTCGGGAATGTGTTTGCTAAAAGAAGAAACTGCCAATCCGGTTCCGCCCAAAGAGCTAATCATGGGCTGATTATTCAAACGAACTAAGTCATAAAAATGAAGCAATTTTTTACCATAACCCGTTCTCGAATAATTAGAATATCCGTAAGCAAATGGGCAATAGGCAATTTCATCTGAATTGACCATGGCTTCATAAACCTGAATCGGGTTTCGGTTAAAATTTGCAGGATCTATTAATTGAGCTAATTCCCGAAACATTTGTAAAGCTTTTTTTCCTGTTTCCGGAGAAATTACTTTTTCTGTAGATTGAAATGGAGCTTCGCCCAAACTACAGCAAAACATATAAAAACTCATTAAAACATCAACCGGAATTCCTGCAAAAGCAACCAATCCTTTTTTGGCAAGAGCCAATAATTCATCGTAAGTCTGCGGTACCTTTAATCCTTTTTTTTCTAAAATATCCAAACGCGCCGCCGCAACCGGAGTGGCTGCGTCAATTGGCAACGCCCATAGTTTTTCGTTAAAAACGTAGCTTCCGTAAGAACGTCCAACTGTATTTAATTCCTGATCTTTTATATATTCTGATGATAAATAATCTGATAAAGGCAAAATGGTTTTTGAGTGTGCACCAAAGCCTGTCCAAGGGTGATCGATTACAAGCAAATCAAATCTTTTGGCTAAATCTTCGATAGAAGCATCGGCGAATTCTTGTAAACTTCTTTTCTCCCAGGTAATTTCAACTCCGGGATTTAGTTCTGTAAATCGCTGAGCTGTAGCAACCATTGGTAATAAACCTCTTGTATGATTCCAGGTTATCCCTTTTAATATCGTCATTTTGGTAAATTTATAGTGATGATTTTTATTTGAAAAAATAATAAATGTAAAAAATACAATTACAAAAATAGAAATAAGATTGAATTGAACAATAGCTGGAGAGTTTATTAACACTGATTTTTTGAAGTATGTTAATCTTAATGGTAATTTTTTTACAAACGGTGTAAAAAATGTTATAATTTATTAAAGTTTACTCATTTTAGGGCATTCATATGAAAATATATCTCAAATATTAATATTAAAATATACTTTTGTAATTGTGGTTTTTACATTTATTAAATTAGAATGATTTTTTGAATGCTAGAGCTACATCAAATACTAAATGACTTAATAATTATAACATGTTTTCATTAAAAAATAAAAAAGCGGTAGTAACCGGAGGAGGCAGCGGAATAGGAAGAGCGATTGCAACTTTGTTCGCAAAACAAGGAGCAGAAGTTCATATTATAGATTTAACAATCGAAAGCGCTCAGGATGCATTAGACGAAATTTTAAAATCGGGTGGAAGTGGTTTTTCTTATGCTTGTAATGTGGCAAATCAGGAAGAAGTAAAAGCAACATTCGAGAAAATAGGAAATATTAATATTCTTATCAATAATGCCGGAATCGCTCATGTTGGAAAAGTAGATACAACGCCAGCAGCTGATTTTGATCGTGTTATGGATGTCAATGTAAAAGGAGTTTATAACTGTTTGTTTGCGGCAATTCCACAATTCAGACTTTCAAATGGAGGTGTAATTATCAATATGGCATCCATCGCGGCGTGGGTTGGTATTCCGGATCGTTTTGCTTATTCAACAGCAAAAGGTGCCGTAATGGCCATGACATTATCTGTTGCAAAAGATTATATAGGAGAAAATATTCGTTGTAATTCAATTTCTCCCGCAAGAGTTCACACCCCATTTGTTGATGGCTTTATTTCGAAAAACTACGCAGGCAAAGAAGCAGAAATGTTCGAAAAATTATCACAATCGCAACCAATCGGCAGAATGGGGAAACCAGACGAAATCGCGGCTTTGGCTTTATACTTATGCAGCGACGAAGCCGGATTTATCACAGGCTGCGATTACCCAATCGACGGAGGATTTATCAAGTTAAATAACTAGCTAAGATACTAAGTTGCTAAGGTTCTGAGATACTAAGTTAAAAAAACAGAGCCTTTGCATATTAGTACTTTAGCATCTTAAAAAATAAATGAATTATATTAATAAAGTTGCTAAGTTTTTAAGTAGCTAAGAAAAAAACTTAGCATCTCAGAACCTTAGCAACTTAGTAACTTAAAAAAAATATGAAATTAATACGTTTTGGAGAAATCGGAAAAGAAAAACCGGGAGTTTTAATTGGTGAAAAAAGATATGATGTTTCGTCAATTGTAACAGACTTTAACGAAAGTTTTTTTGAAGAAAATGGTTTAGAAAAATTACAAAAAGCATTAGAAAGCAATCCGACTTTACCAGAAGTTGATGCAAATGTACGTTTAGGTTCTCCGGTGGCGAGACCTTCAAAAATAATCTGTATCGGATTGAATTATGTAGATCACTGTAAAGAAACCGGTGCACCAATTCCAACCGAACCTATCATCTTTTTTAAATCAACAACTTCATTATGTGGTCCTGACGATGATGTAATTATTCCAAAAAACAGTGTAAAAACAGACTGGGAAGTGGAACTTGCATTTGTAGTAGGAAAAAAAGCAAGTTATGTTGAAGAAGCAGAAGCTTTAGATTATGTTGCAGGGTATGCTTTATTGAATGATTATAGTGAAAGAGAATTTCAAATCGAGCGTGGCGGACAATGGGCAAAAGGAAAAGGATGCGACACTTTTGCGCCTCTTGGACCGTTTTTGGCGACAAAAGATGAAGTAAAAGATGTTGATAATTTATCAATGTGGCTTAGTGTGAATGGTAAAAAATACCAGAACAGTAACACGTTGAACTTAGTTTTCAAAATTCCATTTTTGGTACATTATTTAAGTCAGTTTATGACATTACTTCCTGGTGATATCATTAGTACAGGAACGCCTCCGGGAGTTGGTTTGGGTATAAAACCAGATCCAATTTACCTAAAAGCGGGTGATGTTGTAGAACTTGGAATCGAAGGCCTGGGTACAAGTAAACAAACTGCGGTGGCTTACAAAAAGTAATTATAAACTCGTTTGGTGTAATTATTTTTAACACATAGAAACATAGATTTTGTATACTCAAAAAGACGTTTCACTAGTTTTAATAAACATAGCTATGTGTGGAAACTAGTTTCTTTTATCTTCTTTTTTAGAAGAAAAACCTATGTTTCTATGTGTTTGAATTTTAATGCATTATGCTTAAGGGAGTTAAAAAAAATTTAAGATGAAATTTATAGTATGTGAAAAACCACAGGAATTTATTCTGAAAGAAAAACCAATTCCCGAACCAAAAGACGGAGAAGTTTTACTGAAAATAAAAAGAATAGGAATTTGTGGTACTGATATTCACGCTTTTGGCGGAACGCAGCCTTATTTTGAATATCCAAGAATTTTAGGTCATGAACTTGCCGCAGAATATGTAAAAGGAAATGCCAAAGGCTTTGAACCTGGCGATAAAGTAACTTTTATTCCGTATTTCAACTGTGGAAAATGTGTTGCCTGCAGAAACGGATTGACGAATTGCTGCGTAAATATTAAAGTTTTCGGAGTACATATCGATGGCGGAATGGCAGAATATGTAACTATTCCGGAGCAATATTTACTTCACGGTCAAGGTCTTGATTATGATCAATTGGCATTGGTTGAACCATTGGCAATTGCAGCACACGGAGTTCGAAGAGCGGATGTAAAACCAACCGATACTGTTTTAGTAATGGGCGCAGGACCAATTGGTATAGGATTGATTCAGTTTGCTAAAATAGCAGGAGCAAAAGTAATCGTGATGGATATCAACGAGTACCGATTGAATTTTTGTAAAGAAGAACTTCACGCAGATGAAACAATAAATCCTTTACACGACGATGTTGCTCAAAAACTGGCAGAAATTACAAATGGCGATATGGCCAATGTTGTGATTGATGCAACAGGAAACAGAAACGTCATGAACAGTGCTTTCAATTATATTTCGCACGGTGGAAGATTTGTTTTGGTCGGACTTCAAAAAGGAGAATTGAGTTTCAGTCATCCTGATTTTCATAAAAGAGAATCAACGTTAATGAGCAGCAGAAATGCGACTATTGAAGATTTCGAATATGTAATGGATTGCCTGAAAACAGGAAAAATTGATCCAAAAAAATACATTACACACCGAACCAATTTCTCCCAAATGATTACCGATTTTGGACAATTAATTGATCCAAAAAATAATGTAATTAAAGCGTTGATTGAGATAGAATAAAAGTATAGTTTAAATTAAAGTTTCACGAACAGTTTGTCATTCCTAGGAACGAGGAATCTCCGCGAGAAAATCGACAAAGATTGGCGAAATTCCAGAAGGAGCTTCTTACGGAGATCCTTCCTTCGTCAGGATGACAAAACTGAAAAAAAATTAAACACATAGAAACATAGTTTTTATTCGAGAAAAGTAAATCAAAAGAAACACGTTTCTCACACATAGCTATGTTTGTTAATGCAAGTGAAACGCCTTTTTTAGCGTAAAAGAAATCTATGTTTCTATGTGTTTAAAAAAAACTAACTATTTGCTAAACCCTTAAATAACCACAAAAAATGGATTTAAATTTAAAAAATAAGATAATCGTTGTTTCTGGTTCTGCTGGAAAACAGGGAAGCATCGGAGAAACGATTCTTAACCGAATTGCAGATGAAGGCGGAATTCCTGTAATAGTGGACAGAAACAACAGAGGTTTTGCTTACGCAGAAGCCATTCAGAAAAAAGGAATTGATGCATTATTTGTACAAACAGATGTTACCAATCCTGATGAAGTGGAAAATGCCGTAAAGAAAATCGTGGAGAAATACGGAAGAATTGACGCGGTAATAAACAACGTTGGTGTAAATGACGGCGCAGGTTTAGATTCGACTTACGAACAATTTATGGATTCGTTGAAACTGAATGTAGTAAGTTATTTTTTATTGGTAAAATATGCACTTCCATACCTAAAAGAATCAAAAGGAAATATTTTGAATATTGGTTCAAAAGTTGCTTTAACCGGGCAAGGCGGAACTTCAGGTTACGCTGCTGCGAAAGGTGGAGTTTTAGGATTAACGAGAGAATGGGCGGTTGATTTAATTCAATTTGGAATTCGTTCGAACGCGATTATTATTGCCGAAAGTTATACGCCGGCATACGAAGACTGGATTGAAACATTACCCGACGGCGAAGCGGTTTTGAAAAAAATCAATAAAAGTATTCCGTTTGAGGGAAGAATGACCAAAACAGAGGAAATTGCAGATACGGCACTTTTCATAATTTCAGATCGTTCTTCGCACACAACAGGACAATTTGTTTTTGTTGATGGTGGATACGTGCATTTAGATCGAGCATTAATCAACGATGTAAATTAAAAATCATGAACCGAATTGATGCACATCAGCATTTTTGGAAATTCGATCCCGTAAGAGATAGCTGGATTGATGAATCGATGCAGAAAATTCAAAGCGATTTTTTGCCCGAAGATCTTTTACCGTTGCTTCAGGAAAATCAGTTTTCAGGTTGCGTCGCTGTTCAGGCAAGTCAGTCAGAAGACGAAACTAATTTTTTAGTAAATCTGGCAGCAAAAAATGATTTCATAAAAGGAGTTGTAGGTTGGGTCGATTTGCGCGGTGTAACAATCGAAGAACGATTAAATCATTTTTCTTCCAATAAAATAATTAAAGGATTTCGACATGTTGTTCAGGGCGAGCCCGATGATTTTATGCTGAGAAAAGATTTCCAAAACGGAATCTCAGCTTTAAAACAATTCAATTTCACCTACGATATTCTCATTTTTCATCGGCAATTACCCGCTGCGATAGAATTGGTAAATCAGTTTCCGGATCAGCCTTTTGTGATAGATCATATTGCAAAACCCGATATAAAATCAGGCGATATTTTGTCTTGGAAAAAAGGAATTCAGGAAATTTCAAAGGCTGAAAATGTCTTCTGTAAAATCTCAGGAATGGTCACAGAAGCCGATTGGAAAAATTGGAAAACCGATGATTTAAAACCTTATTTAGATGTTATTTTCGAAAATTTTTCTGCCGATAAATTAATGTTCGGATCAGATTGGCCGGTTCTCAATGTAGCTTCCAATTATGCACAAGTTGTAAAAACTTTAGAAGATTATATGGCTCAATTACCTGTCGAAAATCAGAATAAAATTTGGTATGAAAATGCAATATCATTTTATAAGCTTTAATGCAAAAGCAGTTAAAAGTTTTAAAAAAAAAGCCTTCAGATTGATAAAATTTGAAGGCTTTTTTCTGTTTTTAGCAATTAATTTTTAGAATTTCTATAGATAAGGTCTATTTTAAATTTATTTCAGAAAGTTCATTTTCAGCTTCTTTTTTTACAGATTAATTTGCTCAGTTTCTATCTAATTTTCATGTATTTACGCATGTTTTTGAGAATTCTTTTTCATCAATTTTAATACTCTTTTTATATCTGCATTAATTGTTAATATTTAGTTTTCAGTTGAATAGCTTCGTTTTGATAAAGGATAGTACAGGATAGTTATGTTTTTTACATTCTCTTATTTTACACAACAAGATTACAACCAAAACAATTATAGATGTCGAATACAAATACCAAACATATGAATTTTAAGCACGTGAGCTACCTTTGGGATGAGGCCAAAGCAGCAGCCTTGGCAGGGGATGAAGTAGCGCTTTTCATTTATCGTTCTAATTTACTTGGAGCCGATTTAAGATTGACCAATTACGGAGGAGGAAATACTTCGGTAAAAATCACCGACAAAGATCCTTTAACGGGAGAAAGCTCAGAAGTAATGTGGATCAAAGGATCAGGAGGCGATATCGGAACCTTGACAAAATCAGGCTGTGCGGCATTGTATTTAGACAGGCTTCGTAATTTGGAAAATGTGTATAGAGGCATTGAATTTGAAGATGAAATGGTGGAACTTTTCAACCACTGTATTTTTGATCTGGCTTCAAAAGCACCATCGATCGACACACCATTACACGGATTTTTACCCTTCAAACATATCGACCACTTGCATCCTGATGCGGCTATTGCAATCGCAGCGGCCAAAGACGGAGCCAAAATTACCGAAGAATTATTTGACGGAGAAATTGGCTGGGTAGGCTGGCAGCGCCCGGGTTTTGACCTTGGATTACAACTGAGATCTTGCCTTGAAGAAGCAGAAAAAAAAGGGAAAAAATTAAGAGGTATTATGTTAGGCTCCCACGGACTTTTTACCTGGGGCGATACTTCATACGAAAGTTACATCAACACTCTTGAAGTAATCGAGAAATGTGCCACTTACTTAGAAGATAACTACGGAAAAAAACGTCCTGTTTTTGGAGGACAAAAGATAAACAGTTTACCGGAAAACGAACGTAAACTAAAAGCCGCGAAAGTGGCTCCGATTTTGAGAGGATTCTGCTCGTCAGAGCGCCAGATGATTGGACATTATACCGATGATGCAAGGGTTTTGGAATTCATTAACTCCAATGATTTAGAGAAATTAGCGCCGCTAGGAACATCTTGTCCGGATCACTTTTTAAGAACCAAAATCAGTCCATTAGTTCTGGAATTGGATTCAAACGAAGATTTATCGGATGTAAACGCCATCAAAGCAAAATTACAACCGGCTTTTGAAGGCTACAGAGCCATGTACAAGGATTATTACAACAAATGTAAAAAAGATAATTCACCGGCAATGCGTGACCCAAATCCTGTGGTAATTTTATATCCTGGAGTGGGAATGTTCACTTTTGCCAAAGATAAAACAATGGCACGTTTGGCATCAGAATATTATGTGAACGCGGTAAACGTCATGAAAGGTGCAGAAGCGGTTTCAGAATATACCTCACTTCCACATCAGGAAGCTTTTGATATCGAATATTGGTTATTGGAAGAAGCAAAATTGCAAAGAATGCCAAAACCAAAAGCACTTTCAGGAAGAGTTGCCCTTATCACCGGTTCAGCCGGAGGAATAGGAAAAGCAATCGCCAAGAAATTTGCTCAGGAAGGCGCTTGTGTTATCATTAACGATATCAATGAAGAAAGACTCGATGAAGCTACAAAAGACTTCATAAAAGCTTTTGGAAAAGATGCCATATCCAGTACATTATTGAATGTTACAACTGAAAGCAGTACAGAAAAAGCCTTAGACGAAGCCTGTTTGGCTTTTGGAGGAGTGGATATTGTGGTAAACAACGCTGGAATCAGCATTTCAAAATCTATCGCAGAACATACGCTCGAAGAATGGGACAGATTATACGACATTCTGGTTAAAGGACAATTTATAGTTTCAAAAGCCGGAATCGAAGTAATGCGTAAACAGGGATTCGGTGGAGACATTGTAAACATTGTATCGAAAAACGCAGTTGTAGCGGGACCAAATAACCCAGGTTACGGATCGGCAAAAGCGGCCCAGGCACATTTAACGCGTCTTATGGCTGCGGAATTGGGCGCAGATAAAATCCGTGTGAATACGGTAAACCCTGATGCCGTAATTTCAGATTCCAATATTTGGTCTGGAGGCTGGGCAGAAGGACGTGCAAAAGCATATGGCATTACGGTGGAAGAACTGCCGGCGTATTACGCCAAACGCACACTATTAAACGAAATCATATTACCCGACGATATTGCCAATGCATGTTTTGCTTTTGTGGGCGGTTTACTGGATAAATCGACAGGAAACGCACTAAACGTAGACGGCGGTGTATCAATGGGTTTCTATAGATAAAAATAGTTTTTTTTTTAAGTTTGTTTAAGCAAAAGTGGTTTTTTGTGATCTAGCGTCCGGCATTGTCGGACGTTATTTTTTTATTTGAAGCTTATTTTTTTACCGCAAAGACCGCAAAGATTTTTATCCAGGAATGCTTTTGAAAAGCAAAAAAGTTCGCAAAGCTAAGTCAATAGCTTTGCGAACTTTGCCTTTATATATAAAAACTAAGAGTAAAAAAACCTTGCGCTCTTTGCGGTAAAAAAATAATGTGTAAAAAACACACTTATTTTAACGATTTGCAGGAAGGTACAGGACACTTATATTTTAGTCTTACTTTAAATTGCTACCAATTAGTGATAAAAATGTTAAAATAGTTGAGAATATAAGTTTTTGATTCATAAAATTTATAGTTTGAATTATTTTTAAGCATTATAAAATTAAAAAGACAAAATGCGTTTATCAATCCTACATAAAATATTTCTAGCTTTTTTAGTAACATTTTCTGTTGCTTCCGCTTCGGCTGCTGAAATTTGGGTTTCAACAACCGGAAAAGATACAAATCCTGGTACAAAAGAAAATCCCTTGGCAACCGTGCATATGGCAATTAGAAAAGCCAGAGAATTGCGTCGCCTAAAAGATCCTTCTATAAAAGATGGTATTCATATTATAGTTCAAAATGGAACGTATTATTTAAATGAACCCTTGTTTATAAGACCCGAAGATTCCGGAACTGCCGAAAGTCCAACGACAATTGAAGCGGATATAAATGCAAGACCAATAATTAGCGGAGGTTTTGAAATTAAAAACTGGAAAAAAGGCGCAACGATAAATGGAGTAAAAAAAGCAAATATTTGGGTAGCCGATGCACCTCAAAAAGCAGGTGAAATTATCAATTACAGACAACTTTGGGTTAACGGAAAAAAAGCCATTAGGGCCAAAAGTACATCTGGAAACCAAATGGACAGAATTCTTTCTTGGGATTCTGCAACAGAAACTTGCTGGATTCCTTTTAAAGATAAATCCATAAAGTACGAACCCGGAATGGAAATGTTTATCATTCAATGGTGGTCAACGGCTAATCTTCGAATCAAAAATATTGAAGTTCAAAAAGACAGTGCAAGACTTTCATTTGAACAACCAGAAAGTCGTATTCAAAGCGAACATCCGTGGCCGGCGCCGTGGATTTCAAAAAATAACGGAAATTCAGCCTTCTTCTTAAACAACGGAGTCTCCATGTTGAACGAACCTGGCGAATGGTTTTTGGATAAAAAAAATGCCAAAATCTATTATATACCGAGAGAAAGAGAAGATTTAACTTCAGCAAAAGTTACGGTTCCGGTTCTGGAAAATTTAGTCGAAATGAAAGGAACAATCGATTCTCCGGTTCATCATTTTAATTTTAAAGGAATCTCTTTTCAATACAGCAACTGGCTTCGTCCTTCACAACAAGGTCATGTGCCATTGCAAGCCGGAATGTATTTATTGGATGCTTATAAATTGAAAGTTCCCGGAACTCCAAATCAGTCAAATCTGGAAAATCAGGGTTGGGTTGGAAGACCAAGAGCAGCCGTTGAAGTTAATTATGCTCATAACAATCAATTCGAATCTTGTCGTTTTGAACATTTATCTTCAACCGGATTAGATTTCAATAAAGGCACAAATCACAATATAATTAAAGGGAATTTATTTAAAGATATTGGCGGAAACGCTATGAGTATTGGTGTTTTTTCTGAAGAAGCTTTCGAAGCCCATTTACCATTAATAATCAAAGACGAAAGAGAAATTTGTTCCGATGAAACAATTGCGGACAATTTAATCACCAACGTTGCCAACGAAGATTGGGGATGCTTAGCAATTGCAGCGGGTTTCGTAAAAAATCTAACGATTGAACACAACGAAATTTCGGATGTTGCCTACAGCGGAATTTCAATGGGCTGGGGTTGGACACACACTAAAAATGTGATGGAAAACAATAAAATCCTCGGAAATAAAATTCATCATTATGCCAAACATTTGCATGATGTTTCTGGAATTTACACACTTTCATCTCAGCCAAACAGCCGAATAGAAGAAAATTATATTGATAAAGTGTACAATAGTCCATACGCACACGATCCGTTTTTGTGGTTGTATTTGTATACAGATGAAGGAAGTGAAGGATTCACCATTAAAAATAACTGGATTGCCGAAAAGAAAATCCTAAAAAATCATAATGGTCCAAAAGGAAATATTTGGGAACGTAATGATCCATATGTAAGCACGAAAATAAAAGAGGCTGCCGGAATCAGAGCACCATACAAAGACTTAGAAAAAGAGGTTGTAATCGATGAAAAATGGGGAATGCAGGAAATGCCAAAACCGTATGCGATCGAATTAATAGGTTCTGATTTTGATATTGAAAAAATCAAATCGACTTTGGTTGGCTTTAGAATTGTGGGTCAGGAATTGTACCAATGGAAAAATCATTTGGTGATTTACGGAAAAATGAATCAGCCGGAAAGAACAAAAAGAAAACTGGCTTTGGCTTTTCCTTCTTTAGAAATTAAAATCTATGATAATCTGGTTTACGATTTCCAAAATTTTGAAAGATGTAAAGATTCTAAGCCGGCATCAGAATGGGAAAATATTGTTTTAACAGCCAATTTAGTGGATGATCCAAAACTGCAAAAAGAGTATGTAGATTATCATATCACACAATTTGAAAAATGGCCGGAAATTGCAAAAGGATTCTGTAATGCCGATTTTCAGCAATTGCAGGTTTTCAAAAACGGAAGACAATTGATGTTGGTAATCAGTATTCCGAAAGGTGAAAATCTGGATAAACTGAATCCGAAAACAACAGAAAATAATCCACGTGTAGACGATTGGAATAATTTAATGAAAAAATACCAAACCGGAATCGAAGGCGCAAAACCAGACGAAACCTGGATTTTTCTAAATAAAATAAATTAAAATATTTAGCCACAGATTAAAAGATTAACACAGATTAAAAATCTTTTAGAATCATTTAATGTGTGGCAAAAAAAATAAATTCAAAGTTGAAAATAGGCTTTTAGACAGAATCTAAAATCTAAAATCAACAATCTAAAATATATATTCATGTTAAAAATTGCCATTTTAGGTCTCGGAGAAGGTCGAAGTACAATGTCGGCAGCTTTAAAAAGCTCAAAATTAGAGCTTGTAAAAGTATGCGACAGAAATGAAGAATTGTGCAAACAAAGAGCAAAAGAATTTGATTTTCATTCGTACACAACAAATTACGATGATTTATTAAAGGATTACGCAATTGATATCATTGCCATTTATACACCGGATCATCTACATGCCGATCATGTAAAACAAGCCTTACTTCACGGAAAACATGTAGTTTGTACAAAACCTTTTATCGATAATCTTGCCGATGCAAAAGAATTACTAACCTTGAGCGAGAAAACAGGAAAGAAAGTTTTTATTGGTCAAAGTTCACGGTTTTTTGAACCGGCGAAAAGACAAAGAAATGATTTTGAAGCAGGAATAATCGGTGATTTAATTACAATCGAAGCGCATTATCACGCCGATCATAGATGGTTTTTAGAAAAAGAATGGTCGTTATTGCAATCTTTCAAATGGCTTTATGGCGGTTTAAGCCATCCTGTAGATTTCATCAGATGGTATTTGCCCAATATTGAAGAAGTGATGGGCTACGGAATGATTAGCAGCAACGGAAGTGTGGCGGGATTAAAAAATGAAGATACAATGCATTTTATTTTCAAAGCAACCGATGGAAGAATTGCGCGCGTTAGCGGTGTGTACACATCACCAACACAACCCGCACAAAGAGATAGCGGAATGAGTACAATTTTACGTGCAACCGAAGGCGCAAGCCAGGCCGATTATCACGAATTGCGTTATGCTATTACAGACAAAACTGGCGAAGAAAAAGTAATAACCTGGGGCGATGCGACCTTAAAACATTATTTCCGTTTTGAAGGACAAAGTCACCACGCAGGAGAATATCAAAATTATCTGGAATATTTTGTGGATAGTATCGAACAAAATTTCACGGCCTATCCTGACATGAAAGAAGGTATCGGAACTGTGGCTTTATTACAGGCAATGGACAAATCTTTACAAACCGGACTGCCAGTTAAAATAGCTGATGTTTTAAAAGAATATGAGCTATGAACAGTATTTACGATAAGTTAACCACCTTAGATTTTATCATTGTTGCCGTTTATTTAGTAGCCTTATTAATTATTGGTTACGTGGTAAGTGTCAAGCAAAGCAAGAAAAACGAAACACTTTTTCTGGCTGGGAATTCCTTAAAATGGTACAGTATCGGGTTTAATATGTGGGGAACCAATGTTGGTCCGTCCTCCTTATTGGCCTTCGCGAGTATTGGTTATGCAACCGGAATTGTAGCCGGAAATTTTGAGTGGTATGCTTTTGTTTTCTTACTGCTTTTGGCCATGGTTTTTGCACCGCGTTATATTGCGAGCAAAGTCAGCACTATGCCGGAATATATGGGAAAACGTTATGGCGACAGTACACAAAATATTTTGGCCTGGTATGCTTTAGTAAAAATCCTGGTAAGTTGGTTATCGTTAGGACTATTTAGCGGAGGAATTTTGGTACGCCAAATTCTCGGAATTCCGATGTGGCAAAGTGTTACCGTTTTAGTTATTTTCTCGGGAATTTTTACTTTTGCCGGAGGTTTGAAAGCCATTGCAAAAGTGAATGTTTTTCAGATGCTTTTATTAATTGTTGTTTCACTTACATTATCTTATTTAGGATTACAAAAAGTGGGAGGCATCGGCGCCTTAATTGCCAAAACGCCTCCTAATTTCTGGAATTTAGTACAACCCGCAAGCGACGCACATTATCCGTGGCCGGCTATTTTGTTGGGATATCCGGTTGCGGCGGTTGCTTTTTTCTGTACCGATCAATCAATGGTGCAGAGTGTTTTGGGCGCGAAGAATTTGGAGCACGGACAATTGGGCGTAAATTTCATCGGCTGGCTGAAAGTATTGGCTTTGCCTTTGTTTATTTTACCGGGAATTCTGTGTTATGTTTTATATCCGGAATTAGGCAAAAATTCTGATCTGGCATATATGACAATGGTGACTAATTTATTCCCAAGTGGAATGAACGGTTTGGTAATTTGTGTCATGATTGCCGTTTTGGTGGGAACAATTGGTTCATCACTAAACGCATTAAGTACCGTTTTTACCAATGATATTTATGTAAAGAAAATAAATCCGACAGCGACTATCAGGGAACAAATTAAAATTGGACGCATTACAATTGCAGCCGGATGTTTATTCGCTATTTTGATTGCCGTTGCCATTGATAATATAAAAGGACAAAATTTGTTCAATATTTTTCAGGCCGTTTTAGGATTTTTGGCGCCTTCATTATCTGTAGTTTTTCTTTTGAGTATTTTTTGGAAACGTACCACAAAAAAAGCTGTAAACGCAACATTATCCTGGGGATCCGCTTTTAGTTTATTTGTTGGAGTTTTATATTTATGGGTTTTTCCTGCTGATAAATATCCGGTTTGGCCTCACTTTTTATTAATTTCATTTTACATTTTTGCTACATTATTAGTATCAGCCATTATTATTTCATTAGCAGATAAAAATCCTGAGATTAATTTTTCAGATGAAACTGATATTCCTAAAACTAGTAAGAAAGTCAAATTGTTGTTTGGTTTATTGGGATTGACGATTTTGGCTTTGTATTTGGTTTTTAATGGGAATTAATCTCAAACTATTTATTCAACATGGCCAGTGGTTTCAACCAGGGGAAACATAATATGATAAACGTGATGTTTCCCCTGGTTGAAACCACTGGCTATGTTTAGATAATAATTAAATAAAAAAAACACATAGCTTTTCAATTTTAGAAAACTATGTGTTTTTTTATGAATGAAATGCCTTTTAAACCACTTTTGCTATTTGTGTGTTTACACGAATATTATTAAGAGCGCTCAAACCTGGTGTTTCATAAGTGTTAAACTCTAAATTAACGCCCGGTCTAAATATCAGACAATGTGTTGAACCTCCAAAATGGAACATCCCCAGCTCGTCGCCTTTTTTTACAATGTCGCCAGCTTGTACTTTTATTTCGCAGCTGGAAACTTCTGCCATACCCACAGGCATTACACACATAAGTCCAATGGCCGGATTGTCTGCCTCAATAAATATAACTGCTCTGGTGGCAACTGCAGTTAAAAAAGGCTGTGAATTGTTGGGAGCACTCGAATCGGCTCCCTCTGGATTGTAAAAACCCTGATATAGATTTTCTAAATAATAAGAACCGTTTATAACAGCCGTTTTTACGATTTTACCGTTTACAGGACTGTGCCAGCGGTGGTAGCTTAAGGCACTCAAAAATGCTTGATAAACTGTTCCTCCATCAAACTGGGGTGCTAATTCATCAAAATTCATCATGTTTTCTAACGAATAAGGCTGTCCTTTTAACCAAAATTGATCCGACAAAGCTACGTTAGTTGCCACTTGCAAAGGTGCCGACTCACAGGCATTTACAATAATGGAATCATCATTGGGCTGAGTAACAGGGCGCACATTTGGGCAAAACAATCTAGTAAAAAAATCGTCCCAACTATTGAATCCATAATATACGTCTGAAGGGTCAGACTGAAAAACATCAGAAAATGTGGCGTTGGCAGGAATAG
The DNA here is from genome assembly GCF_033657265.1 of Flavobacterium sp. MMLR14_040. NCBI lineage: Bacteria > Pseudomonadati > Bacteroidota > Flavobacteriia > Flavobacteriales > Flavobacteriaceae > Flavobacterium > Flavobacterium sp. MMLR14_040. Next base: position 533,292 of record NZ_JAWVWO010000002.1, on the reverse strand, counting down.
GATTCGGTTCTAGACCTAAAGCTTCCTGAGCAACTTGCATCATTTCGGATTGTGCTAATTCGCTTAACCATGCAATTACGTTTTCTGTAGGGTCATTTTCTATCAAAACATATCTGGAATCTTCCGAAATCAAAAATTTAGACCAATAGTTTAATATTTTTTTTAACTGCTGATTGACCAATGTGTTTGAAAAAACATCATACCCAAAATTGGTTGCCATTGGCCAGGCTAAAAGTGCATTAATAGGAAAGCCAATCATGCCTGCAGGTGTTTGATTTCCTGGAGCACCGGTTTGGTAAGCTTCGGGAGCAGTTTGCATAATTCCGTTGAGTAAAACAAGGAAATCCTCAAAAGTGATAGGCTCCGGTTCCCAAAGTAAAGGGGTTCTTTGTTTTAAGAAATGAGCTTCGGCAAACATTCCCTGCACATTCGCGTACAACACAGGATCTGAATACACTAGATTTTGAAATTCCACAATTTCAGGAATAAGCGGTGTTGGATTTTTTTTGGTATTTTTTTTGATTTTCAGAATCCAATCTTCGATAATTTGTGGGTTTTGGGGTAACCAACCTCCCAGTAATTGTTTTGCTTTGATAAATTTAGTTGTTTCCATAGTCTTTTGGATTAAATTTATAACGAAGGTATTTTAGAAAATAAGCCAAAAATTTTAAATAGTTACAGGAGCTTATTTTTGTGTTATGAAGAGCTATATTGTTGATAGGAAACTAAAGACTGTGAAAATATCATTTAAAAAAAACAAATAGCATCTCTACAGAATGCTTTATATTTTTTGTGAATTGCCCCCAGTTTTAACTGGAGGTATATGTAATAAGAATGGAAAAAGGCTTTAGCCAAATATCTATAATTTAGCTAAAGCCTTTTGAGCTTATATTATTTCTCATCCAGCTAAAGCCGGAGGCAATTAAAAATTAATTTTCAACTTTCTTTCTCTTCTCCAAATTAGGTAAAAATCCAGTAATAACTCCAATCAAAGGCAGAAACGCACAAATCTTAAATACATATTCAATACTCGTTGCATCGGCGATTTTTCCTAAAATAGCAGAACCCAAACCCCCCATTCCAAAAGCGAATCCAAAGAAAAGGCCGGCAACAAGTCCAACTTTCCCAGGCATTAATTCAGTGGCATAAACTAAAATGGCAGAGAATGCAGAGGAAAGAATAAGGCCAATGATTACAGATAAAGTTCCAACCCAAAATAAAGAAACATAAGGCAATAACATGGTGAAAGGAGCAACGCCTAAAATTGAAACCCAGATTACATATTTTCTACCGAATCTATCTCCAATTGGTCCGCCAATTAAAGTTCCGGCAGCAACTGCACCCGAAAATAAAAATAAATAAACCTGAGATTGCTGAATGCTGATGTGAAATTTATCGATCAAAAAGAAAGTGTAATAACTTGTAATACTGCTCATATAGAAGTATTTCGAGAAAATTAAAACCAATAAAATGATCAGTGAAGTAGTTACAGTTCTTTTCGATAAATGATGTGTTTCAATTTGATGAGATGATTTATTGGCATTTCTTAAAGATAAATGCTCGCTGTACCAAAGTGCAATTTTATACAAAGCAAAAATCCCAATAATCGCGATAATACAAAACCAAGCCACAAAAGATTGTCCGTGTGGAATAACGATAAATGCCGCCAACAAAGGTCCAATAGCACTTCCTGCATTTCCTCCCAATTGAAAAATAGATTGCGCCAATCCTTTTTTTCCGCCCGAAGCTAAATGCGCAACCCTTGAAGATTCCGGATGAAAAATCGAAGATCCAATACCTATTAAACTAACTGACATTAACAAATAAGTAAAGTTTGTAGCAATCGAAACCAGAAAAAGCCCAACCATTGTAAAACACATTCCAATTATTAAAGAAAAAGGTTTTGAATTTTTATCCGTATACATTCCCACAAAAGGCTGTAAAATCGAAGCAACAATTTGATAAGTAAAAGTAATAATTCCGATTTGAGAAAAACTTAAATTAAAATTTTCCTTTAAAAGCGGATAAATCGAAGGAACAACAGCCTGTAAAAGGTCATTAATTAAGTGAGAAAAACTAATGATGAATAAGATCGAATAAGTGGTTTTTTTAAGTATATCAGGATTTGCTTTAATAGTGTCCATGAGTTATTTTTTGATTTTTAAATAAGTTAAAAACAACAGCTGTATTATTTTTTACAAAGGTCAAAAGAATATTTGTGTCAGAATTGCTATATTTGGACAATGAATAACCAGATTCGGACATATCGATTAGCACAGGATTATGGATACCAATTGAATCCATCGATACCTGTTATAGGTTACACTGAAATGGTTAACAATGAAATGTGTATCTCGCACTCGCATCCCAGAGGGCAGCTTATTTATGCTACCCGTGGTGTAATGAATGTTGTGGTTGGAAATAATATTTGGGTTGTGAATCCGCTACAGGGCTTGTGGCTTCCTGGTGGCGTAGAACATCAGGTAACTTTTCAGAAAGACGTTAATTATTACAGTGTTTTTATCGATCCGTCGGCAATGAAAGGATTACCAATAAACAGTTTTTCCTTTGATATTCCGATGTTTTTAAAACAGCTTATTTTTAAAATTATTTCTTTTGGAACTGATGGAAATCTTACCCCTTCACAACGAAGAATCAGCGATGTTTTTTTAGATGAATTAGCTTTAATTGAACCAAGTGCCACTTTTTTGCCAACAACCAATCACGAAAGATTACAAAAAGTAGTTGAACTTTTACTGAACGATGTTGCAAGTAAAAATACGATTGATTATTACGCCGAGATCTCCTTTATGAGCACCAGAACTTTATCCCGATTATTTATTAAAGAATTGGGAATGAACTTTAGCGACTGGCGCACCCGATTAAAATTATTAGAAGCCATAAAACGTTTGGGCGAAAAACAATCCATAAAAGAAATCGCTTTTAATTTGGGTTACGAAACCACAAGTGCTTTTATTTATATGTTTAAAAAGCATTTGGGGAAAACACCTTCCAATTATATTTTAGAAGATCAAAACGATTCGGAAAAGATGATTGCTTAAATCATAATCCTAAATCAGAACGTGGATAAAACGAATTTACTTCGTAAAGACGCTGATAAAAACGAATTTATATTTTATAGAATAAAAAAAAATCGCATCAATCCGTGTCTTCGCGATAAAATCTGTTTCATCAGTGTTCATTAAAAATTTCAACATCGTTTTTTTTAGTACTAAAAAAGTGATAACTCATAATTTTTCCCTTAAATAATTATCAAAAATTCCTGTTTGTTATGAAATAACAGGACACTACAGGTTGGCAAATGTGGAAATAACACTTATCTTTAGCTCCAAAAAAAGATAAATGCAAAGCCGATTTTCCATATTTAGATTTTTGTTTGTTTGTGTTATTTTATTTCCTGTGGCTTTTTTGTTCGCTCAGGAAAAAACAAAAGAAGCGACATGGATCTGGTATCCAGGTGATTTTGAAGTTTTGTTAAGCAATAAAATGCAAGTAAGACGTACCGAACGAGAAGCAGTATTTCCGCCGCTTTGGCAATATTACAGTCCATATGCCTTGGTAACTTTTCAAACAGAAGTAGATATTCCACAGTCAGACGAGGTAAAAATTTATACAGAAGGATCTTTTCAATTACTTTTAGATGGCGTTCAGGTTTATGGACAGCCAAAATCATTAAAAATCCCTGCCGGGAAACACAAAATTTCGTTTAAAGTATACAATCAGGAAGTGCTGCCGGCTATTTATATTGATGGTAAATATGTAAAATCGGATACATCCTGGAAGGTGACCAATGAAGATAAACTTTGGATTGACGAAACAGGGAAAGCACAACAATCAGGCACACCATGGATGCCTGTTGGTTTCTGGAATTTCAATTCACCGGAAAGTAAACCTTCTGAATTTAAACTCACAACCAAACCTTTAAGTGCAAAGAAAATAGAAAAAATAGGAACTGGTCAATTAGTAGATTTTGGTAAAGAAACTTTTGGTTATATCAAAATTCACGGTTTAAAAGGAAAAGGGAAAGTAGCACTTTATTATGGTGAATCTCGTGAAGAAGCGCTCGATTCTGCCAAATGTGAAACCTTAGATCATTTGTCTTTTGATGGAAAACAATCTGAAACTTACACACATGACGGATCAAAAGCATTCCGCTATGTTCAGGTACAAGCAGATGCAACGGTCAAATATGATTCTATTTCGATGCTTTATGAATATTTACCATTAGACTATCGTGGTGCATTCAAATCTTCGGATGAACAATTGAATCAAATTTGGGATGTGTCGGCTTACACGATGCATTTAACAACTCGCGAGTTTTTTATAGACGGGATTAAACGCGACCGTTGGGTGTGGTCTGGTGATGCTTATCAAAGTTATTTAATGAATTATTATTTATTCTTTGATTCGGCTTCGGTAGAACGAACGTTGTTAGCACTTCGAGGAAAAGAACCTGTAACGGCACATATTAATATCATTATGGATTATTCGCTGTATTGGTTTGTAGGTGTTTACGATTACTATTTGCACACGGGCGATACGAAGTTCATTAAAACTTTTTATCCACGAATGAAATCATTGATGGAATTCTGTTTAAAAAGAAGAAACACAAACGGATTCCTGGAACCATTAGAAGGTGATTGGGTTTTTATTGATTGGGCAGACGGATTACCAAAAACCGGAGAGGTTAGTTTTGAGCAAATGCTTTTAGCAAGAAGTCTTGAGGCCATGGTAGTTAGTGCAGAAATTGCAGGTGAAAAGGATGACCAAAAACAGTATCAAAAATTAGCTGATGATTTAAAAACAAAATTGTATGATGTGTTTTGGGACAAGAAAGAAAACGTCATGAAACACCAGCGAATAGATGGTAAAATGCAAAATATAGTAACCAGATACGCTAATATGTTCGGTATTTTCTTTAATTATTTTGATGAAGAACAAAAGCAAAGTATAAAAAAGAAAGTTTTACTCAATGATGATATTCTTAAAATTACAACACCATACATGCGTTTTTATGAGTTGGAAGCCTTATGTGCGATGGGCGAACAAGATTATGTGTTGAAAGAAATGAAGGATTATTGGGGAGGAATGTTAAAAGAAGGCGCAACTTCTTTCTGGGAAGAATACAATCCAACCAAAAAAGGAACAGAACATTTAGCAATGTACGGACGCCCTTATGGAAAAAGTCTCTGCCATGCCTGGGGTTCCAGTCCAATTTATTTATTAGGAAAATATTATTTGGGTATAAAACCAACTGCTCCCGGTTATGCTGAATATGAAATAAAACCTAATTTAGGTGGCTTACAATGGATGCAGGGAAAAGTACCAACACCAAATGGTGAAGTTGAATTGTATTGCAGCACCAAAGAAATCAAAGTAAAAGCAGCGGAGGGCGAAGGAAAATTGATTTTCGAAAGTTCAGGCAAACCAAAAACAAATTCAGGAACGATTACAACATTGGCTAAAAATAAATATCAATTAATTGTTCAGCCGAATATGGAGTATAAAGTGAGTTATAAAGCGATTTGAGTTCTTGGCAATTAGTTAAATATCTAGTCTGTCATTCCGACTGAAAGGAGGAATCACACTCGTAACCACAAAGATTGTCGACTATTGTTGCGGAATTTCTAGTGCGATTTCTCCCTTTGGTCGAAATGACAAAAAGTAAAAAATAAAAACCAATGTTTTCAAAAAACACAAAATACAATTTCAAATTAAAAACAGCTTTCTTAATGCTGTTGATCATCTGTATTCAAGCTTCAGCACAAAATTCAAGCTGGACACCAGCATCTTTTGAAATTGTAAAATCAAAATACAAAACTTTCAAAACAACACAATATGCTCATGTTTTTTCAGGCAGCAAAAATAATATTGTTCGTTTAGCACCGGATTTGCAAGATTTACAAGGTATTCAACTTCCTTTAGAATCATATAAAAGCGGAACAAATTCTCCTTTACAATTAAAATTTAGAGAGCCTGTTAAGGTTATAGTTGGTATTTTTCAGGAAAACAATTCAGAATATCTTCAGTCAAATAAACTTGAAAACGCAAAATTGGTTTTAAAAAACGGATTAACCATTACAGGATTACCTTCGGTGAATGTATATGCACTTTCTTTCCCAAAAGGAAAACAAACAATAAATCCTGGAACTGGATTATTTGCAATTTTGGGAGTTATAAAAGATACCCAAAAATTAAGCTTCAGAAATGCAGAATTGCCAGACGGTAAACTTTGGAATCCGACTTTTATAGTCGAAGGATTTTCAGATGAAAAACCACTTTTCGAAATTGTCGGTGGAGAAAACAAAGCTGTTGTAGACGAAGGAATGCCCGGAACTGAAGGGATTCAGGGTGGTTTTGAAGGCGGAAGAGTAGTAAAAGTGGGCGAAACATATCATATGTTTCCAACAGAAAGAGCCGGAGAAATAGGAGTTGACTATTATTATGATCGTGTAAAAACCCGAATTGGACACTGGACAAGTAAAGACGCCATTCACTGGAAGAGAGAATCAACAATTTATCAGGCAAGCGGAACTTACGCCATAACCGAAGACGATAACCCAATGAATGATCGCCGTGCCGCAATTTGGTCGTACATGCCGGTTTTTAACGAAAAGGCAAACAAATGGTACGGCTATTATTTAGCTTACACGGTGAGTAAAACGATAGAACCAAATCATTCTTTCGGAAGAATCTGGCGTTGCGAATCAACTGTTGACGGAATCAATGGAATTGGCGGTCCGTATAAAGATATGGGAATCATAATGGAACCGGGATTAGACTCAGAACCATGGGAAGGACGTCAAGGCGTGGCTTCTTTTTTTCCGTATAAAGTGGGCGATAAATATTTTGGATTTTACAGCGGCGCTTACCCTTTTAATTCATGGGCAGATTATCCGAAGAAAACCGGAAAAGGCTGGTTTGTGGCTTTGGCCGAATCAAAAAGTTTAGAAGGTCCGTGGTCGAGAATAAAAGACGGAAGCAATCCTATAAAATCAATGCATCCGTTTTTTGTAGAAAATCCAATTGTGAGTCAGTTGCCAAACGGTTTGTACATCGCCGTTTTTGATGGAGGCCCGGACGGTTGGGGACATCATTTACCGAATATGATGGGTTATTCCTTATCAAAAGATGGGAAAAACTGGAGTGAAGCAAGATATCTTCCCATAGAAACAAAAGTCGATAAATGGTGGGATATCATGAGAACGCCGCTTTGCCTAATCCCCGAAGGGAATGACGTTTACACAATTGTATACGCTGCCATAGATTTGAAAAAAAGATTTCACCCAATGGGAATGGTAAAAGTAAAGTTAAACAAAGACGTAATGGAATCTCGATTGAAAGATTTAGAATAAAGAGCAGAGAACCAAGAGGAAAGGAAAGAGGAAAGAGTCAAGAATATAGAGAATAGAATATAGAGAAACTTTGCGACTCCGCGGCTTTGCGAGATTATTTCACCAACTTGGATTCATAAAGATTAAAAAAAACTTAGGGCCTTAGCGCCTTCGTGGCAAAACAACATAACGAATGAAAATTAAATACCTAATCATCACCATTACATCACTTTTCCTCACCAGTTGCGCAACGACTAAATATAAGAAAAGAGAAATCAACGAAACCGTTATGCAGGAGATTTACAACGAAATCAAAACGCCTTATAAATACGGTTTGGTAATGGTGCCAACAGACAACTCATACAAAATGGATTGTCCGAGCGTTTTCAGAAAAGACGGAAAATGGTTTATGACGTATTTAATTTACGATGGAAGAGGTTACGAAACCTGGCTGGCAGAAAGTGATGATTTATTACATTGGAAACATTTAGGAAAAGTAATGTCTTTTTCAGAAAATGAACAACATTGGGACGTTAACCAAAAAGCAGGATATATTTCATTGCAAGACCCAACCTGGGGCGGAAGCTACGAATGGGAAAAATACGATGACAAATATTGGATGAGTTATTTTGGCGGAAACACCAAAGGTTACGAAGCCGGAGTTCTTTCAATCGGGATGGCATACACGAAAGAGTCGCCTACAAAACCGCATGAATTTCAAAGATTAGAAAATCCAGTTTTAACACCAAAAGATAAAGACGCCAAATGGTGGGATAATAGTACCATGTACAAAAACAGTGTGATTAGTGATAAGGACAAAGTTACAGGACACAATTTTATCATGTATTACAATACCCGTGGGGATAGTTTAAATCCTGCTAAAGGCGCAGAGCGCATTGCTATGGCTGTGTCAAACGATATGAAACACTGGGAACGTTATGGGGATAAACCTTTAATCAATCATCATAAAGGAATCTCAGGAGATGCCTATATTCAGCGTATTAATGATACTTGGGTGATGTTTTATTTTGGAGCTTTTTGGACGGGTTGGAATCAGGGTGCATTTAACCGTTTTGCCGTTTCAAACGATTTAATTCACTGGAACGACTGGAAAGGCGAAGATTTGATCAAATCATCTGAACCTTATGATGATATGTTTGCGCATAAATCATTCGTAGTGAAGCATGATGGTGTCGTGTATCATTTTTATTGCGCCGTAAACAAAGCCGAACAAAGAGGAATTGCAATTGCAACTTCTAAAGATTTAGGGAAAAGCGAAATGAGTTTCGTTGCGCCGCCAGGGAAAAAAGAGAAGAAGAAATAGTTTTCAGTCGCAGTCGCAGTTTACAGTGGTGGTGATTAAAGATGTAGTCCCTACGGGACATTTAGTTAGAGGGTAGTTTTTTTACCAACATTAAATTCCTAACGGAATATCTCGTAGAGATTAAATATTGGTAGCAAAATATTATTCGCAAAATGAATTTTGTCCCGTAGGGACTACACAAGATAAGTAGGCAATAATGAATAATATAAAAATAATGTCAATTCATATTCATCAATTTTTCAGGTTTCGATTTTCGATTCACAAATTGCATTTCACCTTTTACATATTACTTCTAACAATTAGCGCACAAGCACAATTGGTTACAGGTGAACCTGCCGGAGTGCCACGTGTTCCGCAAAAATACAGCAATGTGCCTTGGGAAAATCCGTTGATAACAAGTATCAACAGACAAGCAGCAAGGGCAACAGGATATTCATATAATTCTGTGGCAGATGCTTTGGAAGGAAACAGAAATAAAAGCAGAATTAAAATATTAAATGGCGAATGGGATTTCAAATTTGCCAAAAACCTTCAGGAAGCACCGCAGGATTTTTATAAGGATGAGGTAAAAAACTGGGATAAAATCGAAGTGCCATCCAATTGGGAATTGAAAGGATACGGAATGGCGATTTATAAAAGTGCCGTGTATTCGTTTCGCCCTGTGAATCCGCCTTTTGTTCCTAAAGACGATAATCCGATTGGGTCGTACCAACGAAAATTTACGATGCCGGAAAATTGGGATGGCATGAACGTTACGCTTCACTTTGGCGGTGTGAGTTCTGCTTTTCAGGTTTGGATAAATGGCGACTTTCTGGGTTATGGTCAGGACAGTTTCAATTCATCAGAATTTAACATTACACCTTACCTTAAAAAAGGAGAAAATATTTTATCAGTTCGTGTTTTTCGTTACAGCGACGGTTCTTACTTAGAAGATCAGGATCACTGGCGTTTAAGCGGAATTCAGCGTGAAGTTTACATTATGGCTGAGCCTAAATTACGTATTCAGGATTTCTTTTATCAGACCAAATTAGACAAACAATATAAGGATGCCGTCTTTCAATTGCGTCCGAGATTGGAGAATTTTACCGGAGACACGATCAAAAATCACACTTTCGAAGTACAATTATACGATCCTCAGAATAAACCTCTATTCGACAAACCATTAAGCAGAAAAGCAATTGATATTATCAGCGAAGTTTCTCCGCGACTGGACAAAGTACGTTTTGGTTTTTTTCAGGAAACAATCAAAAATCCTTTAAAATGGAGTGCCGAAGAACCAAATTTATATACTTTGATTATGACGCTCAAAAATCCTGACGGAAGTATTAGCGAAGTGAAAAGCTGTAAATTAGGTTTTCGTTCGATCGAATTCTCGAAGACGGACGGTAAAATGCTCATCAACGGAAAAGAAACTTATGTATATGGCGTAAATCATCACGGGCATCATCCCGTTCGCGGTGAGGCAGTCAATCATCAGGATTTGGAAGAAGATGTGAAATTGATGAAAAAATTCAATTTTAATTTTGTGCGTACCAGTCACTTTCCAGACGATCCTTATTTCTACGAATTGTGCGATAAATACGGATTAATGGTGATGGACGAAGCCAATCTGGAAACGCACGGATTAGGTGGTTTTTTAAGTAACGACCAACAATGGACACACGCGTATTTAGAACGTATGACCCGAATGGTGGAGCGCGATAAAAACCATCCAAGTATTGTAATGTGGAGTTTGGGTAATGAAGCAGGAAAAGGTCCAAACCATGCAGCTATGGCTGGTTGGACACACGATTACGATATTACACGTCCGGTGCATTATGAACCAGCACAGGGAAATCCGAGATTAGAAGGCTATATTGATCCGCTTGATCCTCGTTATCCAAAAACAGTCGATCATTCACATCGATTTGAAAATCCGCAGGATGAACCTTATGTAGATATTGTAAGTCGTTTTTATCCGGGTGTTTTCACCCCTAAATTTTTAGTAGATCAAAATAAAGATACACGACCAATTCTTTTTGTGGAATATTCGCATTCTATGGGAAATTCAACCGGAAATCTAAAAGAATTATGGGATGAATTCCGCTCAACACCAAGAGTAATTGGAGGCTGTATCTGGGATTTAAAAGATCAGGGTTTGCTTAGAAAAGATCCAAAAACCGGCCAGGAATATTTGGGTTACGGAGGCGATTTTGGAGAGAAAAAACACGACGCCAATTTCAATATCAACGGACTTGTTGCGGCAGACGGCCGACCAAAAGCGGCAATGTATGAAAACAAATGGATTTACCAGCCTGCCGTTTCCAGTTTAGATTCTGATTCTAAATTAAAAATCCACAACCGTCAGGTGGTTCAAAATTTGAGTGCTTTTATTCCAGTTATAAAAATTCTTGAAAACGGAAATATAATTAAAGAAGTAGTTTTAAAACCGATTGATATTTCGGCAGGAAGTGATTTTGTTTTAGATGTAAACAAATATCTTCCGAAGATGAAACAAGATGCGGAATATTTTCTGAACATCGAATTTCAACTTCAAAAGGATGAGTTTTGGGCTTCGAAAGGATATGCCGTTTCAACAGATCAGTTTCTTTTGAAAAAGAAAGAAGCACCAACATCAATTTCCAATTCAAAAGAAAAAATAGTAGTTTCAGAAACCAATACAGCATATAACATTCAAGGTAAAAGCTATCAAATCAGTATTAGCAAGACAAATGGTGCTTTGACTTCCTATAAATTTAATAATGACGAACAGGTGTTTGCTCCGTTATTACCTAATTTCACGCGACCACTTACGGATAATGACCGCAAGGGATGGAAACCTCACAAAGTACTGAAACAATGGTATAATGCTGTTCCGAAATTGATGGACGTTGAGATGGAAAAATCAGATAATGAAATTAAAATTAGCAGTAAATATGAAGTGATTAAGGACAGTGCGCAGGTTTATGTCGATTATGTGATAAATTCAAGCGGAATTATTGTGGTCAATTACAAATTACAAGCCAATAAAAAGTTACCTAATATTCCAAAAGTCGGAATGCAAATGGGCGTTCAAAGACAATTCGACCAAATTTCGTGGTACGGAAAAGGAGAACTGGAAAATTATTGCGATCGTAGCTTCGGGTTTACTGTCGCAAGATATTCGTTACCAATAAATCAGTTTACGGAGCCTTATATCAAACCTCAGGAAAACGGAAACCGTACCGAAGTGAGATGGATGTCATTAACAAATCCATCAAAAAATAAAGGTTTATTAATTTTGACAGAAGATAAAGTTTTACAAATGAGCGCGTGGCCGTATACACAGGCAAATTTGAATGAAGCCAAACACACTTTTGATTTAAAAGATCCCGGTTTCTTAACTTTGAATATCGATTTATTGCAAATGGGAGTGGGAGGAAACGACAGTTGGTCGCCGGTTGCAAGACCAATCGAAAAATATGAGATTCCGTCAGGAGATTATGAATACAGTTTTTATCTGGTTCCGTTTTCAGCAACGAAAAATGGATTGGAAGAAAATTTGAAGAAGTTTAAATATTAGTAATGGATCATTTTAAAAATAAATGACACAAGAAATTCAACACAAATTATCAAACATAGCCCGAGCGTCCCAATGGTTGAAACCATTGGCTATGTTTTATAATGACAAATTTAAATCCCACAGGTTTGTAAAACCTGTTAGGTCTTTACTATTAATAAGTATAGGTTGTCATCTCGACGAAGGAGAGATCACACTAGTGGTTCGACAAAGATTGGCCATCCTCTGTGCGGAGTTTCGTGTGTGATCCTTCCTTCGTCAGGATGACAAAAAAGAAAAAATAAACAATACAATGTTTCAAAAAAAATACCTTTTTTTAATGTTACTTTTTGTGGGAATCCTTTCCGCACAGGAACTTCATAAAAAAGAAACAACCGAGTTTCAGCCTACAATCGAATCCTCAAAACCTTGGGTATATTGGTATTGGATGAAATCGGCATATTCTAAAGCGGGAATTACAGCCGATTTGGAAGCGATGAAACAAGCCGGAATTGCAGGCGCGTATTTAATGACCATTAAAGGCCCGGCAAATCCGCCCTTAATAGATCCGCCGGTTTTGCAATTAAGTCCTGAATTTTGGGATATGATTCATTGGGCTTTTAAAGAAGCCAACCGATTAGGTTTAAAAATGGCTTTTCATGGAGCCGATGGTTTCGCCGTTGCCGGCGGTCCCTGGATTACGCCGGAAATGTCAATGCAAAAAGTGGTTTGGTCTACGACAGAAGTCGACGGTGGAAAATCGATTAATACAAAATTACCCGTTCCGGAACATTACAAAGACTATTATAAAGACATCGCAACTTTTGCCATTCCGATAAAAGAATATCAAACTAATTCACAACAACAATTACCAAAAGTTGCGACTTCAAACAATACAGATGCCTCATTTTTGGCTGATCCTAAAAAAGAGGAGAATTTCAAATTTGCCGAAAAAGGTTGGATTCAATATCAATTTGAAAAACCGTTTACATGCAAATCAATCGTGATTGAAACAAAAGGAAGAGATTTTCAGCCACAACGTTTAATTATTGAGGTGAGCGATGATGGAGTTAATTTTAAATTCCACGAAAGATTGATTGCTCCACGTCACGGTTGGCAGGATATGGATTTTGCTCACACACATACCATTACACCCGTTACAGCAAAATATTTCAGATTTGTGTATGATCCTGCTGGTACAGAACCTGGTGCTGAAGATTTGGATTTTGCAAAATGGAAACAGAATTTGAAAGTGAGTAAAATTACGCTTTCAAATCAGGCATTGATTGATAATTTCGAAGGAAAATCAGGAGCCGTTTGGCGTTTAAGTCCGGAAATTTCTGCAAAACAAATTCCGGATTCTGATTCATTCAAAAAATCGCAAATTACTAATATTTCAAATTTTGTTGATGCCAATGGAAATTTGAACTGGAAAGCACCCAAAGGAAAATGGAAAATTATCCGAATGGGACATACTTCAACCGGACATGAAAATGCTACGGGTGGAGCAGGAAAAGGTTTGGAAGTAGACAAATTTAATCCCGAATTAATTCGTTTTCAACTCGATCATTGGTTTGGTGAAATGGTTCGCACAATTGGACCTGATTTGGCGGCTAAAACTTTAGAAATCTTGCATTTTGATAGTTGGGAATGCGGAAGCCAAAACTGGTCTTCGGTTTTTCAGGCTGAATTTCAAAAAAGACGAGGTTATAATTTAGTTGATTATTTGCCTGTAATGGCGGGAATTCCAATTGAAAGTGCCGATGTTTCAGAGAAAGTTTTGTATGATGTTCGTAAAACAATTGCCGAATTAGTAGCGGATAATTTCTACGGAACTGTTGCCCAAATTGCTAAAGAAAACAACGTAAAATTAAGTTCAGAAAATGTTGCGCCAACAATGATGAGTGATGCTTTATTGCATTATAAATATGTTGATTATCCGGGAGGAGAATTTTGGCTAAAAAGTCCAACGCACGACAAACCTTTTGATATAATTGATGCCATTTCTGGCGGACATATTTACGGAAAAGATATTATTCAGGCAGAATCTTTCACGGCTTTGCGAATGGATTGGGACGAACACCCGGGAAATCTAAAAACAGTAGCAGACAGAAATTATGCTTTGGGAATTAACCGATTATTTTACCATGTTTTTGTTCATAACCCTTGGACAGATCGAAAGCCCGGAATGACTTTAGACGATATCGGAACTTTTTTCCAAAGAGATCAAACCTGGTGGAAACCCGGAAAAGCATGGTTTGAATATTGTCAGCGTGTTCAGTTTCAATTGCAAAAAGGAAAACCGGTGATCGATTTAGCTGTTTTTATTGGCGAAGATTTGCCTTCGCGTTCTTTTGTGCCGGATCGTTTAATGCCGTTTATTCCGAATGTTTTTGGTGCGGCAAGACTGGAAAGCGAAAAAATACGTCTCGAAAATGAAGGTCAGCCAACAGCAAAAATGCCTAAAGAAGTCACGTATTCTAAAAATATTACTGATTTATCGCAATGGGTAAATCCATTAAATGGTTATCAATACGATTCATTCAATGCAGATGTTTTAATAAATAATGCTAAAGTTGTAAATGGAAAAGTTTCGTTTGGTAGCGGAATCGAATACGGTGCTTTATTATTTCCTGGAAGTCATAAAATGGCTCCGAATAAAATGATTTCTTTGGCTGCAGCCGAAAAAATGTTGGAACTAATAAAAGAAGGAGCAACCATTTTTGTTGATGAGAAACCGAATTTGCAACCGGGTATGCATTCTAATGAAGATCATGAAAAATGGCAGAATGTTATTGATGAAATCTGGACAAATAATGCCAATACATCTTCATGGAAAATCGGAAAAGGAACCATTATTAAATTGCCGTATTTAGGAAATGATTTTGCATCAATCGGAATTGAGCAAGATGTTTATTTTCCAAAATTAAACCGAGCCGATTCAGAAACTATTGCATGGACGCACAGAAAATCTCAAAGTGAAGAAATCTATTTTCTTTCGAATCAAAAAGCAGAAAAAAGAAGTTTCGAAGCCTCTTTTCGCTTAAGCGGGAAAATACCGGAATTGTATAATCCTGTAACGAATAAAACGACTATTTTATCTGATTGGAAAATAGAAAACGGTAGAACTAGTATTCCGATTGTATTAGAAGCAAATGAATCTTGTTTCATCATTTTTAAAGAAAAAACTAAAGAAGCGTCTTCAAATAAAAAGCAAAATTATGTTGATTTAGAAACAGTTCAGACTTTAGATGAAAATTGGGAATTGCAATTTGATGTAGAATTTCACGGACCAAAAGAAATTATTAAGACAAACAAGCTTTTTGATTGGAGTACTTCTGATAATGATAAAATTAAATACTATTCCGGAACTGTTATTTATAAAAAAGGTTTCGTCTGGAAAGGAAAAACCAACGAGAAATTCTGGCTTGATTTAGGATCAATTGCTAATATTGCTGAGGTAACTGTAAACGGAATTAACTGCGGAACAATTTGGACTTTTCCCTACAATGCAGATATTTCTGAAGCCTTAAAAAAAGGAAAAAACAGCATAGAAATTAAAGTAACCAATACATGGGCAAACCGATTAATTGGTGATGAAAAATTGCCAAAAGAACAAAGATTAACGTGGACAACAGCGCCTTTTAGATTACAGGAAGGAATTTTATTAAAAGCGGGATTGTTAGGGCCAGTTACTATTTTGAAAGAAAAAAAAGAAAAAGAAATAGCCACAGATTAAAGGAATTTTACAGATTAAAAATCCTTTTAAATCTTTTAATCTGTGCCAAAAGAAAATGAATATTAAGTAGGAACATGTCGCTCCTACGGAGCTATTTTTCGAGGTGTTTCTTTTTATAAACATATCGTCCCGATGGTACGAAAAAGCTCCGTAGGAGTGAAATATTTATAGAAAAAAACATTTAAAGATTGGTTTAGCTCCAGAGGAGCGACATATCTAGATAATTTAAAGAATAAAATAAAATGAAAGATTTTAAACACATTTTTGTTGCCTTAATTGCGCTTTTGGCAAGTTCCCAAATCAATGCAAAAATCAAATTACCTGCGTTGTTTTCAGATAATATGATACTGCAGCAAAAATCAAACGCACCAATGTGGGGCTGGGCAGAAAAGAATGGAAACGTGATTATTAAAACATCATGGAATTCTAAAAGCTATAAAGCAAAAGCCGACAATCAGGGAAAATGGAAAGTGGATTTACAAACCCCAATTGCCGGCGGACCATTTACAATTGAAGTTACGGAAGGGACAGAAAAAGTAACGGTGAAAAATGTTTTGATTGGCGAAGTTTGGTTGTGTTCAGGACAATCGAATATGGAAATGCCTTTGAAAGGATTTCAGGGGCAGCCTGTAAAAAATGGCAATGAAATTATCGTAAGATCAACCAATAAAAATATTCGTTTAATCACAATTCCGCGTGCGACGGTATTAGAACCTTTAACTAATTTTGAAGGAAAATGGGAAGTGGCTTCTCCAAAATCAGCATCAAATTTTAGTGCGACGGCCTGGTATTTTGGTTCGCTTTTACAGGAAGTTTTAGATGTTCCGGTGGGATTAATTCATGTTTCGTACGGAGGTTCAAGTATGGAAGCGTGGATGAATCAGGAAATGCTAAAGGATTTTGCAAGCGCTAAAATTCCAACAACAAAAGAAGAATTGGCAAAAGATCCAAATCGTATTCCGACAACTTTATTTAACGGAATGCTTTCGCCTGTAATTGGTTACGGAATCAAAGGCTGTATTTGGTATCAGGGCGAATCGAATTACGAAAGAGCTGCTGAGTACAAAGAACTGATGAGAAAAATGGTAAGCAGTTGGAGAGCGTTGTGGAAACAAGGTGATTTTCCGTTTTATTACGCTCAGATTGCGCCGTTTAATTATGCGCAATTCCATCCAAAAGACTATTTAGAAAAATACAATTCGGCTTATTTAAGAGAAGCACAATTGAAAGCTTCAAAAGAAATTCCGAATTCGGGAATGGCAGTTTTAATGGATGTTGGTGAAGAAAATAATATCCACCCGATGGATAAAGAAAAAGGTGGAAACCGATTGGCTTTTCAGGTTTTGGCAAAAACGTACGGAATTGAAGGTTTCGAATTTGAGAGCCCGAAATATAAGTCAATGGAAATAAAAGATGGTTCGGTAACGGTTTCTTTTAATGATGTTGCGAACGGAATTACATCTTATGATAAAGAAGTTACGGGCTTTGAATTGGCGGGAGAAGACAAAATATTTTATCCTGCTAAAGCTGTAGTGAGAAGAAAATCTGTGGTTTTGACTTCTGATAAAGTCGCAAAACCAGTTGCGGTAAGATATTTATGGAAAGATTTTGCAAAAGCTGAATTGTTTAGTGGCGGCGGTTTGCCGGTTTCGTCTTTTAGGACGGATGAATGGTAATTTCTGCACGCTCCTGCAAGGTTTTCAAAACCTTGTAGGTGTCTGATTCGAACACTGGAATCTAAAATAAATACCTACAAGGTTTTGGAAACCTTGCAGGAAACGTAAAAAAATGAAAAACAAAATTTACATATTCTTTTTCTTCATTACGCTTTTCGCGAAAGCGCAAATTCCTGTGCTTGAAAATTACAATCAAGTCTGGAATAGACAAAGCCAAAATTCATCAGAATCGATGCCTTTAGGCGGTGGCGATATTGGTATGAATGTTTGGGTAGAAAAAGGCGATCTGTATTTTTATTTTTCTCGTAGCGGAACTTTTGATGAACATAATGCATTATTAAAATTGGGTCGCGTAAAAGTGAGTTTAACGCCAAATCCATTTAAGGATAATGAAGGTTTTAGGCAAGAATTGGTTTTAAAAGACGGTTATATTTTAGTTGCTCAGAATAATACCAAAATCAAACTTTGGGTTGATATTTTTAAACCCGTAATTCATCTGGATTTAGAAAGTACAACGCCGCTTAAAATGACGGCTTCTTATGAAAGCTGGCGTCATTTCAATCGTCCTTCAAAAGGAAAAGCAAACAATGCGAATTCATATAAATGGGCACCGCAGGGAGAGATTTTTACCTTTAAAGATTCTGTTTCATTTGAAAATAATGGTGTCAAGTTTTATCACAGAAATAGGGAACAAACCGTTTTTGATGTTGCCGTCAAACAACAAAAAATGGAATCAGTAAAAGATCAAATGATGAATCCATTGGTAAATCTGACTTTTGGTGGATTCATGACGGGAACTAATTTGAAGTCTGACAGAACGTATTCAGGAAAATATCAGGATACCGATTTTAAAGGATATGCACTTTCGAGTATAAAACCTTCGAAGAAAGAAGAACTTCAAATTCATTTGTTTACGAATCAATCTTTGGAACGATCTTCTTGGGAAAACGGTTTGCAGCATCAAATTTCGGACTATAAAATCAACTCCCAGAAAGCAGAAAAAAATACGAGCAATTGGTGGAATAATTTCTGGAACCGCAGTTTTATTTATATCCAAAAAAGTAATTCTGCTGAAAAAGATTCCGTTTATCAAATCGGAAAAAATTATCAATTGTTCCGCTATATGTTAGGATGCAATGCTTACGGAAAATATCCAACCAAATTCAACGGCGGATTATTTACTGTTGATCCGGTTTTTACCAATCCGGATTTAAATTTCACACCCGATTTCAGGAATTGGGGAGGCGGAACAATGACGGCGCAAAATCAGCGATTGGTTTATTTTCCGATGCTAAAAAGTGGTGATTTTGATATGATGAAATCGCAATTGGATTATTACCTGAGCTTGCAAAAAAATGCCGAATTGCGTTCGCAGGTGTATTGGAAACACGGCGGTGCAGCTTTTACAGAACAATTAGAAAATTTTGGCTTGCCAAATCCAGCCGAATACGAATGGAAACGCCCCGCAGATTACGATCCGGGAATGGAATATAATGCGTGGCTGGAATATGAATGGGACACGGTTTTTGAATTCTGCCAAATGATGCTGCAGCAAAAAGAATTTGCACAAGAAGATATTCAAAAGTACAATTCCTTCATTATAAGCTGTCTTCGATTTTTTGATGAACATTATCAATATCTGGCCAAACAAAGAGGCAGAAAAGCATTGGATGGAAATGGAAAACTGATTTTATTTCCTGGCTCAGGTGCCGAAACTTATAAGATGGCCAATAATTCAAACAGTACCATTGCCGCTTTGCAGGTAATTACGGAAAAGCTTTTAAACCTTTCGGCCGAACAATTATCTAAAGAAGAAGTGGAATATTTAAAAGGTTTTCAAACCAGAATTCCGCCTTTGAATTTTGGTACAATCGAAAATCACAAAGTTTTAGTTCCGGCAAAATCGTGGGAAAGAGTGAATAATTCTGAAGTGCCACAATTATATCCCGTTTATCCGTGGGGAATTTATGGTGTTGGAAAACCAGATTTAGAAACGGCTTTGAATACCTGGAAATATGATGCCGATGCCATGAAATTTAGAAGTCATGTTGGCTGGAAGCAAGACAATATTTTTGCTGCAAGATTAGGTTTAACCGAAGAAGCAGCAAAATACAATCTATTAAAAATGAGTGATTCAGGCAGAAGATTTCCGGCATTTTGGGGTCCGGGTTTCGACTGGGTTCCGGATCATAATTGGGGAGGCGCAGGAATGATCGGTATACAGGAAATGCTTTTGCAGGAAGCAAATGGAAAAATTTATCTTTTTCCGGCATGGCCAAAAGACTGGAATGTTCATTTTAAATTACGTGCCACTCAAAATACAATTATTGAAGTTGAACTTCAAAACGGAAAAACAAAAATTATAAATATAAGTCCGAAAGAAAGAGAAAAAGATATTATAAATCAGCTCGGGATTTCGATAGAAGAAAAGAAAAAATTACACTAACTAGTAGCACCAACCACAATGATCAAAAAAATAATAAGCGCCGCAGCCTTGTGCCTTTTTTTAGCCACAAACGCACAGGCGCAATCTTCTGAAAAACAAATTGTAAAAGTTGATTTTGATTTTTCGGGACGAAGAGTTGAAGAAGTAGGCGACCCAAATTATAGTTCATGGCCCATAACCGAACAAACCGAAGCGGAGAAATCTTTTAATAATGTAACATTCAAATTAAAAGGAAATTTTTCTTCGAAATGGTTTAAGGTCGGAATGAGCGCACCATTTTACAGTCGGTTAACAAGTGACGGTTTGGTTACGGATAAAAGTCTGGAACTTACCATCAGCAGATTAAAATCAGGACAACATTCGCTACTGACTTTTCATAATACTTTTGACAAAATCGACGGAAAAACATTTGCGCCGATAAAAATTTATGTAGATAATAAATTGGTTGAAACCATAATTCCTACTAACAGAGAGACTTCGACTATTAATTCTGCTACGGCGTACATTGAATTTAAGGCGCAGGCAGGAAAAAATGTGGTGATTCGTTTTGAGTTAGACTCAAAAGCACCTGATTTAATTCAGCAAATGATCATTAACGGATTTGAAATTGATACGCCAAATCTTAAAAAACAAGCACATACGCCAAAACCGGAAAACCGAGACGAACATGTTGTTTTGGGTGATAAATTTATGCTGAACTGGAAAGCTTCAGGCGATGCCGTTTCTCATCATTTATTTTTTGGAACAGATCAAAAAGCAGTTACAAATGCAACTGAAAAATCACCGGAATTTAAAGGAAAACAAACCGATACAAAATTTGCGGTTTCAGATTTATACAGCATGACAACCTATTACTGGCGTGTTGATGAAGTTGATGCAAAAGGAAATACAACTTTGGGAACCGTTTGGTCATTTAAACCTGCACAATTGGCTTTTTCGGGAGCAGAAGGTTACGGACGTTTTTCCGTGGGTGGAAGAGGCGGAAGAGTTGTTGAAGTTACCAACTTAAATGACAACGGTCCCGGAAGTTTCCGAAATGCGGTAAATGAAGGAACCGGTCCAAAGACAATTGTATTTAATGTTTCGGGAAATATAAAATTAGAAGATCGTTTGGTTGTCAATAATCCGTACATCACAATTGCCGGACAAACAGCGCCGGGTGAAGGAATTACGATTAGCAAAGCGCCGGTTGGTTTGACCGGAAATGATGGTATTATCCGATTTTTGAAAGTGAGAATTGGAAGTGGAAAAACCTACGACGGAATGGGACTTACAGGTGCCAATCATAGTATTATAGATCACTGTTCGATTAGCTGGACAATCGACGAATCATTCAGTTCGCGTAGTGCGCACAATATTACTTTACAACGAACTTTAATTTCTGAAGCGTTGAATGTTGCCGGACATGACAAATATGAAGTGGGAAAAATGCACGGTTTTGCAGCAACGATTGGCGGCGATATTGCTAGTTTTCACCATAATTTACTGGCTCATAACTACGGAAGAAACTGGAGTATTGGCGGCGGTTTAAACGGAGACGGATATTATACAGGAAGACTGGATATTAGAAATAATGTCGTTTACAACTGGGGACAAAGAACAACTGACGGAGGTGCCAATGAAGTAAATTTTGTGAATAATTATTATAAACCAGGCGTTTCAACTAAGTATTTTTATGCTTTAAATGCGCAGCATGAAGGTGTTGGAAAAGGAATGCAGCGTTATTATTTTGATGGAAATATTATGCAGGGTCATTTTGATGAAAAAAATCAGGAGAAAGGCAGAACATCTACTATTTCGCACAATGAAATTGTAAAATATGAGACGTTTGTTGATAAGCCATTTTTTGAATCTTATGTAAAAACAGAAACGGCAAAAGGCGCTTACAAAAATGTCCTTTCGGATGTTGGAGCGAGCGAACCATTTTTTGACAAACACGATAACCGAATTATTGAAGAAACTTTAAAAGGAACTTTTACTTATAAAGGAAGCAAAAGCGGTTTAGGGGGAATGATCGATTCTGAAAAAGATTTAGGAGATTTAGGTGAATATGCAAGTGAAAAACGTCCTGAAAATTGGGACACAGATCATGACGGATTGCCAAATTGGTGGGAAACTGCAAAAGGTTTAAACGAAAATTCTAAAGCAGACGATTTTGCAGATACGAATCTTGATGCAGACAAAGATGGTTTTACACAACTGGACGAATATTTAGACTGGATGGCACAACCACATTTCTTTATTAATTCAGGTGAAACGAAAGGACTTTCTGCACAGGATTATTTTAAAGGATATGAAAACAAGCCAGTTTATACTTTTTCAGATCTTAAAAATGGAAAGGTCGTTTTAAAAGGAAAAGACATTCAGTTTACGGCAATAGAAAAAGGATTTGCTTCGGTTGTAATTACTGTCAAAGATGCTGAAGGAGATTCGATGAGTCGAACTATAAATTTCTTTGTAAAATAATGGCACGCGGATGACACGGATTTAAACGGATTGTCGCGGATTTTAAATAATAATGCGATTAAAAGAAATCTGCTCAATCTGCCAAATCTGAGAGCGAATTATTCCACGCAGATTTAGCAGATAAAAAATCCGCGATAATCCGCGTTTTGCTTTAGCAATCCGTATCATCCGCGTACCAATTCATCATCACAATACAAAATATTCAAATGAAAAAGAATATCATCATATCAACGTTTTTAATTTCAACTTCATTTTTTGCTCAGAATAAAGGTTTAGTTGCCAATTCAAACAGCCCGTATTCTAAATTGCAAAGTGTAAGTTTAGAAGATGTAAGATGGACAGATGGTTTTTGGAAAGAACAATTTGATGTTGAAACCAAAAACACATTGCCTTATATGTGGGATTTGTATCATAACGATTCGATTTCACATGCTTATAAAAATTTTGAAATTGCAGCAGGAGAAAGCAAAGGAACGTTTAAAGGGCCTTCTTTTCATGACGGAGATTTTTATAAAATTTTTGAAGGAATGGCTGCAACATATGCCGTAACCAAAGACAAGAAGTTAGACGCAGAAATGGATAAAGCCATTGCGCTTTTTGCAAAAGTACAGCGCAAAGACGGTTATATTCACACGCCGGTTTTGATAGATGAGCGATGGGGAACTTTAGGCCCGGAAGAAGTTAAAAAACAATTGGGTTTTGAGAAATACAATATGGGCCATTTAATGACGGCAGCTTGTATTCATTATCGCGCTACCGGAAAAACTAATTTTTTGGATATTGCAAAAGGCGTTGCAGATTATCTGTATAATTTCTACAGAAAAGCTTCACCAGAATTGGCGCGAAATGCCATTTGTCCGTCGCATTATATGGGAATTGTCGAAATGTATCGTACAACCAAAAATCCCAAATATCTGGAATTGGCTAATAATCTCATTGATATTCGCGGAACCACAAATGATGGAACGGATGATAATCAGGACAGGATTCCGTTTAGACAGCAAACCACTGCAATGGGTCACGCTGTTAGGGCAAATTACCTTTATGCCGGTGTTGCCGACTTATATGCCGAAACCGGAGAAAAAAAATTATTAGACAATTTAGAATCTATTTGGGATGATGTAACCTATAGAAAAATGTACATAACTGGAGCTTGCGGCGCTTTGTACGATGGAGTTTCGCCAGACGGAACATCTTATAATCCAACCGATGTGCAGAAAATTCATCAGGCTTACGGAAGACCGTTTCAGTTACCAAATGCTACGGCTCACACAGAAACCTGCGCCAATATTGGAAACGTTTTATGGAATTGGCGAATGCTTCAAATTACGGGTGATGCCAAATATGCGGATATTGTGGAGTTGGCACTTTATAATAGTGTTTTATCAGGAATGAGTTTAGAGGGAACAAAGTTCTGTTACAATAATCCGTTGAATGTTTCTAAAGATTTGCCTTTTAAGCAAAGATGGAGCAAGGAACGTGAAGGCTATATTGCACTTTCTAATTGTTGCGCACCAAACGTGACCAGAACTATTGCTGAGGTTAGTAATTATGCGTACAGTTTTTCAAAAGAAGGATTGTATGTGAATTTATACGGAAGTAATTCTTTAAAAACAACTTTACCAAACGGCGAAAAAATAGAAATAGAACAGCAAACGAATTATCCCTGGGATGGAAAAATTACTTTGAAAATTATAAAAGCCCCAAATTCAGCATATGATTTTTTACTCAGAATTCCGGGTTGGAGTCAAAATGCGGAAATTTCAATAAATAATAAAAAATTAAATGCTGATGTTGTTTCGGGAACTTATTCGAAAATAAATCAGAAATGGAAAAAAGGAGATATTATCGAATTGAATATTCCAATGCCGGTTGAATTAATGCAGGCAAATCCTTTGGTGGAAGAAATAAAAAACCAAATTGCCGTAAAAAGAGGTCCAATTGTTTATTGTTTAGAGTCAAATCAGCTTCCTGCAAATACAAGTATTAATGAGGTTGTTTTAAATGCTAATTCTCAATTTACAACAAGTTTTATAGAATTAAATAATAGAAAACTGCTGACTATAAATACAACTTCAATTATAGATCAGAACTCAGATTGGAATAAAAAGCTCTATCAGCCTTTATCTGCGAATAAAACTAAAGAATATAACTTAAAATTGATTCCATATTTTGCTTGGGGAAATGATGGGAAAAGCGAAATGACGGTTTGGATGTCATATTAAAAGTTTATATTAAACGATTACAAAATGCTATTAATAAGAATTTACGGTTAAAAGTTAAAATGCTTAATAAATATCAATAAAAATTAACATTTGGTCTTTTAAAGAATGGTTTTTTATTTTCTGTAAGTTTTTTATTCAGATTTGTATTGTTTATTTTAATTCTTTCTTATAAAAATATTAAATGTAATGTGTTTAAAGTCAGTGATAGACGGACTGTTTTTTAATGAATAAATAGCTTACAATTAATTTTGCTGATTATTTTTCGGTTTTCTACTCAAAAAAGGTTTGGATATTCAATAATGTTCAAACCTTTTTCTTGTTTTTTTCTGTACGTACATTTTTTCTTTCTTTTTTTTATTAATATTGTTTTTTTAGATAGTTTTTTTTCAGATAATACTATTGAAACAGGATAGCACAGGACACTTGTAATACGCAATCGTTATATTTTTGGATCACAAATAAATAAATGTATTTTTAACATTTAACCTTTTAATGTTAAAACAATCAGAATACAATATTTTTTTTATTTGAAAAACTGACTAAACTAATAACCTAACCAAAACAAAAACATTTATGAAACAAGCACTTTTAAAGAGATGTAGTTTTCTTTTGTTTGCACTAATGAGCATAGTGAGTTATGCTCAAACTTCAAACACTGTAACCGTAACCGGAACAGTTACTGATAATGTATCAGGATTGCTTCCCGGGGTGAATGTAACAGAGAAATCTACAAAGAATTCGGTTACGACTGATTTTAATGGTTCATATTCAATTAAAGTTAAGCCAAATGCAACTTTAGTTTTTTCTTTCATCGGAATGAAAAAACAAGAAGTAGCCCTTGCAGGTCGTACAATAGTAAATGCTAAACTAGCAGAAGATTCTAATGAATTGAATGATATTGTAGTTATTGCATATGGTACACAGAAAAAGAATAATATTACAGGAGCTATTGTAAATTTAAAACCGCAAGAGTTTCAGGATTTACCTGTGTCAAATTTATCTGAAGCATTGAGAGGTTTGACTCCAGGCTTAAGTGTATCAGGAGGAGCAGGTCGCCCAGGTGATGCTGCCGCTATTGCGATACGTCAAAATTTCGGGTTTTCAAAAGATGGTAATTCAGGTGTTCCATTAATAGTTATTGATGATATGGTTCAAATTGATCCTGCAAATGGAAAACCAACATTGGATACCTTTAACCAATTGGATCCTTCAGAAATTGAAAGTATTACAATCCTAAAAGATGGTTCTGCTGCAATTTACGGATCTAGGGCTTCCCAAGGAGCTGTTATCGTAAAGACCAAAAGAGGGAAATCTGGAAAACCATCGTTTACTTATTATAGTCAATATGCATTTAATGATGCAGTAAGCCATGCTAAAACAATGAATGCTTATGAGCATGGAATTTGGAAGAATAGATTTTTGAATTCTAATTTGGAAGCTGATAAAACTAAATATTTTTCTGCTGCAGAGCTTGAGCAAATGAAAGGTTTGGATTATGACTGGCTTAAAGAAGCTTGGAAACCAGCTATACAGCAAAGACAATCACTTTCTGCAAGTGGAGGAACTGAAAAAGCAACTTATTTTGCAGGTATTACCTACTTTGATCAAGGTCCTAACTTAGGAGAACAAGATTATAAAAAATGGAATTTCAGAACTGGAACTACTATAAAAATCTCTAAAGATTTAGAATTTTCTGCTTCGGTTTCGGCTATTACAACTGATGTCACTAAATCATTCTCTAAAGGATCAGCGAATTTAAATGACAGCAGTTTTGGTTCTTTAGGAGCAGGAGAACAAGCAGATTATGGTTATCTATTACACATGCCTAAATACATTCCTTGGGAAACTACAGTAAATGGCAAAACATATTGGATGTCTCCTTTTGCGCGTACAGATCGTAATTTAGGAAGTGCAAATTCTAACACGACTATTGCAGGATGGAACTACTTTGCGGGTTTAGATGCTGGAAAACAAATAGAAGAGCAGTTTTCATATAATGTGAATCTGTCCCTAGAATATAAACTGCCATTTCTAAAAGGCTTAAGTGTAAAAGGAAGTTTTGCAAGAAGCCAATCTAGCAACTATACAGAGCAATATCAATTGCCTTATGATTTAGCGAGAATAACAAATTACCAGTTAGCTGATAATCATTTAGAAAATCCTAATTCATTATACGCTGTTGAAACAAATACCCGTGGTTCTAGAGTTTATTATACTACAGATTTGGATAAATTAGTGCAGGCAAACTTTTTTGCAACATACGCTAGAACTTTTGGTAATCATAATGTATCTGCGATGTTCGGTTATGAGCAATCAGAAGCATGGAACAAAAATGTTCGTTTGGCTTATGAGGGAACATCAAAAGACTTTTTAGGAAATAGTACTACTGCCGGACCGATAAGTACAAACTCGCAGGCTGTAAAAGTAGAGTCAGGAACACAGTCTTATTTAGGACGTGTAAACTATAGTTTTAAAGACAGATATCTTGTTGAGTTTATTTTTAGAAGTGATGCTTCTACTAAATTTGCTCCGGAAAATTACTGGGGCTTTTTCCCAGGCGCGCAATTAGGATGGGTTGTATCTAAAGAAGATTGGTTTACCGATAACGTTTCCTGGATAAATAATTTCAAAATACGTTACTCAATTGGAAAAACTGGTAAGGATAATATTGATTACTGGAGATGGTTGCAATTTTATGAGCCATTGCCAGACAAAGGAGCTCAATTTGGATCTAACGGAGGTCTTTTAGGAGGAGGAATTACGCCACGTCCAAATCCAAATAGAAATGTACATTGGGATACTACTATTCAAAATAACCTTGGTTTTGATCTTGCTTTCTTAAAAAACAGATTACAAGTTACAACTGATTTTTATTATAATAAATCTTCAGAGATGCTGATCGGATTAGCTGGGGAAGCAGGTACGCCAATTACTGTTGGAGGTGGTTTTGCCGAGGTAAACTACGCAGCTGTGGACGCATGGGGATCTGAATTTAGTTTAAATTGGAATGATAAAATAAAAGATAATTTTAGTTATAATGTTGGAGTAAATTTCGGATTTAATAATAACGAGGTTAAAAAATATCCTGAAATTGCCAGAACTGATGCCAATACTAATATAACACAAGTCGGTAACTCTACATTTTTCCCAGTATGGGGATTCAATACATGGAAACAAACTTCAACTGGTGATGGTATCTTAAGAACAGACGAAGATGTAGCTAATTATTGGAATTATTTAACAGAGAGAGCAACTGTTGTAGGAGGTGTTCCTTCTTATATGGGTATTACTAACGTAGCCTCTATGCGTAAAGGGATGCTAGCTTATGAAGATACGGCAGGTGTTTATAACGCATCAACAGGAACTCAGGCAGGAGCTGATGGTAGAATTATGAGAAATGAGGATTATGTTAAGTTGGCAAACAACAATAGAACATACGGTTTTACAACTAACATGGGTTTCAAATATAAAACGGTTTATTTCAAAACGCAGATTCAAACTACTTGGGGAGGTTACAATTCTATTGATTTAGTAAAACAAGGTACTTCATCTGCTCATAATGATTGGGCTCATGAATCTTTCTGGAGAGACATGTATGACGCTACTGATAATCCTAACGGTAAGTATCCTAATATGGGACAACAAGACTATATTTTTGCTCCATCTGATTTTTGGCAATTAAATACTTTTAGATGTGTAATTAGAAATATCACTGTAGGATTTGAACTTCCAAAAGAAGCAATGAAACAGCTAAATATTCAAAAAGCTACTTTAGGAATTACAGGTAACAACCTTTGGGATTTGTATAATCCTTATCCAGATCATTATAGAAATATGTATGATGATTCATCTTCCAGATATCCAACACTTAGAACCTGGTCAATTAATTTGAATGTGTCATTTTAATTTTAATTAAAAAACAATTATGAAAGCAAAATTTTGTACATATATAATGATGATTCTTTTAATGGTATTAGGAGTTTCATGCAGTGATGACTTTTTAGAAGATAAAAAGCAATATAAATATTACGATGAAGAATTCTTTAAAAGTGAAGAACGTGTTAATTGGTATGTAAACAATTTATATTACGACTTTTTTGATGGGTATAAAACACCTACAGCAGTTCTTGTAGGATCTTTTACTACTACTCAAACTACTTATACAGAAGAAATAGGTGGTATTTCGGATATGATTAATCCAAATATAACTTTAGACAACGCGGCTAATGGATCGGGTTATTTCGGAAAAACATTAGTTGAGAACCCTTCTAATGATCCTTATAACAGGATTAGAGATTGCAATGTGATGTTGGAAAGAATTGATGTAGATGGAGCTAATTTGAGTGAAACATTCCGTAATCAGATTAAAGGGCAAATGTATTATTTACGTGCTATTCAATATTTCGATTTAATGCGTACCTATGGTGGCGTACCAATTGTAACAACTGTTCAAACACCTTCTAAAGATGATCCTTCAATAAAAATACCAAGAGCAACAGTATCTGAATTAGTTAATCAAATTGTTGCCGATCTTGATTTAGCTGCGAGTTTATTACCACGTACATGGCCAGCAAGTGATTACGGTCGTTTTACAAAAGGCGCAGCGATGGCTCAAAAATCACGCGTTTTATTAACGTATGCAAGTCCGTTATTCAATAAAAATTGGGATTCTGCACCAGATCGTTGGGATGCTGCTTTAGCAGCGGGATTAGCAGCAGAAACAGAATTAACAGCAGCTGGTAATAGTTTATATGGAACAACTGCAAAAGATTGGGAAAGAATGTTTTATATTAATGATAATGCATTCATATCTGAAGCTATAGTTGTTAAACTTTTGGCAAGCAGTACCACAGTTGCTACTTCTTTACAGTCAAATAACTCTTGGGAAAGATCAATTAGATTAGCGAGCCAAGGCGGACAAGGAAGTGGAGGAGTTGATGCTCCACAAAGTATGATTGATTTATTTCCTATGGCTAGCGGAAAAAGACCTACTGCTACAAATAATTATGATCCATTCTTATTTTTTAGAGACCGTGACCCGCGTTTTTACAGAACATTTGGTTTTTCAGGAAGTTACTGGCCTTATAATAATAGTTTGACTACAGCTGCGGCACCTACTGTTTGGGCATATAGATGGTCAACGAATGCTACTACCGGTGTAGCTTACAGTACTGGAAATGATGTAGCGAGTCCTGCTTTTATTCGTAAAATGTCAAGTCCTACAGTAAGTAATGCATCTAATTTTCAAATTTCAGGAACAGATATTATCGAATATCGTTTTGCTGAGTTAGTATTGAATATTGCAGAATGTTATGCTGCTAAAGGTGACATTGGTAATACTATTGCTTATTTAGGAAGAATTCGTAAACGTGTTGGAATTCCTGCTACAGATAATTACGGAATAGGTACACTGGCAGACAAATATACAGCTCTCGAAGCTTGTCTATATGAGCGTAGAGTTGAGTTGGCTTATGAAGGAAAACGTTTCTGGGACGTTCAAAGATGGATGCTTTATAGTGACGATGCTTCAATTAATGATGCAACAAATTCTAAACTAGGTATTCCGGTAATAAACGGCACTCAGCGTATTGGAAATTATTTACATTATAAAAATGGAACAAGTGCTGCAGGTACAGATCCTTTAGCTAATGCCCGTGCTTCTATTTCTGTTGATCCGGACGCAGCAAACTTTCAAGCTCAAATTACTGCTTTATCAACTTTTTATACTAATAATTTTGAATTGCGTTCTCCTCCAACACCTATGGATCAGGTTGGTGGTATTGCAACTCCTATTTTATGGAGACCAAATTATTATGTAATGGGACTTAATCAGACTGCTTTGGTTGGTAATCCTTGGTTAACACAGACTATCGGATGGAAAGATGGAAATGGTGCTGCAGGTACTTATAATTTCCAAGAATAAAATAAATTATATTGAAATGAATTATTAAAACAATTTCACCTGTATTTCTAAAAAATACAGGTGATTTGTTTAAAAAGAATTACCATAATTAAAAATTAGTATGAAAAATTTCACTTTATCGGCTCTTTTCCTATTGTTTTTAGGAAGTTTCCAATGTTTTGCGCAGTATCCCAAAATAAGTCCCGAAGTTCAGGCACAATCCAAAGTTATTATGGATGAAGCTCAGAAACGTTCAGACGAAGCCTGGGAAAAAGCGCTTGTAATTATTGAGGAAGAAGCCAAGCATGGAAAACCATTTATTCCATGGGCGTCGAGACCAAATGATTTGCCACAAGCAGAAATTCCTGCTTTCCCTGGTGCTGAAGGAGGAGGGATGTACACTTTTGGAGGACGTGGCGGAAATATTTACACCGTTACAAGTCTTGAAGACAGCGGACCTGGAACTTTACGTGAAGCGTGCGAAAAAGGTGGAGCAAGAATAATAGTTTTTAATGTTTCAGGAATTATCAGAATCAAAAGTCCGCTAATTATTCGTGCACCTTATATTACTATTGCAGGACAAACAGCTCCTGGCGATGGAATTTGTGTAGCAGGAGAATCAGTTTGGATCAATACACATGACGTAATAATCAGACATATGCGTTTCCGCAGAGGAGAAACTTTCGTAGGTCGTCGTGACGATGCCATTGGAGGAAATCCAGTTGGAAATATCATGATCGATCACGTTTCTGCAACTTGGGGATTAGATGAAAACATGTCTATGTACAGACATATGTACAGTCCGGGTCCGGGTTATCAGGATGTAAAAGTAGGTACAGTAAATATTACAATTCAAAACAGTTTATTCGGAGAAGCTTTAGATACTTACAACCACGCTTTCGGGAGTACTTTAGGCGGAGAAAATTGTGCTTTTATTAGAAACATGTGGGCAAATAATGCCGGTAGAAACCCTTCAATTGGATGGAACGGAATTTTCAATTTTGCAAACAATGTAGTTTTCAACTGGTACAACAGATCTACAGATGGTGGTGATTATACAGCAAACTACAACATCATGAACAACTTTTACAAACCAGGTCCAGTAACGAATTTAAATGAGCCAATTAGCTACAGAATCTTAAAACCGGAATCAGGAAGAAGTAAATTGCCTTATATGGTTTTCGGAAGAGCTTATGTAAACGGAAACATTGTAAACGGAAATGAAAAAGTAACCAAAGACAACTGGGATGGCGGAATTCAAATCGAAAATAAAAAAGGTGAATTAATGACTTATGATGAAGCCAAAGTTTATTTCGATAAAATGAAATCAGACAAACCTTTTCCAATGCCATGGTTTCGCCCATTCATGAAAGCTGATGAAGCTTATGAATATGTATTGAAAAATGTTGGAGCAACGTTGCCAATCAGAGATAAAGTAGACGAAAGAATCGTAAGAACCGTAAAAACAGGAGTTCCTGAATATGCAAAAGGATTAGAGAAAAAAGAATTCTATCAGTTCGAACACAGACGTTTACCAATGGATTCTTATAAAAAAGGAATTATTACAGATATTTCTCAGGTTGGCGGATATCCGGAATATAAAGGAAAACCATATGTTGATACAGACAAAGATGGTATCCCTGACAAATGGGAGAAAAAACACGGATTAAATCCAAATGATCCTGCTGATGCCAAACTAGATTCAAACAACGACGGATATACAAACATCGAAGATTACATTAACGGAATCGATCCAACTAAAAAAGTAGACTGGAAGGATTTAAGCAATAATCAGGAAACCTTAACAAAGTCTTTACAAGATTAATTTAAAAAGAAAAATCAGCTAAATCTGCCAAATCTGCGTGAGAAAAAAATTAGCACGCAGATTTAGCAGATCACGCAGATTTAGTGATTGTAATTTATAATTTATTAAAAATGAAATCAACAAAAAAAATAAGTGTGTTATTAATGTTATTCTTATGCATTAGCGCAATAGCACAAAAAAAATTAGATCCGGTATATATCAACGTTACCAACGAAAGAGCTGCTAAAATTGTAACTAAACTTGCTTTGGCAAATCCTGAAAAAGAAAAAACAGTTACAGAAATTATCGCACAGCAATTTAGAGACTTAAGCGAAATTCAGGATGGAAGAGATGCTGAAATTAAAAAAATAAAAGAAGACAGCAGTTTGTCTAAAGAAATACAAAATGAAAAAGTTGATAAATTAAAAGCAACTGCAGATAAAGAGATTGAAAAATTGCACAAATCTTATTTGAAAAAATTAGGAACGCAATTATCTGAAGAAAAAATAATAGCAGTAAAAGATGGAATGACCTATGGGGTATTGCCAATTACTGTTGCGGGTTATAACGATATGCTGCCAAATTTAACGGCAGAACAAAAAGATTATATCTACAAAGCTTTAGTCGAAGCCAGAGAATTTGCAATGGATGGGGGATCATCTAAAGAAAAACATGCTTGGTTTGGAAAGTACAAAGGAAGAATCAACAATTATTTATCAAAAGCAGGTTACGATCTAAATAAAGAAAGTGCCGATTGGCATAAGCGTTTGGAAGAACGAGAAAAAAATAAAGTAAAAGACACAACTTCAAAAGAATAATTTAAGTTTTAGGCTTTCGCCGAAGTATAAATTGAAGTATAAATTTCAGAACCTATTTCTCATGCAAACTATTTTTTCCAAAAATACTCTGAAACGAACAATAATGGTTATTTCATTTTGTTCTTTCTTTTCTTCCGCATATGCGCAATATCCCGAAATTCCAAAACCGCTTCAGGATAAAACCGATGCAATTTTGGCCGATGAAGAAAAAAGATTAGCCGAAATCTGGACAAGCAATTATAATATTATTCAGGCCGAAGCAAAATTGGGACGTCCGTATTTACCGTGGGCCTCTTATCCAAAAGATTTTGTTCATGCCGATATTCCTGCTTTTCCGGGAGCAGAAGGCGGCGGCGCTTTTACGCCAGGTGGAAGAGGCGGAAAAATATTTGTAGTAACAAGTCTGGAAGACAGTGGAAAAGGAACTTTTCGTGAAGCTTGTGAAGCCGTTGGAGCAAGAACAATCGTATTTAATGTTTCAGGAATTATTCAGTTAAAAAAGAGAATCAGCATGCGTGCTCCATATGTTACCATCGCAGGTCAGACTGCTCCCGGTGACGGAATCTGTATTGCCGGAGAAACATTAGAAATTGATACACATGACGTTATCATCAGATACATGCGTTTTCGCAGAGGCGCTACAGAAGTTACCCGTAGAGATGATGCATTGGGCGGAAATCCAATCGGAAATATTATCGTAGACCATTGCTCTGTAAGCTGGGGATTAGACGAAAATATTTCTTTATACAGACATCAGTTTCAGGCCAATGATAAATCAAAATTAGAAAAATTACCCGCTTGTAATATTACCATCCAAAACACCATTTCATCAGAAGGTTTAGATACATATAATCACGCTTTCGGAAGTACAATTGGTGGATTAAACAGCACATTTATGCGTAACTTGTGGGCTGATAATATTTCAAGAAATGCGTCTATTGGAATGTATGGTGATTTTAATTTTGTGAATAATGTGATTTTCAATTGGTGGAATCGTTCTCTTGACGGAGGTGATTATCGTTCGATGTTCAACATCATCAATAATTATTTTAAGCCGGGACCAATTACACCAACAGATCAGCCAATTCGTTACAGAATTTTAAAACCTGAATCAGGATATATGAAACCACAAACATATGGAAGAGCCTATGTTGACGGAAATTATATCGTTGGTTCTCCAGAAGTTACAAAAGACAACTGGAACGGCGGCGTACAATTGGAAGATCACTCAGAAGCGGAAACCAAAAATTATTTAGCGTTAATTAAACAGCCAAAACCGTTTTCGATGCCAAACATTACCATCATGAAAGCAGAAGAAGCGTATGAATTTGTACTGAATAATGTTGGTGCAATCCTGCCAAAAAGAGATGAGGTCGACGAAAGAATAATCAAACAAGTTCGCACCGGAAAAATTGAAGCTAAAGACGGTTTAGAAAATGCAATCGGCAAGGAATTTATTAAAAGAAGATTACCTGCTGACTCTTATAAAAAAGGAATTATCACGAACCCAAATCAGGTTGGAGGATATCCGGAATATAAAGGAAAAGCATATAAAGATTCTGATAATGATGGAATTGCAGATGCCTGGGAAAAGAAATTTGGCTTAAATCCAAATGATGCCTCAGATGCCAATAAAGATACAAACGGTGACGGTTATACCAATATTGAAAAATATTTTAATAACATAGATCCAAAAGAAAAAACAGACTGGACAAAATTTGAAAATAATACGGATACATTATCAAAAGTATTATTGCAGTAAAGTCTTAAATTTAGTCTCAGGGATATTCTCAACGCAAACCTGACAGGTTTTAAAACCTGTCAGGTTTATAAACACAAAGGAAATCCTCAAAGTTTTTGTCATTTCGACGGAGGAGAAATCTCCGCGAGAAGCTCGACAAAGACTGGATTCTCGTTGAGGAGTTACTTGCGGAGATTTCTCCTCCGTCGAAATGACAAGATTGTGGAAATGTAAAATTATAAAATAGTATTAAATTGAATTTTACCCAACTAAAAAATAGAATCTCACTTCAAAAAGATAAAATAATTTTATCTGGTTTTGCGGTGTTTTTCAGTATTATCGGGACAGCACAAACCACATTTCCAGACATCGTAAAAACCAAAGAAGGAAAACTTTCTTTCACCACAGACACAAAAGGAAATCAAATTCCTGATTTTTCGTATGCCGGATATATGGCTTCGGAAAAAGCGATTCCGAATGTGGAGAATAAAATTTTTGTTCCGAAACAAGAAGAAGATGCAACCCAAAGAATTCAGGCGGCGATTGATTATGTCAGTAATTTAAAACCAAATAAATCAGGTTTTCGAGGCGCTGTACTTTTAGACAAAGGAATTTTTAAAATCAGCGGAAGCTTATTCATCAGAAAATCAGGAGTGGTTTTACGCGGAAGCGGAAACAATGAAAACGGAACCATTCTTTTAGGAACCGGATTAAAAAGAGAAGCTGTAATCAGAATTTTAGGAATTGATGATAAAAAGTTAGGAGAAACTTTCGAATTCAATACCAATTATACACCGCTTGGAACCAAAACAATTCAATTAAAAAATGCATCAAAATTAAAACCATCGGATGAAATTATCATCACAAAACCTTTAACCGCAAATTGGATTAAGGAATTAAAAATGGATGATTTTGGCGCAGAAACCGGTTGGATTGGTTGGAAAAAAGACGATTGGGATATTTCATGGAACAGAATTGTAACCAAAATTAATGGAAACGAAGTAACATTAAACGCTCCGTTAACCATGACTTTGGATGACGTTTACGGAACTGCAAAAGCAACGACCTATTCATGGTCAGGACGAATTGAGCAAATCGGAATCGAAAATGTCCTTTTGAAATCAGCTTATGATACTTCAAAACCAAAAGACGAAGAACACAGATGGTTTGGAATTACCATCGAAAACGCAAAAAATGCGTGGATAAAACAAATCAATTTTAAGCACTTTGCAGGTGGAGCAGTTTCACTTTTAAAATCGGCACAGCAAATTACGGTTGAAGATTGTATAGCAACCGAACCCGTTTCTGAAATCGCAGGTTTTAGAAGACATACTTTTTATACAGAAGGTCAGCAAACTTTATTTCAACGCTGTTATTCTGAATACGGTTACCATGATTTTGCTGTGGGCGGATTTGGAACAACAGGTCCAAATGTATTTATTCAATGCGAATCGTATTTGCCTTTTAATAATAGCGGCGCGATTGGCAGTTGGGCCACCGGAGTTTTATTTGAAGTTTCGTATATCGACGGTCACGCTTTGAGTTACAACAACAGAGAACAAAACGGTCGAGGCGCAGGCTGGACGGCAGCAAATAGTGTTATTTGGGAAACTTCGGCATCAAAAATAGAATGTTATAATCCGCCAACGGCACAAAACTGGGCTTTTGGAGTTTGGGGCGGCATCATGGCTGGCGATGGTCATTGGAAAGAAGTAAACGGACATATTAATCCGAGAAGTTTGTTTTATGCACAGTTAGAAAACAGACTGGAAAAACTCCCTGTAAATCCTCATATTTATGATCTGGGTTCAGAACCTTCATCAAGTCCGGCTGTGGAAGTGGCGCAGGAATTAACTAAAAATTCGGTTGAACCAAAAGAAAGTTTAATCGAATGGATTGCAGAAGTTTCGAAATTAAATCCAATTGATACAAACAATTCAGGTGTTAAAAATGCGAATGATTTAAAGATAAATTCGGTACAAAATACTAGTACAAATACAAAAGTAACCACAATAAACGGCTGGCTTACTTATGATAATAAAGTAATCGCCGGAAACCGACTAAGCGTTCCGTGGTGGAGAGGAAGTTTGAGAGACAGTGATATTTCGAAGTCATTGCCGGATATTACCAGATTTGTTCCGGGAAGAACCGGAACCGGATTTACAGATAATATCGACGAAGTTTCTGATTATCTCACTTCTAAAAATATGGTCGCCTTAGAACATAATTACGGTTTATGGTACGAAAGAAGAATGGACGATCACGAACGTGTTCGCCGTTTTGATGCCGATGTTTGGCCACCATTTTACGAACAGCCCTTTGCGAGAAGCGGACAGGATTTTGCCTGGGATCAATTAAGTAAATACGATCTGACAAAATTCAACGATTGGTATTGGGATCGCCTGTCACTTTTTGCTGATTTGGCCGAAACCAAAGGACAATTGTTAATCAATCAGCAATATTTTCAGCATAATATTATCGAAGCCGGAGCGCATTGGTCGAGTTCGCCGTGGCGTTCTGCAAACAATATAAACAGCACCGGATTTCCTGAACCGCCACCATATGCAGGAGACAAACGTATTTTCATGGCAGAACAATTTTATGATGTTACGAATCCGGCGAGAAGAAAATTGCATGAAGGATTTATTCGTAAATCTTTAGAAAACTTTCAGGAAAACAGCAATGTAATCCAGTTAACAAGTGCGGAATATACAGGTCCGCTTCAATTTATGCAATTTTGGATTGATGAGGTTGAAAAATGGAAAGACGAAACCGGTAAAAAAGCAATCATTGGTTTAAGTGCCACAAAAGATGTTCAGGATGCTATTTTAAGTGATGCAAAAAGAGCCAAAACAGTAGATGCAATTGATATTCGATATTGGTACTATAAAGAAGACGGATCGGCTTATGCGCCGGAAGGAGGCAAAAATCTAGCACCAAGACAACACGCCAGAAAACTCAAAACCGGAAAAGAAACAGACGATCAGGTCTATCGCGCCGTTCGTGAATACCGCGAAAAATATCCTGAAAAAATCATTCTATATTCAACAGATGGTTCGTCAAGATTTGGATGGCCGGCTTTAATGGCAGGAGCGTCATTGCCAAACATTCCAAAAATTAATCTTCCTGAGTTTTATTCCGCTTTAAGCGAAATGAAATTAGTTGCCGGAAATACATTTTCAGACAATATCTGGACATTAGAAAATGTTGGAAAAAGTTATCTTTTTTACATCAAAAATGAAAAAGAAGTTTCAATTGATCTTTCTGCATACAAAGGAGATTTTGAAGTGTACGCAATCAACGCTGCAAACGGAAATTTCACTAAAAAAGCAAACATCAAAGGCGGAAAAATAAGTACAATTCCAGCTTCTGAAATTAAAGAAAAAGTATTGTTTATAATTAAAAAATAATAGCCCGCGGATGACACAGATTAAACGGATTAGCGCAGATTAAAGGAATTAAAAATTAAAAATCTGCACAATCTGCGAGAAATAAAAAAGAACCAGTGTAAACCAGTTCAATCCGTCAAACCCGTGGCCCAAAAAACATAATTTCAAAATAAACCAAAATGAATCTGAAAATTAAATATCTATACGCCATTTGTATAAGCTTTTTGCTAACAGCGCAAAGCGGATATTCTCAATCTGCAGAAAAAACAAAAGGCACTTTACCAAAAATTAAAGTGTCAAAAAATCAGCATTATTTCGTAACCGAAGACGAAAAACCATTCTTTTGGTTGGGCGATACAGGCTGGCTGGCATTTGGAAAATTAGACAGAGAAAGCATAAATAAATATTTTCAGGATCGAAAAACAAAAGGATTCAATGTTGTTCAGGTGATGGTTTTACACAATATAAACGCAGTAAATGTTTATGGAGATGCCGCCTTGATAAACGAAGACGTTTCTAAACCTTTAACCACTGCAGGAAATAATTTCAATAATAAGGATGAATACGATTATTGGGATCACGTAGATTTCACTTTGGATGTTGCTCAGAAAAATGGAATCTACGTTGCAATGGTTCCAGTTTGGGGAACAAATGTTTCAAAAGGAAATAAAGTCAACAAAGAACAGGCAGAAAAATATGCGAAGTTTTTAGCCGACAGATATAAAAACAGAACCAATGTGATTTGGTTAAATGGAGGCGATACGCACGGAAATGAGTTTATGGATATTTGGAACGCCATCGGAAACACATTAAAAACAAATAATCCGGATCAGTTGGTGACCTTTCACCCTTTTGGAAGAACTGATTCTTCTGAAAATTATCATAATGCAAGCTGGCTGGATTTTAACATGTTTCAATCAGGTCACAGAAGATACGATCAGGATTCAATAAAAACGAATTTCAAAGAAGACAATTACAAATTTGTTCAGCGAGATTTAACTTTAAAACCAACAAAACCAGCGCTTGACGGAGAACCATCTTACGAAGGAATTCCGCATGGCTTGCACGATACTTTACAGCCAAAATGGACGGATAATGACGTTCGCCGTTACGGATATTGGTCAGTATTTGCCGGAGCTGCAGGTTATACATACGGTCATAATGCCGTAATGCAAATGTTTAGAAAAGGCGATAAACCAGCCTACGGAAACAAAGAATTATGGAGTTCTGCCATCAACGCGCCCGGAGCCGGACAAATGGTTTATATTAAGAAACTGATGTTAAGTTTTCCGTATTTAGAAAGAATTCCGGATCAAACCTTAATCGCCAATCAAGGAGAAAAATACGATTATTTGGTTGCCACAAAAGGAGAAAAATACGCTTTGATTTACACGTACAACGGTAGAAAAATCATCCTGAATATGGGAAAAATTTCCGGAGACAAAGTAGATGCAAGTTGGTATAATCCCAGAAATGGAAAAGAGACAAAAATTGGAATTGTAGATAATAAAGGAACAAAAGAATTTCAGCCACCAGCAGATAAAAAAGATGGAAATGACTGGGTTTTGATTTTGAGATCGAAGTAAGAAATATTTTTTTAACCGAGCAGTTTTGTCATCCTGATGGAGGAAGGATCACACACAAAACTCTACAAAGATTGACGAAGTACTATGCGGAGCATCTAGTGTGATCCTTCCTCCATCAGGATGACAAAAAACGAGTGTAAATCTGCATACCAAAAACCAAAACTATGAAAAATATACTAATCATATTCTTCTTCATCACAGGACTAAACACCGCTTTCGCAAACGACGGCTGGTTAAACATCCTAAACGAAGGAGGAAATAACAAAGGAATAAAATGTACCGAAGCCATTCAGAATGCTATTGAAAAAGCATCAAAAAATGGAGGAGGAACCATTTTTTTCCCTTCCGGGGAATATTTAACGGGTGCTTTAAAATTAAAAAGCAACATTACGATTCATTTAGATTCGGGAGCGCTTTTGAAGTTTTCAGACAATTTTGATGATTATTTGCCTTATGTAGAAATGCGTTATGAAGGTTTGGTGATGAAATCTTTTTCGCCATTATTTTATGCCAAAGACGCTGAAAATATCACCATTACAGGAAGAGGCGTAATTGACGGACAAGGAAAAGCATGGTGGAATGAAGTGTACCGAATTGAAACCGCAAAAGGCCCGATTCCCGAAACCAAATACCAAAAAATGTGGACAGAGCAAAACAAAGGAATTGTCTATGAGCCTTACTATAAAAGAACGATCGACAAACACTTTTTTCGTCCTTCTTTCTTTCAGGCGTATGGCTGTAAAAATATTTTAATCGAAGGCGTTACTTTTCAAAATTCACCTTTTTGGACGATAAATCCTGAGTTTTGTGATAATGTGACCGTTACCGGAATTTCGATTTTTAATCCGCATTCACCAAATACAGACGGGATTAATCCTTCGTCTTGTACCAATGTTCATATTTCGAATTGTCATATCAGCGTTGGAGACGATTGTATTACGATTAAATCAGGCAGGGATGCGGATGGCCGTAAATACGGAAAAGCGACAGAAAATGTTACCATCACAAATTGTACGATGT
This sequence comes from Flavobacterium sp. MMLR14_040, assembly GCF_033657265.1. Classification (NCBI taxonomy): domain Bacteria; kingdom Pseudomonadati; phylum Bacteroidota; class Flavobacteriia; order Flavobacteriales; family Flavobacteriaceae; genus Flavobacterium; species Flavobacterium sp. MMLR14_040. The sequence continues at coordinate 492,284 of NZ_JAWVWO010000002.1, read as the reverse complement.
TAAGCGGTCATGGTGGTGTTGTTATTGGAAGTGAAATGTCGGGCGGAATCAAGAAAATTACGATTTCAAATTGTGTTTTTGACGGAACCGATCGCGGAATACGCATCAAATCAGCTCGTGGTCGTGGTGGAGTTGTAGAAGATATTCGCGTTGATAATATCGTGATGAAAAATATCAAGGAAGAAGCGATAATCCTGGATTTGTTCTACGATAAAGATAATGCTGCAGAGCCCGTTACAGAACGTACCCCAACTTTTAGAAACATTCATATCAGTAATGTTACGGGTGGAAATGTAAATAAAGCGGGATTCGTTCGCGGAATTTCTGAAATGCCAATTCAAAATATTTCTTTGTCCAATATTAATATGGATGGCAAAGAAGGTTTTACGGTCAATACAGCAACAGATATTGAATTCCATGATGTAAAAGTAAATGCATCAGTGGGTTCTTCTTTCAAAATATTAGATGCTAAAAACCTTATTTTAGATAATGTTGGTTCATCAACACCAATAAAAGGAGTTCCGGTGATCAAGATTGATAATGCGTCGAATATTATGATCAACAATAATTTTCCTTTTAATGCAACTGATGTTTTTATTGAAGTTGATGGAAAAGAAACAAAAAATATTTTCCTGAAAAACAATGTATTTAATAATGTAAATACGGTTGTGAAAAGAGGAGCAGCTTTAGATAAAAAAGCAATTACAGAATAGCATAATAATAGAACACTAATTTCACAGATTTGCACCAATTCAATTTGTGTTAATTAGTGAAATTAGTGTTTAATTAAACAACATGAAAAAAGTATTCATCATAATAATCTGTTTCGTTTTTGCGATAAGTTATTCGCAGAAAAAGAAAGAACTATATCTTTTTACGTCGTTTAGAGAACCGGCGACCGAAGGTTTGTATCTGGCTTACAGCGAAGACGGCTATAATTGGAAAGGTCTTGAAGGATCATTCTTAAAACCAGAAATCGGAGCCAGTAAAATCATGCGCGACCCGTCCATCACAAAAGGAGCCGACGGAATGTATCACATGGTTTGGACAACAGACTGGAAAGGCGGAAATGGTTTTGGATATGCAAGTTCTAAAGATTTAATTCATTGGTCACAACAGGAATATATTCCCGTAATGAAAAACGAACCGGAAGTGGTAAACGTATGGGCGCCGGAAATTTTTTATGATGATGTTAAAAAAGAATACATTATTATCTGGGCATCGACAATTCCATTCCGATTTGAAAAAGGAGTGGAAGAAGAAAAAAATAACCACAGAATGTATTATGTAACAACTAAAGATTTTAAAACATTCTCTGATACAAAATTATATTATGATCCAGGTTTCAGCGTAATCGACTGCGTGATTGTAAAGAAAGGTAAGAAAGATTATGTTTTGGTTTTGAAAGACAATACCAGACCCATGCGCAACATAAAAGTAGCCTTCGGAAAATCACCTTTAGGGCCATTCGGAAAAATTTCTGAACCGTTGACGGAATATTTATCAGAAGGACCAACAGTCGTGAAAGTTGGCGAAAATTGGTTGTTATATTATGATAATTACGGCTCAAAAAATTACAAAGCTTTGAACACTTCAGATTTTGTTCATTTTGAAGATGTTTCGTCAAAAATAAGTCTTCCCGAAGGACACAAACACGGCACAATCACGACAATTTCTGAAGAAGTTTTAAATGGATTAATTGAAAGAAAATAAAAGATAAGGCCACAGATTCCACAGATTGAAATGATTTTTTCTAGCATTTAAAATTAAAATTTAAATCTGAAAAATCTGCGTAAAAAATTGTAAGAGTTAAAAGAGATTTTAATCTGTGAAATCTGTGGCAAAAAAATAAAATATAAATGATTACTTTCCACAACATAAAAATCAACATCATAACTACAGCCACATTTTTTTTGGCTTGCGCTTCTGTAAATGCGCAAAACGATACCGTGCGTTATGTTGGTAAAACACTTTCAAATGTAGATTATCATCATGGGCAATTGAGTCCGGCGGTTGGGGTTCACGCTACGCAGATTATGCGCGCAAGCCGTGAACATCCGGAAAAAGCAGATGGTTTTGGATGGACATACAACCACCAGCCCACGATGGCGTATTGGAATGACACATTTTATCTGCAATATTTAAGTGATCCTGCGGGAGAACATATTCCGCCGAGCCAGACATTAATTATGACTTCAAAAGATGGAGTGACGTGGAAAATGCCAAAAGTAATTTTTCCTATTTATCATATTCCTGATGGATGGAAAAAAGAAGGTGTTGAAGGTATTGCCAAAAATCTGGATGCCATTATGCACCAGAGAATGGGTTTTTACACATCAAAAGACAAACGACTTTTTGCTTTGGCGTATTACGGAATTGCAATGGATGAAAAAGACGATCCAAACGACGGAAAAGGAATTGGACGTGTAATTCGTGAAATCAAAAAGGACGGAAGTTTTGGCGAAATTTACTTTATCAGATATAATAAATCGTGGGATAAATCGAAATCGGTTTTTCCTTTTTATACGCAGGCAAAAGACAAAGGTTTGAAAAAAGCCTGCGAAGAAATACTTTCTGATCCTTTGATTTTACAGCAATGGGTTGAAGAAGCCGATCGTGATGACGAATTAATTCCACTAAAAAAGCCTTATAAAGCACTTAGCTCTTATCATTTACCAAACGGTGATGTGGTTGGCTTATGGAAACACGCTTTGACTTCGATCAGTAAAGATGGGGGAAAATCATGGGAATATATGCCTGTTCGTGCACCCGGTTTTGTAAACAGCAATGCCAAAATCTGGGGACAAAAAACGTCTGATAATCGTTATGCGACTGTTTATAATCCATCAGAATATCGTTGGCCATTGGCAATTTCGACAAGCGATGATGGTTTAAATTACAAAGATTTATTATTGGTTCACGGCGAAATTAGTCCGATGCGTTATGGTGGAAACTACAAATCTGCCGGTCCGCAATACGTTCGAGGAATTTCTGAGGGTGACGGCATTCCGCCTGACGGAAAACTTTGGGTAAGTTACAGCGTTAATAAAGAAGATATTTGGGTAGCGTCGATTCCGGTTCCGGTTACAAGTGTTGTTACTGAAAATGCGAATGATATTTTTAACGAACTTCCCGACGGACAAGAATTAAAGTTGTGGAATACCTATGATTTGTCGTGGGCTTCAACCAAGATCGAAAAAAAAGACGGCAAAAAATGGCTAACTTTAAGAGATCAGGATTATTTTGATTATGCTCGTGCTGAACGCGTTATTCCGTTTGCAGAGAAAATGGAAGTCACTTTTACCGTTAGACCGGAACAAAACAATCACGGTTTATTGCAGGTTGAATTTCAAAATAAACAAGGATTGCCTGCCGTAAGATTAACGTTTGATGCTGATGGACAATTAAAAACAAAAACCGGAGCTCGTTTTAATACCATCGCCAAATATGAAGCAGGAAAAGAATATAAAGTAAATGTAAAACTGAACGTTAAAACCCGTTCGTACACGGTAAAAGTAAACGACGAAAAAGAATCAACAAGAATATTTTATGCGCCGGTAGATGGTTTTGAAAGAATTATGTTCCGCACAGGTGAACAGAGATATTCTCCAAATCCGGACACAGCACCGGACACGGATGATTACGATGATCTGCCTCAAACCGGAAAATTAATTCCCGAAGCAGTTTTTAATATTCAGTCGTTGATTACGAAAAAGTTATAAAGTATGGAACGCGGATGACACGGATTCGCTAAAGCGAAGACACGGATAAAACGGATTTTTTTATTTTAATGAGAATAAAAAATCAATTTTAAAAATCCGTTTTTATCCGCGTTTTTACGAAGTAAATCCGCATCATCCGCGTTCAAAAATCTCAACATAAGAAATGAAGAATTTCAAGAACATATTATTCTTTTTTTGCCTTTTAGTTACTTTCATTTCGAATGGACAAATTGCTGCTGAACATTTGACTTGCGAAATGACTGAAAATCCGTTGGCTGTAATTCAAAACCAACCCAGATTCAGCTGGCAATTGGTCGCAAAAGAATCGAATACAACACAAATTGGGTATCAGATTTTGGTTGCTTCATCCGAAGAAAAACTAAAAAATGACGAAGGTGATATCTGGAACAGCTTAAGAGTAAACTCTTATCAAAATTTGCATATCGCTTTTGGCGGAAGCCCTTTAAAACCGGAAACCAAATATTTCTGGAAGGTTAAAGTTTGGAATCAGGAAGGTGAAATGTCGAAATGGAGTAAAGCCGCTTTTTTCAGAATGGCTTCAAACGAATCCGATTTAAAACCAACCTGGATTGGCGCGATTACAAAAGCAGACAGCCATTTGCCGGAAGGCAGAAATTACCATTCGGCAACTTATAAAAGAGAAAAAAAAGATGCTATAATCAATGCTTCAGATTCTTTGTCACGCAGAAGTATTATGCTTCGAAAACCTTTTAAGATTGCAAAAGAAATCAAAGAAGCCGTAGTTTATATTTCCGGTTTGGGTCATTATGAATTAACAATTAACGGAAAGAAAATTGGTAACAGCGAGTTTGCGCCTTTATGGACAGATTACGACAAAACTGTCAATTACAATACTTATGAATTATCGGCAAAAGAATTGCAAAAAGGCGAAAATGTAATTGGCGTTCTTTTAGGAAACGGAATGTACAATACGCTTGCCGAAAGATATACTAAGTTTTTTGTAAGTTTTGGTCCGCCCACTTTATTTTTCAAAATGAAAGTGGTTTACAAAGACGGCTCAGAAGAAATCATAAAATCAGATGAAAGCTGGAAATATAGCAAAAGTCCGATCACGTATAACAGCATTTTTGGAGGCGAAGATTACAACGCCAACTTAGAACAAAAAGGCTGGGATAAAAAAGGATTTAAAGATTCAAACTGGAAGAAAATTGTTGTTCAGGAAGCGCCAAAAGGAGTTTTAAGAGCGCAGACCGCACCGCCGATTACGATTCAGAAACAATATGATGTTGCGGCAGTTAAAGAACTAAAACCTAACTTTTTTGTTTTTAATATGGGACAAAATCTTTCGGGATTTACGACTATAAAAGTAAAAGGAAAAAAAGGGCAAACCGTTCGCGTTTGGGTTGGTGAAGGTTTAAATGATGACGGAACAGTTGGTCAGGGAAGATCTGGAAAACCTTATTATTACGACTATATTTTAAAAGGCGAAGGCGTAGAAGAATGGCAGCCAAAATTTAGTTACTACGGATTTCAATATGTTCAGATTGAGAACATCAATTATAAAGAAACGAAGGATAAAAACCTGCCAACGTTAGTAGATTTAAAATCAAATTTCATTTATAATTCGGCGGGAGAAGCAGGAACTTTTGAATCTTCTAATGAAATTTTTAACAAAGCGCATGAACTGATCAATAACTCTATAAAAAGTAATTTTCAAAGTGTTTTTACTGATTGCCCGCAACGCGAAAAATTAGGCTGGCTGGAAGAAATTCACTTAAACGGGCCGGGTTTAATGTTCAATTATAATCTTGAAAGTTTTATTCCGGCAACGATGCAAAACATCGCTGATGCACAAAGAGAAGACGGTTTGATCCCGACCATAGTTCCTGAATATGTGGTTTTTGGAGGCGATTTTACCGATTCACCGGAATGGGGTGTAACCGGCGTAATTCTGCCCTGGATGTATTATGAATATTACGGCGATGCTTCTTTATTGGAGAAATATTATCCGGTCATGAAAAAGTACGTGGATTATTTAGGCACAAAAGCAAAAGATCATATTGTGTCACACGGTTTGGGCGATTGGTACGATTACGGAACGCACGCGGCGGGATATTCCAAAAATAGCCCGATTGCACTTTCGGCGACTTCACATTATTTTTATGGAGCAAGTTTGGTAGCAAAAGCTGCAAAATTGTTGAACAAAACAGAAGATATTGAGAAATATGAAACTTTGGCTTTAGATATAAAAAATGCTTTTAACAAGGAATTTTTTAATCCGGAAACCAAACAATATGGTACAAACAGTCAGTTTAGTAATGCTGTTCCCGTTTATATGGATATCGTAGAACCGCAATATAAAGCGGCTGTAATGCAGAATTTATTATCAGATATAAAAGCAAAAGGCGACAGATTAACAACGGGCGATGTTGGAAATCGTTATTTGTTTCAGGCTTTGGCAAAAAATGGCGAAAACGAAACGATGTACAAAATGAACAATCATTATGATGCGCCGGGTTATGGTTTTCAAATCAAATTTGGCCTGACCACTTTAACCGAACAATGGGATCCGCGCAAAGGAAATTCATGGAATCATTTTATGATGGGACAAATCGAAGAATGGTTTTACCAAAGTTTAGCCGGAATTGTTCCCGATCCTGAAAATCCGGGTTTTAAACATTTCTTTATTCAGCCGGAAGTGGTTGGCGATATGACTTTTGTGAAAGCAACTTACAAATCTGTTTATGGAAATATAGCTTCGGAATGGGAGAAGAAAGACGGGAAATTAATTCTGAAAGTGGAGATTCCGGTGAATACATCGGCAACCATAAAATTGCCAATTGCAGCGGGTACAGAAGTAAAAGTAAATGGAAAAGTAACGAAATACCTGAGATTTGGATCAGGAAAATATACAATTGAGTGTGAAATTTAGAACGCAGATGACACTGATTCGCTAAAGCGAAGACGCGGATTTAAGCGGATTTTTTATTCGCTTTATCAAAAAAAAACAGATAGTAAAAAAATCCGCGTAAATCTGCGTTTTTACGAAGTAAATCTGTGTCATCCGCGTTCTTTTTTCAACCCAGATAAACACAATAAAATGATGAAAGTTAAAATATACATATTATTATTTTTCGCAGTGACAATCTCAAACGCACAAATAACGTCTGATGAAAATTATAGAAAACCAGTTTCAGAAACCTTAAAAAAGATTGAAACTATTTTTCATGTGACAATCAACGACGACCGGGGTTTATTAAAAGGAAAAGAACTGGATTATGCAGATTGGAGAATCGAACCAGGAAATTTACCAATCTCGTTGACGAATATTTTGGCGCCATTTGAATTAATGTATTTCAAACAGCCGGACGGAACTTACATCATCAGAAAATATGAAAACCATAAAGTCTCGGTTGATAAAGGAAAAGAGCGATTGGATTATCTGAAAAGCCTTTATTCTACTAAAGAAGAATGGGAAAAACGTAAAACGGAGTTAAAAGCTTGTATGATCACTTCATTTGGTTTAGACAAGGCGCCCCCAACACCAAAGTCTAAGCCACTTTTAACTCCAAAAAGAATTTATAAAGATTACAGTGTCGAAAATATCGGATTGGAAATTCTACCGGGTGTTTATGTAACGGGTTCGATTTATAAACCATATCCTTTCAACAAAAAAACGCCGGTAATTTTAACTCCGGATGGGCATTTTGGAGACGGAAGATATCGAAAAGACGAACAATATCGTTGCGCCATTATGGCCAAGATGGGAGCGATTGTTGTGAGTTACGATTTGTTTGCGTGGGGAGAATCTTTGCTTCAGTTTCCGGAACAAACGCATAGAAACAGTATTGCATCAACGGTTCAGGTTTTAAGCGGAATCCGTTTATTGGATTATTTGTCAACTCAAAAAAATGTGGACATATCTCGTGTTGGCGTTACAGGCGGTTCAGGCGGTGGATCTCATACGATGTTTTTAGCGGCAATTGATGACAGAATTACGGTTTCTGCTCCGGTTGTAATGGTTTCTTCTCATTTTTCGGGAGGATGTCCTTGTGAAAGCGGTCGTGGAATTCACCTTTGCGGAAATGGAACAAACAATGCCGAAATTTCTGCTATGATGGCGCCAAAACCACAATTAATTGTTTCTGACGGAAAAGACTGGACATTGGCGGTTCCTGAATTGGAATTTCCTTTTATCCAAAGAACTTATGAATTGTACGGTAAAAAAGATTTGGTAGAAAATGCTCATTTTGCAAAAGAGGGACATGATTTCGGAGTTTCAAAACGTATGGTTTTGTATCCGTTTATGGCTAAATATTTAGGCTTGGATATAAATAAAGTCAAAAATGCAAAAGGCGAAATCGACGAATCGACTTGTGTAATTGAACCTTATGATAAATTATATGTTTTTGGAAATAAAGCCGAAAATTTACCTAAAAATGCTTTGAAAGATATCGACAAATTATATGAAATGTTTGGCGAGAAAAATAATAAGATTTACGAAGTTAAGAAGTAAAAATAAACACAGATTACACTAATTAGCACGAATGTTAGTGAAATTATTAGAGCATCGTATTTCGTGTTAATTAGTGCAATTCGTGTTAAAAATGAGAAAGTATATGAAGTTAAGAAATAGAATATCGCTTATTTGTTTTGGTTTAGTACTATTTGGAGTTCAAAATATAACGGCTCAAAATAATAGTGGTTTAAAACTTTGGTACGATAAACCAGCTGCAATCTGGAACGAAGCGCTGCCTTTGGGTAACGGACGTTTGGGCGCGATGGTTTTTGGAGATCCGGCGGTGGAGCGTTTACAATTGAACGAAGAAACCATTTGGGCAGGTTCGCCAAATAGTAACGCACACAATAAATCAATAAAAGCTTTGCCAATTGTTCGTCAGTTAATTTTTGATGGAAAGTTTGATGAAGCACAGGAATTGGCGACTCAGGATATTATGTCACAAACCAATGACGGAATGCCGTATCAGACTTTTGGAAGCGTTTATATTTCGTTTCCGGGACATCAAAAATATACTAATTATTATAGAGATTTAGATATTGCCAATGCTACGGCAAAGGTGAAATATACAGTAAACGGCGTTGAATTTACGAGAGAAATTTTGACTGCATTTTCAGATCAGGTAATTGCGGTTAAATTATCAGCCAATAAACCGGGACAAATTACCTGTAATGTTTTCATGAACAGTCCGATTGATAAAACGGTTGCTTCAACTGAAGGAAATCAAATTATACTTTCAGGTTTAGGGACAAATTTTGAAGGGGTAAAAGGCAAAATCAAATTTCAGGGAAGATTAACGGCTAAAAATAAAGGCGGAGAAATTGATGCGAGCAATGGCGTTTTAAGTATTAATAAGGCTGATGAAGTAACTTTATATATTTCGATTGCAACGAATTTTAAAAATTATAAAGATATATCGGGCGATGAAATTGCAAAAAGTAAAGATTATTTGGCGAAAGCCGAAACCAAAGATTTTGAAACGATAAAAAAAGCGCATGTTGATTATTATCAAAATTTCTTCAACAGAGTTTCTTTTGATTTAGGAACAAACGAGGTGGCAAAGAAACCAACAAACGAAAGAATCAGAGATTTCTCGAAACAATTCGATCCACAATTAGCGAGTTTATATTTTCAGTTTGGGCGTTATCTTTTAATTTCGAGTTCACAACCGGGTGGGCAACCTGCGAATTTGCAAGGAATTTGGAATGATATGGTTACGCCGCCGTGGGACAGTAAATACACGACAAACATCAATGCCGAAATGAATTATTGGCCTGCACAGGTAACCAATCTTCAGGAAATGCATGAGCCTTTTGTTCAAATGGCAAAAGAATTAAGTGTTACGGGTGCCGAAACAGCCAGAATGATGTACAATGCCAGCGGTTGGGTTTTACACCACAATACCGATATTTGGCGTGTTACCGCTCCGGTTGATTCGGCAGCCTCAGGAATGTGGCCAACTGGCGGTGCGTGGGTTTGTCAGGATTTATGGGAAAGATATTTGTATACTGGTGATAAAAAATATCTGGAAGAAATTTTTCCTATCATGAAAGGAGCAGCAGATTTCTTTCTTGATTTTATGGTTATTGATCCCAATACAAAATATTTAGTTGTAGTCCCTTCAAGTTCTCCTGAAAATACACATGCGGGCGGAACCGGAAAAGCAACAATCGCTTCTGGAACAACAATGGATAATCAGTTGGTTTTTGATTTGTTTACGCATGTTATTGAAGCTTCCAAATTGGTTTCACCAGATGGAAATTATACTAAAAAACTAAGTGAGGCGTTGGCGAAAATGCCTCCAATGAAAGTGGGAAAACACAGTCAGTTACAAGAATGGCAGGACGATTGGGATAATCCGAAAGACAATCATCGACACGTTTCGCACTTGTACGGATTGTATCCAAGTAATCAGATTTCGGCAGTGAAAACACCAGAATTATTTGAAGCGGCCAAACAATCGCTAATATACAGAACTGACGAATCTACAGGTTGGTCGATGGGCTGGAAAGTAAATTTATGGGCCAGATTATTAGACGGAAATCACGCCTATAAATTGATTCAGGACCAATTGCATTTGGTAACGGCCGACCAAAGAAAAGGCGGCGGAACGTACCCAAATATGTTAGATGCGCATCAGCCGTTTCAAATTGATGGAAATTTTGGATGTACGGCAGGAATCGCCGAAATGCTGATGCAAAGTCAGGAAGATGCAATTCATTTATTGCCGGCTTTACCAACTGTTTGGAAAGATGGAAGTATTAAAGGTTTGGTTGCCAGAGGCGGATTTGTAATTGATTTGACCTGGAAAAACAATAAAGTTTCTGAACTAAAAATTTATTCTAAAATTGGAGGATATTGTCGTTTGAAAGTGGAGAATATTTTAAGCGCAGGAAAAGGAGTATCTATTAAAAAAGCAAAAGGGAAAAATACGAATCCGTTGTTTTATGATGTTGAAGTGAAGAAACCAATTCTATCTGAAAAAGCGAATTTAAAGAAAGTTGTGTTACCAAAGTATAATGAATATGATGTTCAGATGAAAGCTGGGGAGACTTATACTTTTAAAGGGAATTAACATTGAAAGCGTATAGACCTGACAGGTTTTAAAAACCTGTCAGGTCTAGCTCTGTGTGTCATTTCGAGGAACGAGAAATCACATCCAGAGAGCAACGAACTGTATGGTTACGTTATGTGATTTCTCGTTCCTCGAAATGACAAATTGGTGTGAATAAACGGAAAGGGACAGCACGATTCTCCGTGGCGAACACGCCCAAAGAATTTTAATAATAATTTGAATATGTTACATTTTAAACACAAAATAATCGCTTTTATAATCCTGATTTCAACTTTAAACACAAGTTGCAAATCCGGAATAAATACTTCTACGAAAAGTTCAGCTGCAATTCTAAAATCAGAAAATTACAAACATTATGTTGATTATTTCAACACGATGGAAGATGAGAATTTAAAATTTGCGATTCCGAATGATTCGGCTTGGGTTTGGATGGAAAAAAATATTCCGTTGTTTGAATGTCCACAGCAAAATTTTGAGGAGATTTATTATTTCCGTTGGTGGAGTGCGCGTAAACATATCAAGAAAACGCCACAGGGATTTGCGATTACAGAGTTTTTGGTAGATCGTTCTTATGCTGATAAATACAATATGATTAGTTGCGCTTTGGGACATCATATTAATGAGTTTCGATGGGTTCATGATCCGCAATATTTGGAGCAGGACGTTCATTTATGGTTTAGAGGAAATGACGGAAAACCAATGAAAAAACTTCGAACTTTTAGCAGTTGGACGGCGGATGCTTTGTATAACAGGTATTTAGTAAATAAAGACGACAAATTTTTATTGGATATGTATCCGGATTTGGTAGCGGAATATGCAGCTTGGGAAGGAGACAGGAAACGCAAAGATGGATTGTTCTGGCAGTTTGATGTAAAAGACGGAATGGAGGAATCGTTGAGCGGTGCCAGAAAATTTAGAAATGCGCGCCCAACAATTAACAGTTATATGTTTGGAAATGCAACCGCTTTGGCGAAAATTTCAAAACTAAAAGGCGATGCAATACAAGAAAGTTATTTTGAAGCAAAAGCAGATACGCTTCAAAAATTAGTGGAGACAAAACTATGGAATGCTAAAAGTGAATTTTTTGAAACGTTTACAGAAAAAGATACTTTAGCGCAAGTGAGGGAAGCCATCGGATTTATTCCATGGTATTTTAATCTTCCTAAAAAAGGAAAAGGTTTCGAAAAAGCGTGGGAACAGATTAAAGATGAAAAAGGATTTTCGGCACCTTTTGGTTTAACAACAGCGGAGAGAAGAAGTCCGCGTTTTAGAACACATGGAACAGGAACCTGCGAATGGGACGGTGCGATATGGCCTTTCGCGAGTTCTCAAACCCTGACCGCTTTGGCGAATGTTTTGAATAATTATGATCAGAATTTCGTTGCGAAAACGGATTATTTCAAGCAAATGGATTTGTATGTGCAGTCGCAATATTACCGTGGAAAACCTTATGTTGGCGAATATCTTGATGAAACAACAGGATATTGGTTAATGGGTGATAGAGAAAGAAGCCGTTACTACAATCATTCGACTTTTAACGATTTGATGATTACAGGTTTGGTTGGTTTACGCCCGAGAGCGGATGAAAAGATAGAAGTGAATCCGTTGATTCCACAGGAAAAATGGGATTGGTTTTGTCTCGATAATATTTTGTATCACGGCAATATCATTACCATTCTTTGGGATAAAAGCGGAGAAAAATATCATAAAGGAAAAGGATTTAGAATTTTTAAAAACGGTAAAGAAATTGCGATTTGTGAGAAATTGGAGAGACTGGTTTCGGAGTAAATTTTCAAGAGCTTCGGAGAAGCAAAATATTTATAGCAAATACAGACCTGAATGAAAAGCTCCAGCGGAGCAATAGATTAGGAATTATTCCGCCCCGCTGGGGCTTAATGAACTTACGATTATAAAATCTATAAATATATCGTCCCTTTGGGACTTTACATTGCTTAAACTAAAATTATGAAAAAGTTTTTTTTACATACAACATTCATCATCATAACCTTGATTTCTTTTTCGGCGAAAGCCCAAAATAAAATCAGCGTTACCAATTTGCAATGCGAAATGCTGAACAATCCTGAAGGAATTGATGTTGTAAAACCAAGATTGAGCTGGCAAATTAATGCAGATGTAAATGATGTAAAACAAACTTCTTATCAAATTTTGGTGGCTTCAACTTTGGAAAATTTAAATTCAAATAAAGCAGATTTATGGGATAGTGGAAAAATAGAAAGCGACGAATCTGTCAATATTATTTATAAAGGAAAAAAGCTGAACGACAGACAAAATGCATTTTGGAAAGTAACAGTCTGGACGAATAAAGGCGAAATTCAATCTAAAGAAAGCGCTCATTTTAGTATGGGAATTTTAAATTATGCCGATTGGAAATCGACACGTTGGATTGGTTATGAAAAAGCTTCTGCCGGAGATAGTATTTCTCAATATTCAAAATTGTCTGCACGTTATCTACGAAAAGAAATCAACTTAAAAAAACAAGTCAAAAATGCTAAAGTTTACATAATGGGTCTAGGACTTTATGAGTTGTACATTAACGGAAATAAAATTGGCGATCAGGTTTTGGCACCGGTTCCTACAGATTATACGAAGAATGTAAAATACAATGTTTTTGATGTGACTTCGCAATTGAAAGAAGGCAAAAACATGCTGGGAACGATTTTAGGAAATGGACGTTTTTTTACGATGCGTCAGGATTACAAGCCGTATAAAATTAAAACTTTTGGTTACCCGAAAATGGCTTTACAGCTTTTTGTTGAATATCTAGATGGAACAAAAGAAGTAATAAGAACTGATGATACATGGAAAATAACCACAAACGGACCCATTTTATCGAACAACGAATATGACGGCGAAGAATATGACTCCCGAAAAGAAATGAAAAATTGGGACACAACCAATTTTGATGATAAAACTTGGTTAACAGCAGAATATGTTCAGGAACCAGGTGGTTTTTATGAAGCACAAATGACGCCTAATATGAAAATAATGGGCGAAGTAAAACCAATTTCCATCAAGCAAACGCCAAAAGGAACTTATATTTTAGATATGGGGCAGAATATGGTCGGCTGGCTGCAATTGAAAGTAAAAGGAAAAAGCGGCGATAAAATCAGGTTAAAATTTGCAGAATCATTACAAGCCGATGGTTCTTTATATATCGACAATTTGCGTGATGCAAAAACTACCGATGTTTATACTTTAAAAGGCGAAGGCGAAGAAATTTGGGAACCAACTTTTGTATTTCACGGATTCCGTTTTGTAGAAGTTTCAGGATTTCCGACAAAACCAACTGTAGATAATTTTGTTGGAAAAGTGGTTTACGATGACATCAAAACAATCGGAACTTTTGAATCTTCGGATGCTGTGATGAATCAGATTTTTAAGAATGCCTATTGGGGAATTCGAGGAAATTATAAAGGAATGCCAATCGATTGCCCGCAACGAAACGAACGCCAGCCTTGGTTGGGCGACAGAACAACGGGAGCTTATGGCGAAAGTTTTTTATTCGACAATCAAACTTTGTATGCCAAATGGCTTGACGATATTAAAAATGCACAAACGGCAGATGGCGGAATTCCGGATGTTGCGCCGGCGTTTTGGCGTTATTACGGCGATAATGTAACCTGGCCGGGAACGTATATTACGGTTGCCGATATGTTGTATCAGCAATTTGGAGATAAAAAAGTAGTCGAAAAACATTATCCATCCATGAAAAAATGGATTGTTTATATGGAAGAAAATTATTTGGTTAACGGTTTAATGACCAAAGATAAATACGGAGACTGGTGCGTTCCGCCGGAATCTTTAGAATTAATTCACTCCAAAGATTCTACCAGAACAACGAATGGGGAACTAATTGCAAGTGCTTTCTATTATCATTTACTGCAAAAGATGAAAAAGTTCGCTGCTATTAATGGAACAAATTCGGAAGATATTCAATATTATGATTTACTTTCTGAGAAAATAAAAACGGCTTTTAACGCGAAGTTTTTCGATTCAAAAACAAATAAATATGCGAATAATACGGTAACAGCAAATTTGCTTCCATTGACTTTTGGAATGGTTCCTGAAAATCTTCAGTCAAAAATATTTGACAATATTGTGCATGAAGTTGAGGTAACCTACAAAGGCCATATTAGTACGGGCGTTATTGGAACTCAGTTTTTAATGCGAACATTATCTCAATTCGGAAGACCGGATTTGAGTTACAAACTAGCTTCGAACAATACTTATCCGAGTTGGGGTTATATGGCAAAAAACGGCGCAACTACAATTTGGGAATTATGGAACGGAAATACAGCCGATCCTAAAATGAATTCGCAAAACCACGTGATGCTTTTGGGCGATTTATTGATTTGGTATTACGAAAATATGGCCGGAATCAAGAACAATCCTGAAACTCCGGGTTTCAAACAAATTATTATGAAACCTGATTTTGAAACCGGATTAACTTTCGTAAACGCTTCTTACGAATCAATTTACGGATTGATTAAAAGTGACTGGAAAAAGGCTAAAAACAAGCTCGACTGGAAAATAAATATTCCGGCAAATAGTTCCGCAATAATTTATCTGCCAACCTCTAATGCTTCGGCTGTAACTGTTAATAATCAAAAATTAAGTGCTGCTTTTTCATCTTCTTATAAAATTGAAAACAACAATTTGGTTCTCAATTTGTCATCCGGATCTTACGCTATCGTCGTAAAGCGTTAATTTTAGACAATTCGGGACAGTACAGGATACATCGTTAAATTTTTAGTGTTATTTTTACACTTAATAAATATTTTTGCCTAAAAAAATATTAGGAATGTATTTATAATCCAAAATTTTAATTCAAAATAAAATTAAGAATGAAGATCATAAAATTGACATTTGTCTTGTTTGGACTTTTCCTTTTAGGAAGTTGTAAGTCGGCTTTAGAAAAAAAGACGTGGAAAGAAGGAATTTTAGTTGATGAATTTATCTACGATAAAGCGCCTTATCCGTCTTGCCACGCTGTAACAATTGTCGAAGCAACAAATGGCGATTTAGTAGCTTCATGGTTTGGAGGAACAAAAGAAAGACATCCTGATGTTTGCATTTATGTAAGTATAAAGCCGAAAGGGAGTGATAAATGGGGTGAAGGAGTTCAGGTTGCTGATGGCGTTATGAAAGAAGGGCCAAGATTACCAACATGGAATCCGGTTCTGTATCAAATTCCGGGTGGTGATTTAATGCTTTTCTACAAAATTGGACCAAAACCATCAGAATGGTGGGGCGTAATCAGAACTTCATCTGATGGAGGAAAAACCTGGTCTGAGGCGAAAAAAATGCCTGATGGATTTTTAGGACCAATCAAAAATAAACCTGTTTTATTAAGCAACGGAACTTTATTATGTCCGTCAAGTATTGAAGGCGACGGTTGGAGACTTCGCATGGAATCTACTCCGGATTTCGGCAAAACGTGGGTAATGGGTGATACACTTCCAAGAGGAAAACAAAAAATCAATGCTATTCAACCTAGTATTTTATTTCATAAAGATGGCAGTATCCAAGCCATTGGAAGAACCAGAAACAGAGCTATTTTTAGCACATTTTCTAAAGATAACGGAAAAACCTGGTCGGATGTAGAATTAATTGGTTTGCCAAATAACAACTCAGGAACCGATGCCGTAACTCTTAAAAACGGAAAACATTTATTGGTTTACAATCACGTTTTACCTCCGGGAACAGAAGCAAAAGGACCAAGAACACCTTTGAATGTTTCAATTTCTGATGACGGAATCAATTGGAAGGCAGCTTTGGTTTTAGAAGATTCAAAAATAAGTCAATATTCATATCCATCAATGATTCAAAGTTCTGACGGAATGGTGCATATTGTTTATACATGGAGAAGAGAAAAACTGAAGTATGTAAAAGTTGATCCAAGTAAATTAAAAGCACTTCCAATCAAAAACGGAATCTGGCCCGGAGAACAAAACAAAGTTGTAACCGCTGTTAAGGCGGAAGAGGAATAAGATTTAAAAAAATTAACCATTAAGATATTAAGTTTCATTAAGCTTAATTTTCTTAGATTATAAAGTAAGGTTATTAAGCAGCACTACGCTTAACTTCCTTAATATCTTAATGGTAAAAACTAATATTTATGAATTTAGCTCATTTCAAGAGAAGCAGTATTATCGCAATCTTCGCAGTTTTATCCTGCTCAATCAACAGTTGCGCAACGGCTCAGTCATCAAAAAACAAACAGCAATATAAAGTTGCGGTTTGCGACTGGATGATTTTAAAAAGACAAAAATTAGGCGCTTTTGGTTTGGCAAGCGAAATCAAAGCCGACGGAATAGAACTGGACATGGGCGGTTTAGGAAAAAGACCAACTTTTGACAGCAAATTGGGAGATCCCGTTGAAAGACAAAAGTTTCTCGATAAATCTAAAGAATTGCATGTGGGAATCAGTTCTATTGCCATGTCCGGATTCTATGCGCAGTCTTTTGCCAAAAGAGAAGCCATCGAACCCATGATTAATGATTGCGTAAAAGCAATGAAAGACATGAAAGTAAAAGTAGCTTATCTTCCGTTAGGAACAGAAAGTGATTTGGTTAAAAATCCGGAATTACGCCCGATTATTATCGAAAGACTAAAATGGGCAGGAAAACAAGTGGGTAAAATTGGAGGTGTAATTGCAATTGAAACTTCATTGAACGCTACAGAAGAGAAAAAATTACTGGAAGAAATAGATTCTAAATACATCAAAAGTTCTTTCAATTTTGCAAATGCCGCAGACAACGGAAGAAATATTCCATCGGAACTAAAAATATTAGGTAAAAAACATTTGGCTCAAATTCATGCTTCGAATACAGATAAAGTCTGGCTTGAAAATGATACGATGATCAACATGCCGGAAATCAAAAAAACACTCGACGAAATGAAATGGAGCGGTTGGTTAATTGTAGAACGTTCTCGTGACGTAACACAAGTGCATAACGTAAAAGCCAATTACGGCGCAAATGTGGCGTATTTGAAAAAGATTTTTCAGAATTAATACTTAACGTTAGACCTGACAGGTCTTTAAAACCTGTCAGGTCTCTAATCGGATTTTTGTTGTCATCCCGAGGAACGAGGGATCTCCGCAAGAAACTCTACAAAGATTGGAATCTCGTTGCGGAGCTACTTGCGGAGATTTCTCCTCCGTCGAAATGACAAACTTGTTCAATAAATTACAATACAATGAAATATTTTACTTTACTTTTTTTAACCGTCTATACCACTTTCGCGACAGCGCAAAATATTACCATTGTTAGTGATTCAAAATCGCCAAGAGTGCAGTTTGGAGTGGAGAAATTATCTGAAACTTTATCTCAAAAAGGATTCAAAGTAATTGCTTCTGACAAAATAAATAAGAAAGATAAAGTCATTGTTATTGGCGAAAAAGGAACTGATTTTTGGAAACAAAGTGCAAAATCAGCTAAAATCGACGATAGTAAATTAAGCAGGAAAGAAGGATTTCAAATTCGCACGCAAAAAAATATCATTTACATTGAAGGAACCGATGCTTCAGGAGCTTTATATGGTGCAATGGAATTGGCAGACCGTATTAAAAGTTCAGGCGAAATTCCATCAGAAATTAATATCGACGATAGTCCGGAAATGGTTTTGAGAGGCGCTTGTATTGGAATGCAAAAAACGACTTATCTTCCGGGAAGAGACGTTTATGAATATCCGTATACGCCGGAAACTTTTCCATGGTTTTACGATAAAAAACTTTGGATAAAGTATCTTGATATGATGGTCGATAACAGAATGAATTCTTTGTATTTATGGAACGGACATCCTTTTGCATCCTTGGTCAAACTAAAAGACTATCCTTTTGCACTTGAGGTAAGCGAAGAAGATTTCAAAAAGAACGAAGAAATTTATAAATTCTTAACTGAAGAATCTAATAAAAGGGGAATCTGGGTGATTCAGATGTTTTATAATATCATCGTTTCCAAACCTTTTGCAGAACATTATAAAATTAAAACTCAAGATCGTTCAAGACCAATTACGCCCGAAATTGCCGATTATACGAGAAAATCTATTGCGGCTTTTATCGAAAAATATCCAAATGTTGGATTATTGGTTTGTTTGGGAGAAGCTATTAATACCGTTGATGATGATGTAGAATGGTTTACCAAAACCATTATTCCGGGCGTTCAGGATGGTTTAAAAGCATTAGGAAAAACAAACGAACCGCCAATAATTTTGCGTGCTCATGATACAGATGCGCCTTTGGTAATGGAAAAATCGCTGCCATTGTATAAAAATTTATACACGATGCATAAATACAATGGCGAATCGTTAACCACTTATACACCAGGCGGACCGTGGGGAGAAATTCATAAAAAATTAAGTGCGCTGAATTCTGTTCACATTTCAAATGTACATATTTTGGCAAATCTCGAACCTTTCAGATACGGTTCGCCAGAGTTTATCCAGAAAACAGTTCAGGCGATGCACAGTGCGCACGGAGCAAATGCGCTGCATTTATATCCGCAGGCCTCGTATTGGGATTGGCCGTATTCTGCCGATAAAACAAAAACAGGCGAACGATTACTGGAAATGGATCGCGACTGGATTTGGTACAAAGCCTGGGCAAGATATGCCTGGGATAGTAAAAGAGACAGAAACGAAGAGGTTAAATTCTGGGATAAAGATTTAGCGGCTAAATACGGAACAGATACAGAAGCAGCCAATAATATCCAAAAAGCATATGACCAATCTGGTGAAATCGCTCCAAAAGTATTAAGACGTTTTGGAATTACAGAAGGAAATCGTCAGACGTTACTTTTAGGTATGTTCGAAAGCCAGCTGGTAAATCCGGCGAAATGGCGTGTTTATCCTGGATTTCACGAGTCGTGTGGTCCGGTTGGTGAATTGCTTTTGGAATATTCTAAAAAAGAGTGGAATCATGAACCGCATGTAGGTGAGCTTCCAACGCAGATTATTGCCGAAATAACAGAACACGGAAGACTGGCTGTTGAAGCAATTGACAAAGCAGAACAAAGTGTAACAAAAAACAAAGACGAATTTTTGCGCCTTAAAAATGATATGCATAGTTATAAGGCTTTCGCCGATTTCTTTTCAGAAAAAGTAAAAGCGGCATTATTGGTTTTAAGATATAGTTTTTCCAATGATATTTCAGATTTGGATAAAGCGCTTCCTCATTTAGAAAAAAGCATCGAATATTACGAAACATTAGTAAATTTAACCAAAGACAGTTATCTATACGCCAACAGTATGCAAACGGCACAACGCCGGATTCCGATTGGCGGCGATGACGGAAATAATAAAACGTGGGCAGAATTGTTACCGCATTACGAACGTGAATTGGTTAATTTTAAAAGAAATTTAGAGTTGCTAAAATCATCAAAAGATGGTAAAATTGCAACCAAAGAAGGAAAACCGTGGCAAACCGCAGAAGTAACTTTACTAAGCGAGAGCAAAGGAACTTATGCCGTAAAAAATGGCACAAAAGTGTATGGAACACCAATTTCTGAATTGACAAAAATAGCTCCGGAATTGCAAAACCTAAAAGGAATTGCATTTGATGAAGGATCGCAAAATGAAAACGGAACACATCTGAAATTCAAAAATACCAAACCTGTAAAATTGGTCGTAGGTTATTTCAATTCAGATCAAAAAAGATTTTTGTTTCCGCCAAGTTTAGAAACAGATGCCGCCGGAAATGCTTACGGTCAGGCCGAAGTAATTTTAGCAAGCGCCATGAATCTTAAGGAATTGCCTCGTGTAAACATTCATACCTATACGTTTCAGCCAGGAGAAAACGAGTTGAATTTAGGAAAAGGAAGAGTGCTGATTTTAGGATTTATAGACGCCAATCAAACCATAACGCCTCGCGATGTGGGTTATATTGATGCGGGAGAAAAAGGTGCGATTGACTGGTTGTTTTATTAATGTAAATAATTTGGGCGTGCCCCTCCGGGTCGGGCTGTACGTTCCCGCTTTTTGTGAGGCGAAGAAAAATCGCCTCACAAAAGAGCTCCACTGCCATCCCTCACGCGAACTCGAAGTTAATTTAGACCTGACAGGTTTTAAAAACCTGTCAGGTCTAATGAAGAGAAATAAAAACACACAATCTTGTCATCCCGAGGAACGAGGGATCTCCGCAAGAAGTTCGACAAGATTAGATTTTCGTTGTGGAGTTACTTGCGAAGATTTCTCCTTCGTCGAAATGACAAAAAAATGAAAAATACACTTTCCTGCAAAGGTTTTCAAAACCTTGTAGGTATTCAAAGTCAACGTTATAAAAATTAAACCTACGAGGTTTTGAAAACCTCGCAGGATCAAAAAAACATGAAGAAAGCATTTTTTTTTATTTATTTTTTTTTAGTTTTTTGCTCTGTTCAGAGCCAGGTGAAACATGCGTCAGCGGAATTACGTAGAGAAATTTCGCTGAATTCATCTTGGGAAACTATCATCTTAAATAATCCTGTTCAGCAAGATGAAAATTTTGTAAACAATCCCAAAATTGATTCGCAATGGCAAAACGTAAATGTACCCCACAACTGGGATCAATATTACGGTTACCGCCGAATGAAACATGGCAATTTGCACGGAACTGCCTGGTACCATAAAACTTTTAAAGCTGACAAAAAAGACAAAGGCAAACGCCTTTTTTTGTATTTTGAAGGAGTTGGTTCGTACGCTTCAGTTTGGGTAAACGGGAAAAAAGTCGGTTCCCATAAAGGGGGAAGAACCACTTTTACAATCGATATTACAAACGCCGTTTCTTTTGATGGGGAAAATAAAATAATGATCAAAGCCGATCATCCATCGTTTATTGCAGATCTTCCGTGGGTTTGTGGTGGCTGTTCCGGCGAATGGGGATTTTCTGAAGGTTCTCAGCCGCTTGGTATTTTTAGGCCGGTTACTTTAGTTGTTACTGATGAGGTGCGCATTGAACCTTTTGGCGTTCATATCTGGAATGACAAATCAATTTCTAAAGAAAAAGCGATTCTGCATACCACAACAGAAATCAAAAATTACGGAAAATCAAATCGGAACTTAACGATCGAAAATGTACTTTTTGATGCTGCAGGAAAGCAAGTTGCTATAAGTAAAAGTGATATCAGAAATATTGCCGGAGAAACAAAAGAAATAACACAGACACTTCCGGAAATTTTAGATGCAAAATTGTGGTCTCCGTCAAGCCCTTATTTATATGAATTAGTGACTTCGATTTTCGAAAATGGAAAGAAAATAGACCAGGTAAAAACGCAATACGGAATTCGTTGGGTAAGTTGGCCCGTTAGCCGTGACGGAAAAGACAATCGTTTTTATATTAATGATGAACCTTTGTTTGTAAACGGAATTTGCGAATATGAACATATGATTGGGAACAGTCATTCGTTTTCAGATGAACAAATTCACGCCAGAATCGAGCAGATAAAAGCCGCTGGATTTAATGCGTTTCGAGAAGCGCATCAGCCACATAATTTATTATACCAAAAAGAATTAGACGAAAACGGGATTTTGTTTTGGAGTCAGTTTTCGGCACATATTTGGTATGATACGCCAGAATTTAAAGAAAACTTCAAAACCTTATTGCGCGAATGGATTAAGGAACGCAGAAACAGCCCGTCGGTCGTGATGTGGGGATTACAGAATGAAAGCACGATTCCGAAGGAATTTGCAGAAGAATGCACCAAAATCATTCGCGAAATGGATCCGTTATCTGCTTCTCAAAGAATCGTAACCACCTGCAATGGTGGAGAAGGAACAGATTGGAATGTGGTTCAAAACTGGTCTGGAACTTACGGAGGTGATCCGTCAAAATATCATCTCGAAATGAGCACACAACTCTTAAACGGAGAATATGGCGCATGGCGAACTGCAGATTTACACACCGAAGGAGAATTTGATCAAAAAGGAATTTTGAGCGAAAACAGATTTTCGCAACTAATGGAAATCAAAGTCCGCGAAGCCGAATCGGTAAAAGATAAAATAGCGGGACAATTTAACTGGCTTTTTGCGTCGCACGAAAATCCGGGGCGTTCTCAAAACGGAGAAGGTTTTCGCGATATAGACAAAGTTGGGCCTGTAAATTACAAAGGACTTTTTACGGTTTGGGGCGAACCTCTGGATGCGTATTATATGTATCGCGCCAATTATGTTTCGAACAAAACAAATCCGATGGTTTATATTGTTTCGCATTCATGGCCAAGTCGTTGGGATTCGGCAGGAATAAAAAACGGCATTGATATTTATTCGAATTGCGATGAAGTTGAGTTGTTCAATGATGTCAATAAAAGTTCATTGGGCAAATTGAAAAATCCGGGATTAGGAAAACATTTTCAATGGAATAATGTCAATATTCAATACAATGTTTTGTACGCCGTGGGTTATGTAAACGGAAAAGCGGTTGCGAGAGATTATGTGGTTTTGAACACACTTCCAAAAGCACCAAATTTAAACGAATTATATACAGATCAGGCTGATATTACAAAATCAAAAAAAGAATACAATTATATTTACAGAGTCAATTGTGGAGGTTCTGAATTTACAGATTCTTCTGGAAATACCTGGTTTACCGATACACACAAAAACGGACAATATACTTGGGGATCGTTATCATGGACAGATAAATTTGAGAAATTACCCGATTTTTATGCGAGCCAAAGAACTACTTTCGATCCAATTTCGGGAACAAAAGATCCTGAATTATTTCAAAGTTTTAGATACGGAGTTGATAAATTAAGTTATGAATTTCCTGTTGCCGATGGCGAATATTTGGTCGAATTGTATTTTGCAGAGCCTTGGTACGGAACCGGCGGCGGATTTAATTGCAAAGGCTGGCGTTTGTTTGATGTTGCCATTAATGACAATGTTGTTCTAAAAGATTTTGATATTTGGGCAGAAGCCGGACATGATAAAGCTTTAAAGAAAACCTTTTTGGTAAAAAGCAAAAACGGAAAAATCAGCATTCATTTTCCCAATGTAAAATCGGGACAGGCAATCATTTCTGCCATTGCAATCGGAACTAAAAAAAGATTTGAAAAACCAGCAGACACTTCGCCAAAAAATATTCAGAATCTGGTTTTAAGTTCTTATGATAAAACGATTAACAGAGTTGCATCGTGGTTGGGTACAAATTCCAAACAATATTCAGATGCTGATGTTGTTTTTACACAATTGCCTTCTGAAGTTTTTGGAGCAGATTATTTGCAGTTTTCAACCAAATCAAAAGTTTCGGGTTCGTTTACAGTTAAAGAAGATTCGGATGTTTATTTTTTGATTGATAATAAAATAAAAACACAATTTGCCTGGTTAGCTGACTATAAAAAATCAGAGGAAATGGCTAAAAATACTAGTAATATTGAGTTTGGTATTTTTTCGAAAAAAGTAAAAAAAGGAGAGAAAGTTACCTTCGATAATTCAGAAGTTGTGAATTCGATTATTGTAGTTCCAACTTATGATATGGGCGAAAAAGATGATTCGCGTCAGACTTTAGTTCTCGAAGCAGAAAATGCCAAAACAACCGGAACTGATATTGTAAAAGGAAATTTTAAAAAAGCCGATTATATTGAGTTCACAAAAAAGACAAATAACAGCATTGAGTTTGAAGTAAAACCCGGAGTTGCCGGAATTTATTTGATGCGTTTTAAGTTCATGAACAGAAACGAAACACCATTAAAAGTAAAATTCAAAATGGAAGATGCATACGGAATTATGATGCGAAATGATACAATCGAATTTTTTCCTTCGCCAGAAAAATGGAAAGTTTTGAATACGACTTCCGGAGGATATATAAATGCGGGAACGTATAAAATTACTTTAGAAGGAGATGATTTGAAAGGGTTGATGTTGGATAGTTTTGAGTTTCAGTAACGAGGTTTTGCCACGAAGGCACAAAGGCTCTAAGGTTTAATAAAGATTTTTATTGTAGAGACGCACAGCAGTGCGTCTACGTTCCAATTTTCAGGCTGAGCGAAGTCAAAGCCCCACAAAGTTTGCCTCATTTTTGTCATTTCGACGGAGGAGAAATCTTCGCGAGAAGCTCGACAATGATTGGATTACAGTTACGGAGTTACTTGCGAAGATTTACTTCGTCTGTTCGCTATCGCTCGGGTCTCCTCCGTAGAAATGACAAAGCGAGACGTAAATTAGAAAAGAATAAAAAAATAATTGTAATGATTAAACATAAAAACATTCTACAAAAAATAACAATTGCATTAGCATTATTGCTTACTACAACATCTTTTTCACAAGGAAAAAAAGCCAGAATTATCGAAGATTTCAATAAAAACTGGAACTTCAAATTGGGAGATCATCCGGAAGCGATTAATTCAAATTTTGACGCGAAAGATTGGAGAAATCTGCAATTGCCGCACGATTGGAGCATTGAAGGCGCTTTTGACAAAGACAGTAAAACAAAACAGGCGCAGGGATTTTTACCTGCTGGAAAAGGCTGGTATCGAAAAACGTTTACAGTTCCGGCAAGTTTTAAAAGCAAAATAATTTGGATAGAATTTGATGGTGTTTTTAAAAATAGTGAGGTATTTATCAACGGACATTCGTTAGGAATTCGCCCGAACGGTTATATTTCATTTTCTTATGATTTATCTGAGTTTTTAAATTTTGGTCAGCCCAATATTATCGCTGTAAAAGTCGATAATGATGCACAGCCTAATTCGCGTTGGTATACAGGATCAGGAATTTACAGAAATGTGCGTTTGGTTATTGCCGAAAAATTGCATGTTGACGAATGGGGAACTTTTGTTACAACGCCGGAAATTTCAAAAGAAAAAGCTTCGGTTCATTTGGAAGTTAAAATTAAAAATGCTTCGGAAAATCAGAAAGAGTTTAAATTGGTTTCTTCTATTTTGGACAAGAAAAATGATGAAGTTGCTAAAGTTGAATCCATAGAAAAAATTGTCTCAAATTCATCTTCAACAACGACTCAGAATTTTACTTTAAAAAAACCGATTCTTTGGGATACGGAAAATCCATATTTGTATAAAATTGTGACTAAAATTTATGAGAAAGAAACTTTAGTCGATAATTATGAAACACCGCTTGGAATTCGTTTTTTTGATTTTGATGCCGAAAAAGGGTTTTCTTTAAACGGAAAACCAACGAAAATTTTAGGTGTTTGTCTGCATCATGACAATGGTGCTTTGGGTGCGGTTGAGAACATTCATGCGGTTAAACGAAAGTTGGTTTTGATGAAAGAAATGGGCGTAAATGCTATTCGAATGTCACATAATCCGCATTCGTTAGAAATGATGCAATTGTGCGATGAGATGGGTTTTATAGTTCAGGATGAAGCTTTTGATGTTTGGAAAAAGAAAAAAGTAACCAACGATTACCATAAAGACTGGGATGCGTGGCATAAAAAAGATTTAGAAGATTTTATTAAAAGAGACCGCAATCATCCATCGGTTATGATGTGGAGTATTGGCAACGAAATCCGCGAACAATTTGACAGTACGGGAATTGCGATTACGAAAGAATTGGCGAAAATTGTAAAATCGTTAGATATAACGCGTCCGGTAACTTCTGCTTTGACAGAGAATGTAATTGAGAAAAATTTCATTTATCAATCCGGTGCTTTGGATCTTTTGGGATTCAATTACAAACACGAAGATTATAAAGATTTTCCAATTCGTTTTAAAGGACAAAAAATAATTGCTTCAGAAAGTGTTTCGGCTTTGGAAACGCGCGGACATTATGATTTTCCTGCAGATGGAATTAAAGCGTGGCCTCCAAAACATGGCGCTCCTTTTGACGGAAATGCAGACTGGACCGTTTCGGCTTTCGATCAGGTAAAATCGTATTGGGGCGCGACGCACGAAGAGAATTGGAAAACCATCAAGAAACAGGATTTCATGGCGGGAACTTTTATCTGGACTGGCTTTGATTATATCGGAGAACCAGATCCATATCCGTATCCGGCGAGAAGTTCTTATTTCGGAATTGTAGATTTGGCGGGCTTTCCAAAAGATGTTTATTATATGTACCAAAGCGAATGGACAACAAAACCGGTGTTGCATATTTTTCCGCATTGGAACTGGAAAGGGGGACAAGAAGTTGATGTTTGGGCGTATTACAATAATGCCGATGAAGTTGAATTATTCCTTAACGGAAAATCTCTCGGAAAAAAAGCAAAACAAAACGACGATTTGCATATTTCATGGCGCGTAAACTTTGAGCCTGGAACTCTAAAAGCCATTTCGAGAAAAAATGGAAAAGTGGTTTTAGAAAAAGAAATTCATACTGCCGGAGAAGCTTTCAAAATAGATTTATCAGCAGATAAAAAAGTGATCAAAAATGATACTTATGATTTGGTTTATGTAACGGTTTCTATTGCTGATGCAGCTGGAAATCTTTTGCCAAATGCAAATGATTTAATCAATTTTGAAGTTTCTGGCGGAGGAAAATTAGTTGGTGTTGATAATGGTTATCAGGCGAATCTGGATTCTTTTAAAGCTAATTCGTGTAAACTTTTTAATGGAAAATGTATTGCGATTATTCAGTCGACTGGAAAGAGAGAAACGATAAAAATTAAGGCTTCGACGGGTACTTTGCAAACTTCTACAATTGAAGTTAAAGTGGATTAATTATTGCCGCAACGTTTTTGAACCATATAAGTTATATTAAGTAGATTTAGATTTTTTCTTAAGTGTACTTATATAACTTACATGGTTTATTTTTTATGTTTAACTAATCCAGGTTTCCCATTTTTGAATTATTAGCCATTTCCCATTTACTTTTTTCAAATATATGGCTTTTCCAGTTCCGCAAAGGCTTCCACAATGATAACCTAATTGAACGTATGCTTTCTGTCTGTCAAGAGAAAGAACCGGAATAGTCATTTCATAAAATCTAAATGGACGAACTTTTTTATTCCTTATTATTGCTTTTTCAATTGTGGTTGAGTTCAACTTATTAATTAAATCCTTTTCAATTTTTAGTTTTTCCGGATTTGAATTTTGTTCTAATAGATATAGAGAATCTTTAGATGAAAAAAAACTTTCTTCTTTTATCGTACTATTTATTAATTCAGTAATATAGATATCCTGAGGTGGTGGAGGTAGATTTAATCCATCATTTCTTTTTTCCGGAATGTAGATATTTAATCTCTTAAGTTCACTGCAAAACATTGTTGAGTCTTCATTTTTCGAAAGCACATTCAAGCTGTCCTGAATTATTATTGCTTCAACAATCTGGTTGATATTTTTAATTTCTTCTAATGCAATGTTAGTTTTTTCTTTTTTCTTTTGGCAACTGCAAAAAGCAATAATTATAATGGTGTAGAGTGTTATTTTTTTCATGTATCTGTTAAGATTATATTTTGCGTTAAAGTAAAAGTAGAGAATTAACTTAAAAAATTAACAAAGAGTTTTAGATGTTAAGATTGTACTTGCAGATTTTATAAAATAACTTATTTTAGCATATAAATAATATTTTAAAAGCCGTAAAATGATTTGTACCATTTATTCTCATAATGTTGGATTTGATACTATTAAAGAATTAATCCTGTCCAGCTTTCCAAAAGGAAATACTGTCATTAGCAATCAGGATGGATTTGATATCATCGATCTTGAAATAAAAGGAGGAATTCTGGGTTCTTCAAAAAAAATAAAAATTTCTTATCGCGAAAGACTTAAACCTTCTTATCAAATTCCAGAAATCAATGATTCTGCTTTAACAGCAAATTTAAAAGGACTTTACGGCTATGTAGATTCTTTGCCAACAGTAAATGAAAAAGTAAAAGATTTGTTTCTTCATAAAATACAAACCCTGAATTGCGAGTTTTCGATCATTCAGGAAAAAGGCGAGTTAAAAGAGTTAAAAACAATAATAGGAAATATAGCAAACGAATTTGATGCGGTTTTATTTGTTCAGCCTGATACGGCTATCAGTAAATCTAGCGGGCAGCATTTTTTAGACAAGAATTTAAATCTGATTATTGACGGTGAAGGAAATTGTGAAATTGATGAATTAGATGTCAAAATCAATTCGGTTTACTTTGATGGAGATCAAAATGAACTGGAAGAAGATCAAAAAAACAGAAAAGAAAATAACGAAAAAATTCTGGAAGCAAAAGGCATAAAAATCAACAAACACCTGCCTTGCATAGAATCTGAAGCTGAAACAACAATAAGAACACCAAAAGAAATTGCGCAAAGAGTAAGTGTTTTGGCAATGACAAATTTAGTAGCGTTTAGTAGTATTGATCCGGATGTTGCGATAGATTATTTGCAGAGTTATAATCTTTGGGATTTTACTACAGAAGGAGAAAAAGAGTTTTTGGAAGATCCTACAGACGATAAAAAAGCACAGGAAACCTGGAAATGTGAAGGAATCTGGACGTTAATGTGGGCTTTGAAAAAAGTGGAGAATCTCGATTTTCCTGATGCGTTTTGTAACCTCGAAAACATAAGCCCCGAGGATTATCCTGTAGGTCCGGATAAAGACCCAAACGATTTCATAAACGCCATAACTTCAATACGATCTAAAAGTGAAATTTTGGATGCTGATGATTTGTATTACAGATACAATTGGGCTTGTGTCGACGAAAGAATTAATGGCAGAGAAATCGAAGGCATAAATCCGGGAATTGTTTACGAAAGACAATATGCCTTAAATTGGCTTATAAATTATATGGGGCAGGATTGGGATTCTATTAGTTGTGATACCTAAAAGCAAAATTAAAAACATACATTAATTTGGAAACATTTAAAAATTCTGCAATTTTAGAAGAAATAGAAGTTAAGACAAGTATGTCTGTTAAGACTGCTGTAGTTGTTATGTCTACTGGTTTTGTTGTTTTAATGATTTATAAACTTCCAGACGAGCTTTTTCAATGGGAGAAATTTAATCCAAACGAAATTGCAACAATTGCTTTTATGGCTATTTTTACGCTGTTCGTTTTTTCGTGGTTATGGCTTTTAGATGATAAACCAAAATTTAAAATTAATAAACAAGGTTTTTGGATTAGAAAAACAATTCTTCCGTTTTCTTCTCTTGAATTGATTGACTGGGCAGATATTAGACACTTTGAATATAATTCGGAAAGGCAAAAAAACAGGACAAGCTTTTTTTTAATTATCTATAGAAAAGAAAGTTCAAAAACAAATAAAATAGAATTGAGCGAAGTTGATCAGCGCAAAGAAGATATTGTATCTGTCATTAGAAAATTTTCTACTATTATGAATTATGTCGACCGATTGAAAGTAACGCAATAATAATTTATCAAATTCTCCTTTCAGCTATAAAATGACAAATAACACCAACCCGTAAAACCAATTTAAACTAGTAATTACATGAATGAAACATTCAAAATTAAATCGACCGGATTTGATGAAATAAAAAAACAATCCATAAGAAGAGCAGTGCCCATTTTATTAATTGCAATGATTTTTGGAATTGCAATTCCTTTTTTTAATTCAGAAAATAAAGAAGATGTATGGTATGTCTTGCCATTTGTACTTCCAATTATGATTTTTGCACTTTGGTCAGGAATTAACAAAGGCTTAAAAAGACAAAAAATGTTGTTTGAAAGTTATTTGCTAATATTTTCAGAAAATGCTATAGTAAGAGAACAAGCTAATACGCCAATAGTTAGCATTCAGATTGACGAAATTAAATCAATTATAAAAGACAAAAAAGGAGGTTATAGTATAAAGGGAAAAACGGCTGTTGATACTATTTTAATTCCTGCTCAAATTGAAAACTATGAAAAACTTGAAATTTTATTTGATCAAATTAAACCAATTGATGTAACGCAACAATTGCCATTTGCTGAAAAATATAAATTTCCTATTGCTATCATAATGTTAGGAAGCATGGCCACGGTTTACGTTTCATTGAATAAAATTCTTGTTGGAATTTGTGCCCTAATTTGTTGTACGCTTTTTATTTGGTTTTTTATTGAAATTAGAAAAAATAAAAATATGGACCATAAATCAAAACGAGTTGGATATTATTTGCTTTTCATTTTACTGTCTATTCTTGGTGTGACCTATATGAAACTTACAACTAACTTTTAAAATTTGTTTTTAAGTTATAATTATTCAAACTCCATTAGCAATAATGGAGTTTTTTATGCTCGCCATTTTGCTAATAAAAGCCACGATTTTTTTGTTAATACCCTCATAACTCATTTCCCTCTGTCATATCTATAGTTTTTGGATGTAGGCTAACCAGTTGTAAAACGATGGCAGTAACCACTACAAATAACAGAAGTACAAAAACGTGTCTCATTCCGCCATTATCAGCCGCTTTTCCTAAAAATTCGGTGATAACAGCCCCGGCCGAAATACCCACAAAATTCATAATCCCGTATCCGGTAGCCCTGTAACGAGGCGCAACAAACTGACAAAGAATAGGCATATTGTTGGTGTCGTATATTCCAAATCCAAGTCCAAAAAGGATAGCGCCAAGAATAATAGCTTCTATTTCACTAAAGTTACCAAATAAAAACAATGCCGGAATGGTAAGAAACAATCCGATTGCGCTGGTGTAAATTCTTCCTTTAAGATGTTTCATCACCCATTTATCTGAAATGGCCCCACCAATTAAAACGCCAAAAAAGGAAGACATCGAAATGGTTACCGTTGCAATTGGTCCCGCCAGAGACATATCTAAATGTAAAGTTTCAGTAAATAAGGTAGGTAACCAGTTTTTGGCTGCCCAACCCGGTAAGCTTGGCGCGGAGAAATAAAAGAGTAAAACCCAAAAGGATATATTACCAAATAACATTCCCAATCCTTTGAACATTTGCCTAAACTCAAAGTTGAGAGATGACTTTTTGGTAGGATCAAAAAAGTAAGTTTTCTTTTCTTGTAGAAAGAATATCAATATTATACTGTAAAGAACTCCCAGTAAACCTACGGAGTGAAAACTGAAATGCCACGAAAAATGCTTGGAAATAGTGGCTCCAAAACCGCCCAGCGCCTGTCCTAAATAAATTCCGGTGGTATGAATTGCAATAGCAAAAGAGCGTGTTTTTTCCTGATGGTAATCTGCAATTAAGGATAATGCCGCCGGAATATAAAAAGCTTCACTAAAACCCATAATGCCACGCAAAATATAAATCTGGTTGAAAGTTGTGGCATAACCCATCGCCATAGTAACTCCGGACCAAATAAAAAGACTTCCTATGATTATTCTTTTTCGGTTAAATCGATCTGCTATAATTCCGGAAACAGGACTCATCAGCGCATATATCCAAAGAAAAATGGCCATTAAGAGACCGAAATTTTCAGCTTTAGCCAATTCAGGAATGTCATCCATCATCGCTGCTTTCATAGTAGAAAGCATTTGTCGGTCTAAATAATTCAACAACGCTACAAACCACAATAAGCCAACAACAATCCATGGATAGGATTTTTTTTCATTCAATTTTGCAATCATTTTCCTTTTTCAAAATAATGGCCGAATATACGAATTCAAACGTAACGGGTATAATTGTTTTTCCATCTGATTTTTGTAATTATTAGAATAAATATTTACGTGAAAATTATTATATTAGTATTGTAATCAGATTAATTGAAATTCAAAGAATATCATGACACCTAACGACAAACAAAATGAGCGTGTAGCCCAAATGACATTTGCTTCGGTTTATCCACATTATATTGCTAAAGTGGAGAAAAAAGGCAGAACCATAGCTGAATTGCATGAAGTAATCGAATGGCTGACGGGATATGACGAAAAAAAATTACAAGAACTGATTGATGAAAAAATAACCTTTAAAGATTTTTTTGAAAAAGCCAATCTTAATCCTAATGCTTCGCTCATTACGGGCGTAATTTGCGGGTACCGCATTGAGGAAATCGAGAATCCCTTAATGCGTCAGGTACGCTACTTAGATAAAGTAGTAGATGAACTCGCAAAAGGCAAAAAAATGGAAAAGATTTTGCGGGTTTAACAGATTTTGGCATCAACTAAAGAGATTTAATTGTTTTTTCATTCAGAATAATCTCTTCTCATACACTACAGAAACCTTACTTTGTAAAAAAACTTCATCAGCTGTGGCTAATGGAATTTTGTTATCCGTCATTTTGGCTAATTCAAACTTCAAAACGGCTAATTCCAACCTCATACTTCATCTGATCTTTGCATTATAAATTTTAAACAATTAAAAATGCAAAAGACAATTTTTATTACAGGCGCTTCATCAGGTTTAGGAAAATCAACAGCCAAATTATTTCAAAGCAAAGGCTGGCATGTAATTGCAACCATGCGTAATCCGGAAAAGGAAACCGAATTAAATCAATTAGAAAATGTAATTGTACTTCCGCTTGACGTTTCAAATTCGGAACAAATAAAAGCAACGATCAAAAATGTTACAGAGAAATATTCGGTTGATGTTGTGCTGAACAATGCCGGATATGGTTTAATTGGTGCTCTTGAATCTTTAAATGAAGAACAAATCGAACGTCAAATCGAGACTAATTTGTTGGGCGTTATTAAAGTTTCTAAGGCTTTTGTATCTCACTTTCGTGAAAAGAAAAGTGGCACTTTTATTAATGTGACTTCGACTTTCGGATTAATGGGATTTCCGACTTGTTCTATTTACAGTGCTACAAAATTTGCTGTTGATGGTTTCTCTGAAAGTTTAGCTTCAGAATTGGTTCAATTCGGGATTCAGGTAAAAGTAATTGCACCAGGCGGAATGCAGACTGATTTTACCGCAAGATCTATGGATGTTGGTCAGCATGAAGCGTATGAAAAACTAACCGCTGAAGTAAGCAAAGGATATAGTGAAGAGCAATTTAGCAATTATACAAAATCCGAAGATGTTGCCCAAATTATTTACGAAGCGGCAACTGACAATAAAACGCAATTGCGATATATTGCCGGAAAGGATGCAAACGCTTTATATGATGAACGTTTGAAATTGGGTGCCGAAAATCAGGTGCAAAACATCAAAACCATGTTTACTTTTTAATTTCGAAATCAGATGAAAAATAAAGCAATAGAATTGACTACTTTTAAACTGAATGGTTTTACAACACAACAATTTATTGACGCCAATGCCGAAATTGATGATTTTTTAAAACGACAAAATGGATTTTGTTCGAGAACTATTTTCGAATTAAAAAAAGGTGTTGTTTACGATATGCTCGTTTGGGACAGCACCGAAGACGGCACAAATGCAATGCATAAATTAATGACAGAATTAAGCGATTCGGTCGTTCATGATATGATCGATCAAAGTTCGGTAAGCTGGAATATTGCGCCAGTAGAACATTTTGTAAATTTGTATACTAGTATTGCTAAAAAATGAAAAATCAGCCTCAAATATTCCAGTCGATATCAGAATTGCATAAAGCGATGGGACAGCCAAAACCCATGCATCCGCTAATTAGCGTTTTAGATTATGGCAAAGCGATTTTTGATCCGAAAGATTTTGAGCAGGGAATTATTTTAGATTTTTACAAGATATCTTTTAAAACAAATTTCTCCGGAAAATTGCGATACGGACATGGTTTCTACGATTTTGAAGAAGGCGGAATGTCATTTGTGGCACCCGGACAAATCCTGAAAATGCAGGAAGAAGAAGCCGATTACAGCGGAATGTCGCTGAATATTCATCCTGATTTTATTCGGCCTTATACTTTAAATGAGAATATTAAAAAGTATGGCTTTTTCTCGTATTCTGCTGCCGAAGCTTTGTATTTATCAGAGAAAGAAAAAGAAACGATTCTGGCGGTTTTTGCTAATATTCAGGACGAACTCGATCAGCGAATTGACAATTTTAGTCAGGATGTAATTATCTCGCAATTAGAATTGTTGCTTAATTACAGCAATCGTTTTTACAACAGGCAGTTTATTACCCGAAAATCAGTTAATAATGATGTGCTTTCGAAACTCGAAAACCTTTTGGAAGATTATTTTAGCACTGAAAAACCTGTTGAAAATGGTTTGCCAACTGTCCAGTTTGTAGCCGATGAATTGCAATTGTCAGCAAGATATTTGAGCGATTTATTGCGAAGTGTTTCTGGACAAAATACACAGCAGTTTATTCATGATAAACTGATCGAAAAAGCAAAAGAATACATTGCAAAAGGAACTTTGTCTATTTCTGAAATTGCTTATAAATTAGGTTTTGAACATCCACAATCGTTCAATAAATTGTTTAAGAAAAAAACGAATGTTAGTCCGGTTGCTTTTCAGGAATTATTCAATAAAAATTAAGTATAAAACATATTATACGTAAATTGATAAAGAGTTTTAAACACATAGAAACATAGATTTTGTTTTGCTTATAAAAGATTATTAAAAGAAACTCGTTTCTCACACATAGCTATGTTTGTTAATGCAAGTGAAACGCCTTTTATAGATTCCAAAAAGCTATGTTTCTATGTGTTTAAAATTATACGCAACGAATTTATAACATCATTAAAAACAGAAAACTCCATTAGCAATAATGGAGTTTTTTGTTTTTAATGAATTAATAAAATGATTTTTACTCATATTTCAAATACCGTAAAATATCAGTTTTTGTTGCCGCATAAGCTCTTGAAAGCACAATGATTAAAGTTAGCATTAATAAAACAAGGAATCCTAAAACGAATGGAAACAAGCTAATATCTATTCTAAAAGCAAAATTCTCCAGCCATTTATTCAATAAATAATAAACAGGAAATAAAGCAATTAAGAAACCAATAACACAATACAAAACATATTGTTTTGATAATTCTTTCAGCAGAACATTTGTATCTGCACCAAGTGTTTTTCTGATGGCGATTTCTTTCATTCGTCTTTGTATCGAATAAGATGCTAAAGCGAATAAACCAAAAAGAGCAATTAGAATAACGACGATATTCAACATCGAAAATAAGTTTTTTTGCTTAATATAAGATTCATAAGTTCTCGCATATTCTTTATCTACAAAATCATATTTAAAAGGATATTCAGTATCAACTTTTGCCCATAATTTTTCAATACTTTTAATCGTAGTTTCCAGATTATCAGGTTTTACTTTTATGTAAACCCTGTTGATGTTGTGCGCCATATTAAAGGTTTTAATATGATAGAAAACAATTGGGGGCACTTTTAATTCCGGGCTCAGTAAATTAAAATCTTTAACAATACCAATAATTTTTAGTTTCTGATCGCGTATCAGGAGTTCTTTCCCAATAGGATTTTTAAGCTTCATTAAATTCAAAGCACTTTCATTTATGATTACCGAATTAACCGTATCCGAAGCTAATTTTCTATCGAAATTCCTGCCTTCTTTCATTTTAACATTCAGTATTTCAAGTAAACCATAGTCTATAGCGATACCTCTTTCTTTAAAAAGTTCATTGTTATAAAGAACGGGTGAAATCGAGTTATCAGATCCATCAAAACAAATAAGTCCGGTTGAAATTTGTTCAACGCCTTTAATTTTGCCTAATTCCTGTTTTAGAGTATTGTATTTAGTATAAATGGTTTGTTCTGCATTTTCGGATGTATATTCTGCCAACGGAATATTTAATGGAACTGTAATTACCTGATCACCTTTAAAACCAAGATCTTTATTTTGTAAATATTGAATTTGCTGATAAACGATATGAGAACCAATTATAAAAAAGGCCGCAATTGCAAATTGAAAAATCAGCATTCCGTTACGGAGCCAGATACCGTTTTTGCTTCTTTCAAAATTACCTTTCAGAACTTTAAAGGTTTGAAAATTGGCAACATAAATTGCAGGGAATAATCCTGCAGTAATAACCGTAATAATAAAAATCAAAACCAATTGTATATAAAACTGACTAGCCAAAAGAGTAATGTTTTTATTTAAAAAGTTGTTGTAATACGGTAAAGTAAGTTCAACAATTACTAACGCCAGTAAAATAGAAAAGCTGGTTGTTAAAACCGTTTCAAAAAGAAATTGTACAATAATATTACTTTTAGACGCACCCGAAATTTTACGTATTCCAACCTCTTTAGCCCGCTTTACGGCATTTGCCGTTGCGAGATTGATGTAATTAACAACAGACAAAATGAGTATCAAAACAGATAAGCCCATCATGATCATTAAAAACTGATAATTTCCTCGTGGCTCCGGGTAACCATCTGCTACAGAATGTAATCTGGCTTTTGATAATGGCTCAAGAACAACGTTAAAATAGCCAACTTTTTTTGCCATTTCTTTGGGTGTAAAACCGGCTTCTTTAGATAGTCGCGTAATAAAATCGTGGTTGTAAATTCTTTCGAGTTTCTGTCTTGTAAGATCAACTTTTGAAGGGTCTTTTACTTTTAAAAGTAATTTTAAAACAAAAGGATTTATCATTCCCGAAGTTGTCAGTTCCTTCATTTTATTGATGATGATGTTTGGCGCAATCGAAGAATTTCCGGGAATATGATACACGGCCCGTACAAAAAACAACTTGTCAAAACATTTTATTTGTTTTCCGATAGGATTTTCATTGCCAAAAATTCTCTTGGCAGTATCGTCAGAAATGGCAATACTCGAATCATCTTTTATGGCTGAAATCGCATTTCCCTGAATAAATTTGAAAGGAAAAAAAGAAAAGAAATTTTGTTCGACATTGATAATTTTATCTACAAATTGCTTCTTTCCGTTATAAATAATTTTATCCTTTTGATACCAACTGTCCGCATACATTATAGTTTCGATATTTGGATCTTCGTCTAAAGCAGGTTTCAGGAATAAGGCACAATCTGACCAGGCCGGCATATCGCTTAGTTGAATCAAAACCTGATAAACATTGTCTTTTTCAGGGTTCCAGTTGTTGTAGTTTTGTTCGTCGTTCCAGTAAAGCAACGCAAAAATTAATCCGGAAATACCAATTGACAATCCCAGAATGTTTAAGAAAGAGAAAAGCTTGTTGTGCTTTAATCGGTAAATAAATATATTGATATAGTTTAGTATCATTTATTCGTATTTTAAATATTTTAAGATATCAACTTTTGTTACTTGGTATGCTTTTGCCAAAACAACGGTAAGTGTCAGGAAAAGTAAAGACACAAAGGCAAGAATAAAGGGCAAAATCGGAATGTCGATGCGAAAGGCAAAATCTTCAAGCCAATTTTTTAATAAAATATAAGCTGGAAATATTCCGATTAAAAATCCCATAATGCAGAAAAATACATATTGTTTAGATAATTCTTTTAGTAAAATATTGGTCTCTGCGCCAAGCGTTTTTCTAATGGCGATTTCTTTGAATCTTCTTTCCATAGAAAAAGATGCCAG
Organism: Flavobacterium sp. MMLR14_040; assembly: GCF_033657265.1. Classification (NCBI taxonomy): domain Bacteria; kingdom Pseudomonadati; phylum Bacteroidota; class Flavobacteriia; order Flavobacteriales; family Flavobacteriaceae; genus Flavobacterium; species Flavobacterium sp. MMLR14_040. Next base: position 454,275 of record NZ_JAWVWO010000002.1, on the reverse strand, counting down.
GGCAAACAATCCGAAAATGGCGATTAAGATTACTACAACATTTAACAGGGCAAATAAATTTCTTTGGTCTTCATATTTTTTGTAGGTTTTGGCGAAATTTTTATCCACAAAATTATATTCGAAAGGATATTCTGAATCCACTTTTTGAGACCAAAAATTCTTTAATGAAGCAATAGTTTTCTGAATGTCTTTTGGCGAAAGCTTTACAGAAACGTATTCTATATTGCCTTGCGTCCATTTTTGAGTATTTATATGAAATAAAATCATAGGATTAATTTCATTGTCTAAACCAGAATAATGAAAGTTTTTAACGATTCCCACAACTTTATATTTTTCGCCATTCCAGCCGATTATTTTATCCAAAGGATCTTTTTCCTGTAAAATTTTGGCTGCTCCTTCGTTCAGTAGAACATTAGAAATAGTATCTGAGGCAAGTTTTTCTCTTAGCGATCTTCCCTTTATAACTTTTATTCCCAACATTTCCAGCATCCCGAAATCAAACCCGATTTGCTGAATTACTGTCACTTTATTGTTATAAAATAAACCACCTTTTGAAATTTCGTTTTCTCCAATAGAAAATGCTCCGGCAGAAACAGCTTCGACACCGTTGATTTTTTGAAGTTCCTGTTGAATACTTTTGTATTGCTCAAATTTACCTTTGCCTTTTTGTTCCCTAAAAGCGATATTCATGATTTGAGATCCGTTAAAACCCAAATCTTTTTCTACCATAAAATTGACTTGTTGATAGACTATAAAAGAACCGATAATAAAAAAAGCAGCAATCGAAAATTGTATCACAAGCATGCTGTTTCTAATCCATATCCCGCTTTTACTGCGGGAAAAATTTCCTTTTAAAACATTCAAAACAGCAAAATTTGAAATGTAAAGTGCCGGGAACACTCCACAAACAAAGAGTACGATTAAAAAGATTAAAGCGAGCTGCACGCAAAATTGTGATCCTGCCAGAATTAATTCTTTGTTTAAAAATTGATTGTAAAATGGCAAAGAAATTTCTACAATTACGAGTGCCAATAATATGGCAAATAAGGTAATTAATGCGGTTTCAAACACAAATTGAAAAACAATTTGCAATTTTGTAGCTCCAATAATTTTTCTAACGCCTACTTCTTTTGCGCGTTTTATGGCATTTGCCGTGGCTAAGTTGATGTAGTTTACAATTGATAATAGTAAGATCAAAATTGACAGCACCATTAATATTTGCAAAAACTGAAGGTTTCCTGTTCCTTCCGGAAACGGATAATTTCCTTTGTAAAGCCTTGAGTTTTCAAACGGAAGTAATTTAACTTTGAAGGGTTCACCGTACTTTTTTATAAAAGCTTCAAGCGTCATGCCTTCTTTTTTTGCCTGCCTTTTATAATTTTTTTCGATAAACAGTTGTTCCATACTTTTAATGACAAGTCCTGCATCGTTTTTCTTTTTTAGTTTTAACATTAAACCAAAATTAAAACCCCAGTGGTCTTTAAGATGTTCCAGATCTTCTTCAATACTATTCGTGACTGCATTCGGCATTACAACTGATTTCCCGGGTATTCGATAAACACCGCGAACGACAAATAATTTGTCAGCATATTTTACCTGTTTGCCCACAGGGTTTTCATTTTTAAATAATCGAAAGGCAGTTTCTTCAGAAAAAACAATACTTTGAGGATCATTCAGCGCACTTTTTGCATCACCGTATTTGAATTCAAATGGAAAGAAAGAAAAAAAAGTCTTTTGGGCCGAAAACAGTTTATCGACTAATTCTATTTTGCCATTGTACTGTATGGTTTCTTTTGTGTAATAAGTACTGAAATAGCAATAGTTTTCTAAATACGGAGTTGTCGCTTTTAGAGCCGGCGCAGTAATAGCAGAGTTTGAAGCCATGATATTGCCTTCTCCCAAATCATTCAGCACGATAAATGTTTTATCATTTGATGTATTCCATTTATCATAAGAATGTTCATCGTTCCAATACAAAATCGAAAAAATTAATGCGGCAATTCCAATACTCAAGCCCAGAATATTCAAAGCTGTAAAAAGCTTATTGTTTTTAATGTGGTATATAAATATGTTTATCCAGTTAAGTATCATAGTTTTAGTTGTAGCGTTAAGAATAAAAAGAAGAGAATTATCTTTTTTTATTCATATTTCAGATATCTCAAAACATCAATTTTAGTCACCTGATAAGCTTTTGCCAAAACAATCGTCAAGGTCAAAAACATCAAACAAACAAATGCAGTAAAAAATGGAAGCAAAGGAATATCGATTCTAAAGGCAAAATTCTCCAGCCATTTTTGCAATAAAAGATAAGCCGGCAGTATTCCGATTAGAAATCCGATAATACAGAAAATCACATATTGTTGGGATAATCCTTTTAGTAAAGTATTGGTTTCCGCGCCAAGCGTTTTTCTGATGGCGATTTCGCGTAATCTTCTTTCCATAGAAAAAGAAGCCAAAGCAAACAATCCAAAAACGGCAATTAAGATTACTATAATATTTAACAAAGCAAATAAATCTCTTTGGTTTTCATATTTTTTATACAATCTGGCAAAGTTTTTATCTACAAAATCATATTCAAAAGGATATTCGGAATCTACTTTTGTTTTCCAAAACTTTCCAATATTATCAATGGTCTGGGGCATATCATTCGATGAAATTTTGACTGAGATTGTATGCATTTCACTTTGACTCCATGATTGTGCTTTAATGTGATAGAAAATCATTGGTCCAATTTTGTTTTCAAGGCCAAAAAAATTAAAGTCTTTTACAATCCCGACAACTTTATAATTGCCATCTTGCCAGTTTACTATTTTATTTAAAGGGTCTTTTTCTAATAATGTTTTTGCTGCAGTTTCGTTTAATAAAACATTTGAAATGGTGTCTGAAGAAATCTCTTCTCTTAAATCACGTCCTTTTATTACGTGAATACCCAGAAGCTTCAGCATTCCAAAATCAACACCCATTTGTTGCGTTATAACTTCCTGATACGTTTTGTAATGCAAACCAGCCCATGAATTTTCTACGCCTCCAATAGAAAATGATGCTGCAGAAACAGCCTCAACGCCGCTAATTTTTTGAAGTTCCTGTTGAACTGCCTTATATCGGTCAAACTGTCCTTTTCCTTTTTTAGATTTAAATGAAATGTCTATAACTTGTGCTCCTTTAAAACCCAAATCTTTTTCGGCCATAAAATTTACCTGTTGGTACACGATAAAAGAACCAATGATAAAAAATGTGGCAATAGCAAATTGTAAAACCAGCATTCCGTTACGAAGCCAAATCCCGCTTTTGCTTCTCGAAAAGTTTCCTTTTAAAACTTTCAGCACTTCAAAATTGGAGATGTAGATGGCAGGAATAACACCGGAAACAAAAACAACAAGAATGAAAATCAATACTAATTGAAGATAGAATTGACTTCCGATCAGAATAAGATTTTTGTTTAATAAAGCATTATAAAAAGGCAATGAAAGTTCTACAATTACCAATGCAAGCAATACTGAAAACAGCGTAATTAATACGGTTTCAAATACAAATTGCATGATGATTTGCAATTTTGAAGCCCCAACAATTTTTCTGACTCCAACTTCTTTAGCTCGTTTTACAGCATTTGCAGTAGCGAGATTAATGTAATTGGCGATTGATAATAACAAAATAAGTATCGATAAACCTATCAATATCCGCAAAAAAGTCACATTGGCATTTCCTTCCGCAAATGCTGTGTTTCCATTATATAGTCTTGCACAGGTAAGCGGTAACAATTGCGCTTTAATAGGTTGGCCGTATCTTTTTATGAACGACTCAAGATCTAAACCTTCTGCCTTTGCCTGTTTTTTGTAGTTTTCGTCAAGAAAGATTTGATCCAGTTTTTTAATAACCACGGTTGTGTCACTTGCATTTTTTAGCTTAAGCATTAATCCGTAATTCAAACCCCAGCTTTCTCTGTTTTTTTCTAAATCATCTTCTATTATCGTCGTAACGGCAGCTGGCATCACAGAAGATTTTTCAGATAATCGATATACTCCACGAACCACGAAAATTTGTTCAGCATATCTGACTTGTTTTCCCATCGGATTTTCGTTTTTAAACAAGCGTATTGCCGTTTCTTCAGAAATTGCAATGCTATTTCGATCGTGAATTGCGCTTTTTGCGTTACCACGAATAAATTCGAAAGGAAAAAAAGAAAAGAAACTGCTCTGCGCCGTTAAAATCTTATCAACTAACTCTATTTTTCCGTGATATTGTATTGTTTGCTTCGAGTAATTGGTTCTAAAATAGCAATATTCATCTAGGTAAGATGTGGTCGATTTTAAAATAGGAGCAGGAATTGCAGAAGATACAGCCCAGATATTTCCTCCGCCAAGATTACTCATTACCGAATAGATTTTATCTTTTTCGGGATTCCACTGATCGTAGGAGTGTTCATCATTCCAGTACAAAATCGCAAAAATTAATGCTGCAATTCCAATACTCAGACCCAAAACATTCAAAGCTGTAAAAAGCTTGTTGTTTTTGATATGATATATAAATATGTTTGTCCAGTTTTTTAACATGACTTAGTTGTTTAAGTTGACTGCAAAAACATCAACATTTCTATTGTTTACTTTTTCAGAAAGAATAATTCCGTCTTTCATTAAAATAGTTTTTTGCGAGAACGAAGCATCATAATCAGAATGCGTCACCATTAAAATCGTGGCTCCGTTGGCGTGTAAATCCGTTAGTAATTCCATGACCTCATTTCCGTTTTTACTGTCAAGGTTTCCAGTTGGCTCATCGGCAAGAATAATTTTGGGATCATTAATTAAAGCTCGTGCCACCGCCACACGTTGTTGCTGACCTCCGGAAAGCTGTTGCGGATAATGTTTTAAGCGATGCGAAATGCCTAGTTTATTAGCAATCGCATTTACTTTTATCTTTCTTTCAGCTGAAGGCACATTATTGTAAATCAATGGCAATTCGATATTGTCAAAAACAGAAAGTTCATCAATCAGGTTGAAATTCTGAAAAATAAATCCAATGTTTTCTTTTCTGGCTTTTGATTTTAGTTTCTCTTTTAATCCAATCATTTCCTGACCTAACAATTGATAACTTCCTCCCGAAGCGCTGTCCAGCAATCCGATAATATTTAATAAAGTTGATTTTCCGCTTCCGGATGGTCCCATAATCGAGACAAAATCGCCTTCGTTTATTGTTAATGAGATTTCACTTAATGCATTTGTTTCTACTTCTTCGGTTCTGAAAATTTTTGAAAGTTTGTTAATCTTGATCATAATTGTTGTTTTAGATTGATGTTTTTAATTTTTTTTATTGCCGAAGTAATAGAAACAGGCCCGAAATTAAGATAATTAACAATATAGTTGTTCAATATCTATTTTTGTTACTTTTACCAGCAATAATGGTTCACATATTTGATGATTTGTTAGTCTAAATGTGATTTTCATGCCAAAAAATTAAAGATTGTAACTGCCTTATTTTTACGTTTTTATTTTTTATAAAAAACCAGAAGTGTCCATTAGTGGACAGCTTTCGTCCAAAACCGAACAAAAATGAAAAAGACAAATGCCTCGATATTAATCATCGACGATCAGGAAGATATCCTTTTTGCGTCGAAAGTGTTCCTGAAAAAGTATTTTGAAAACATTTATACACTTAATAATCCCAAAAATGTTATCGAATTATTGTCGAAACAAACCATCGATGTTGTTTTGTTAGACATGAATTACAGAATAGGTTTTGAAGATGGAAGAGAAGGTTTGTATTTATTGAAAGAAATAAAAACGCTTTCGCCAAAAACCGTAGTGATTTTAATGACCGCTTTTGGAAAAGTTGAAACGGCGGTTGAAGGTTTAAAATCCGGCGCTTTTGATTATATCCTGAAACCGTGGGAAAACAAAAAACTGCTCGAATCTGTAAAACAAGCCGTTGATAAATCAAGAAAAGAACAGAAAAAAGATAAGAATATTGAAATACAGAACGACTTTTTTATAGGAACTTCTGATACTATAAAAAAAGCGTATTCTCTTGCCGATAAAGTAGCAAAAACCGATGCTAATGTTTTGATTTTGGGTGAAAATGGAACCGGAAAATTTGTTCTAGCGCATCATATTTATTCGCAATCGGAAAGAAAAAACAATCCTTTTATAGCGGTTGATTTGGGATCTCTAAATTCTAATATTTTCGAAAGTGAATTATTCGGTTACGCAAAAGGCGCTTTTACCGATGCAAAAATCGATACACCCGGACGGTTTGAAATGGCGCAAAACGGCACAATTTTTCTGGATGAAATAGGAAATGTTCCGCTGCATTTGCAATCAAAACTTTTGCAGGTTATTCAAACCAAAACCGTAACCAGATTGGGCGAAACAAAACCCAGAGCTTTGAATGTGCGCATTATTACGGCAACGAATTTGAATTTAAAACTGGAAGTTGCCGATAAAAACTTCAGAGAGGATTTGTACTATCGTATTAATACAATGGAAATTATTCTGCCTCCGTTGCGAGAAAGAAACGCAGATAAAATTCCATTGGCCGACTATCTTCTGGAAAAAATGATCGAAAAATACGGGAGGGATGAAATTACTTTTGATAAAAAAGTATTGGAACAAATTGAAAAACACGCCTGGAATGGAAACATTCGAGAAATGGAAAATAAAATTGAACGCGCTGTTATTCTTTGCGAAAACAACAAAATCACAGTAGCTGACTTGGATCTTGAAACCATTACGCTTTACGATGAAAATCCGGATGACATTCAGCTTTCATCTGTAGAAAAAACGACAATCGAACGGGCATTATTGAAACACAATAGTAATATCAGCAAAACCGCCGATGAACTGGGATTGTCACGTGGTTCTTTGTATCGCCGTTTAGAGAAATATAATATTAAAACAGAAGAGTTGTAATTAAAAATAAATTACATAAGTATAAAAACAAACACGAATTTCACTGATTGACACTAATTTTAGTTTGTGAAATTAATTTCACAAACTAAGCTCCCTATTAAAATTTGTGCAAATTCGTGACCCGAGCGATAGCGAACGGACGAAGTAAATTTGTGTTTAAAATTGATTATAATATTTGTGTCCAGATGGTAGCATAGCTATGAGAAAATTACAGTTCAGGATTTTTAATTTTTAATTCAAAATTTTTAATTTTAAAAATATGTTTAAAACATTTCAAACCTATAAACTTTTGTTTATACGATTAATTCTAATCATTGCAGCGATAGAAATTTCAGTTCATTTTTTTAAAATCGATTTGATTTTTACCGGCGTATTTGGTCTTTTTATTGTTTTTCTGCTTATTCGCGAAATTTATTTTTATGTTCGGAATTTTGTTTTGCTTTACGATAAAACCATCTCTTCGATCTTGCAAAATGATTTTACATCGGATTTTTCAAAACATAAATTCAATAGAAGTTACAATGATTTATTTCATTTATACGACACCTTAAAAAACAAGCAAAACGAAGAGGTTTCAAAAGATATAATTTACCGTTCGATTTTGAATAATATTGAAACGGGAATCATCATTTTGCAAAAACAAGACTCAGATTGGAATATTTTCCTGATGAACGAATATTTCTCCAAACAATTTAATGTTCCTAAAGTTTCAAAATGGAAATACCTCAAAAATCAATTGCCTTCGTTATGCGAAATTATTGAAGAAGATGATTTTCAGGAAATAAAAACATCGATAGAAATTAGTATCAACGAACAAAATAAGCAAACATTTGTTTTGCAGGCTTCGAGAACAGAAATTTTCGAGAAAGATTATTTTATTGTTTTATTAGATTCGATTCAAAATGTAGTCGAGAAAAAAGAGAAAGATGCCTGGGTAAATTTGATGAAAGTGATTTCGCATGAACTTTTAAATTCGATAACACCAATTCGTTCTATTTGCCAGAATCTGCAGGATTTGGTAGAGCAGGATTCTTTATCAGCAGAAGATTTAGAAGATATAAAAAACAGCGTTGAAACGATGTTAAGACGAAGCGATCATTTGCAAAAATTTGTTGAAGGATATAGAAAACTCGCCATGCTGCCTTCGCCAAAAAAGGAAGAAATAGAATTACAGCACTTGATAGATAATTGTTTACAAATCATGAATCCGTTATTTAAGGAAAATCAGATTGAAGTTTTAAGCAACATAGCTTTTAAACGCTGGATAAATGTCGATTCACAGCAAGTAGAACAAGTTTTGATCAATTTGCTGACAAATTGTATTTACGCTGTAAAAAATGCCGAATTAAAACAGATTATCATTTCGGCGGAAGCCAAAGAAAACCGAACTTTCATTAAAATTTCAGATAGTGGAAACGGTATTGAAAAGGAAATCGAAAACAAAATTTTCCTTCCGTTTTTTACCACCAGAAATGAAGGCGCCGGAATTGGTTTGACTTTATCTAAAAATATTATCGAAGCGCACGGCGGTTATATTTCTTTTAAAACGGAAGAGGGAAGAACTGTTTTTGAGATTTGTCTGGTTGAATAAGTATTTTGATTTCAATTAATTGTAGTAATTTTTTTATTATATTAGCTTGATTAAAAGCTATTTATAAAAATCAAATAACCAATGGATAAAAAACCACTATCAGATTTAACAGATCAGGAATTATTACAAGAGGCAAAAAAAAGAAAATCAGCTGCAATTACTAACGCTTTTCTAATTGGTTTTTTGATTGGAATTGTGTTTTACAGCGTTATAAAAAATACCTGGGGATTTCTTACGCTGATTCCTTTGTTTCTTGCTTATAAATTGATTAATAACTCAAAATACGAGAAAGAAGAATTAGAAAATCTTTTGAAAGAGCGTGGTTTGAAATAAATAAAGATCTGCGTTATTCTCACGAGTTAATTTCGGAAGTACTTAGAAAACGATGGTAGTCTTTAATTTTACCTTTTAATCTTTCAGCCAAATATTGGTTTCCGTCTTTTAATTCGTGGAAAATAACTTCGGCTTCTTCGATGTATTTCAACTTTTTTTCGTCTTCCCAATAATAGGGAGGCTGATACAAATTTGAAATTCGATCGGCCATTTTAACCGCCCAAATTTCTACAGGTTGCTCTTTAATTCTTTTAAGGCTGTCAAGCATTTTTTCAATTTGTCCCTCGATTTTGTCATTTTTTGTTAGTGCAAGAACTCCACGGGCAACTTCATGACCAAAAAGTTCATTTATTTTTTCATAGCTCGCGGCAGTGTCTTCAATAGTATCGTGTAGAATTGCGCATTTAATAGCTAAACCAGCATTCATATTTTCTGTTGATTGAATAGCATTTAAAATTTCAAAGACAACACTTCCAATATGATTTATGTATTCAACTTGTTCTCCATCTTTAAGACCGCCATATTTTTGTCCATTATGTAATTTCGAAGCTAGTTGCCAAATTTCCTGGATTTCATCTATTGACCAATATTTTTGTTTTTCCATATGTATAATAAATTAAGGCTTGTATGTTTATGGTAAAATACAAAAATATTCGGAATATTATGAAGTAATTGTGTAGTTTTTCTGGTTCTTTCTATACAATAGGAATTCCTATCCAATGAAATATAAAAATTAATGCGATTGTTATTCCAGTACTGCACAAAGTTAAAAGACGCCAATAAGTAGATCTTCCATACCCAAATCGCCAAATTCTTTCGCCAGTTTCTTCCCTGTTTGATTTTAAAGTTAATTTCGCGAGTATATACGTTGAAACAATAAAGATCAAAATTGTTATTAACCAAAATTTTATCATGATTTTTGTTTTTGAAATGTTGTTTAAATTTACTAATTTTTTTTCAAAATCTCTGGTTATGAGGACTTGTTATTTTAAAAATGCTTCTAAGCTTTTGCGTTCAGCCATGTTTTCTACACTCAAATAATACTTCGCTATTTCTCTTTGGCGCAAGTTCTTTTCTTAATGCATTTTTGGTAGCTTTATCTATAAATTTTTGTGGTAATAGTTTTAACTCGAATAAATGGAGCACAAATATTGCTTATATTCGTCTTCAATAATTATCAACCCAAACATACCAAGAAAAAGTAATGAAGGATAACATTAATGTATTACTTATTGTAACGGTAATTTCCTTGTTCATTTCGTTATTTCTTGCCTTTTTTCTGGTAACAGTTAAAACAAAATATAAAATAAGCAATTATCTTTTTGCTGCTTTTTTAATCATAACGGCTATAGATATTAGCGGTCCTTTATTTGAATTAGTTTCGGATGGACCTTCAAATTTTGGAATGTTAAGAAACAACCTTGCTTTTTTACAAATTCCTGCTTTTTATTTGTATGTTTTATCGGTTTGTTATTCTGATTTTAAATTAAAATTCAAACATCTCATACATCTTTTTCCTTTTATACTGGCCAACATTATTTTAGTGCCTCGTTTTTATATTGTAGATGGTACTTCTAAAATTAATTTTATTATAAACCGTCAAAGCAGGATAGAGCTGCAGTTTAGTCATATTCTGTTTCATCTTCAAACCGTTGTATATCTTGTTGCTGTTTTTATGCTATTGCGAAAGGCAAGAAAACTGTATTTAGAAAATAATGCCGGTACCAATATAAATTCATACAATTGGCTTTTTCAGTTTACGAGTGTACTGTCTGTTTTGTATTTGATTGTTTTGTTTAAAAATATTTTCAAATTTTCTGATTATCCCTATATTTCTGAATGGCTCAAACTTTTAATTTTAGTAGTAGAGCTTTTTATTATTTGCTGGTATTTGTATAAGGCATTAAATCACCCGGATTTATTTAGAAATATCGATTCAAAACTAAAACTCGTTTCTGATATTGTTTTAGAAGAAAAAAATAATGAACCAGCAGCCGAAAACGAAAAAGAATACAATGCCGCTTTATCAAAATTGAAGTACTATATGGTTGAAGAAAAACCATTTTTAAATCCTTCTCTAACCATTCAGGATGTCTCTGTAGCAATTGAAATTCCTGTTCGTGATTTATCTCTTTTAATCAATCATAAATTAGAACAGCATTTTTACGATTTCGTCAATACGTATCGAATAGAAAATGCGATGGAGATTTTGAAAGATGATGCAAAAAGTAAAGTAACCATTCTTGAAATCTTGTATGAAGTTGGATTTAATTCAAAATCTTCTTTTAATACCGCTTTTAAAAAACATACCGGAAATACACCAACTTCTTATCGTAAGCAATTGTAATTGAGTTTTTTGTGATTACTCGTACTCTTTGCTGAAACGATTCGTACTTATTTTTTTTAGACAAATGCGTTCGAATCTTTTCATTCGGTCGCGCAGGACTTGCTACTTCCACATCTTTGTATCGAAATAAATTTTTAACCAAAAATCGATACCATGAAAAATATTTTTTACGTACTACTACTTCTTATAGTAACAGATGCAAATTGCCAGACAAGCCATAAAGCATTAACAAAAAAGAAAGATTATAGCTTTTTGACAGATAGTTTAAATATTGAACAACAATTAGAAAAATACAAACTTCCAGGATTTAGTGTTGTAGTTTTTGAAAATTATGAGATTGTATATTCAAAGCAATTTGGTGTAAAATCAACAGATTCTAATGAAAAAATTGACGAGAATACTGCTTTTTCTACAGCTTCAATTTCAAAGCCAATCACGGCACTTCTTTGTTTTATGCTTGAAGAGAAAGGATTAATTAATTTAGATGCTCCAATAGACCCTTTCTTAAAACGCTGGCATTTACCAAAAAGCAAGTTTACTGAAAATAACAGCCCAACGTGGAGGCAATTTCTAAATCATACCGCTGGTACATCTCAGGATGGTTTTGAAGATCATTATGAGGGAGAAGCAATTCCAACAATCAAACAAAGTCTTTTAGGGCAAATACCCAGATATGATAAAGAAATAGAATTTTTGTTTGCGCCGGGAACTAGTTGGCAATATAGCGGTGGTGGCTATACCATTATTCAAATGGCATTAGAAGACACGTTTAATAAAACTATGGCAGAGCTTGCTGCAGCCTATATTTTTTCACCTCTTGGTTTGAAAAATACGACCATGATTCAGCCAAATGAAAATAGATTTCTAACAAATGTGGCGCTTGTTCATGATAAAGACGGAAAAGTAATTAAAACAGGTTTGCCCATTACGCCACAAGTTGCACCATCAGGAATGTGGTCTACGCCAACTGATTTAGCTAAATTGGCTATTGAAATGCAAAATGCCTTACGCAATAAAAACAATAAAGTGATTTCTCATAATGTAGCAAAAAAAGTAACAGCGGTAACCGCTCTAAAAAATGCTGTTGGAGGCTGGAGCTACGGATGGCAAAAGTCTTTTGGTTACAATAACTATGACTGGTTTTTTTGCAACGGATCTAATACAGGAGTAGGCGGTAATGTTGGCGCAACCATGACAGACGGAAATGGCTTTGCATTTCTGGCAAATGGCGAAAAACCAAATCGTTTTCCTGTAATGGCACACACTCAAAAAACGATTCTAAAACTGATGGATTGGAACAATAAAACACCTAATGAAAAGACTCAGGAAATCCCTTTATCGCTAAAAGAAAAACTAATTGGAACGTATGACGATTTTCTTTATGGGCAGGGCGTAGAAACCAAAATAGTAGAAAGAAACAACCGGCTGTATGTTGAATCTGTAATATTGGAACATTTTAAAGGAAAAAATGATAATGAGTTGGTGTATTTGAGAAATGGTTTATTTAAAATTATAGATTATCCTAACTTATTACAATTTGATTTCAAAGAGGGGAGACTAAATTCTGTAATCCTGAAAAGAGATAATATGAATGTTGAAATCCAAATAAAAAACAAATAAAACCATAAAAAAACTCCTTAAGAAATTAAGGAGTTTTTGTGATCTATGCAGAACTATTTTACAAGCTACTTGATAAAGAATTGATGAAACTTTCTAATAAAAATGTTAATTTTTTTTATATAGTATGTAAGAAATTAATAAAAGGTTGTACAAATAGTCTTATATTCGCTTTTAAATAAAAATCCGGTTTACGGCATAAAGCCAGCCCTAATTAGCCTTATTGAAGCTATCTTATAATGATAAAAACAAACTAAAAAAAAAATGACTTTCATTAAAACAATTTCTACATTTTTAATTACACTTTTAGTAGCAACCACAGCTTTTGGGCAAGAATCAAAACCTAAAACCAAAATCTTATTAATCGGTACAATTCACTTTGAAACGCCTCATTTAGATAAGTTTGAATTAAAGACAGACGATTTTTTAGCTCTTAAAAGGCAGCAGGAATTGGAAGCATTGACCGAAATTTTAAAAGGAACAAATGCTGATAAAGTGATGATAGAAAAACCACTTAAGCAACAAAAGCAAATTGATAGTTTGTATAAGGCGTATTTACAGAATAAGTATAAATTAACGGTTTCCGAGCGAGAGCAAATAGGTTTTAGATTAGCTAAAAAATTAAATTTAAAAGAGATAAATTGTGTAGATATTTTTTACGGAATGGAACACGATAGTTTACTTTCGGTAACTGCTAAAGAAAAAAATCAGTTGTATTTATTAAATGAATTAGGTACTAATGCAAATAATTTTTTACTTGAAATAGACAATGTAACAAAACGCAATTCAATTACAGAAGTACTAAAATATATAAACAAAAAAGAACTGTTACAGAAAAATTTATCACTGTACTTAAAATATATTGCAAAAGTTGGAGCAGGAGAAAATTATATTGGAGCAGAAGCTGTTTCTGATTGGTATTTGAGGAATTTAGCAATTTATGCTAATGTAATTACTCAAATAAATGCAAATGACAAATACGTTATATTAATATTTGGACAAGGCCATATTCCGATATTAAAACACCTGTTACAAAACAATGACGATTTTGAAGTCGTTGAAGTAAATAGCGTACTAAAATAAACTGCCACCAATAATCAGAGTTAAATTACAAAACTAAAATATGCAAGAAGAAATAACCAAACATTCAGAAAAAATTTATAAAACTGTGAAAAATTCAAAACACACATTGGGAGAGAAAGTAAAAGAAATCATTATAGAAATATGCATAATCGTTTTTGCAGTAACACTTTCAATAGGGTTGCACGGCTGGAGTGAACACAGGCATCAACAAGAAGAGGTATCCGTGTTTCTTGCTAATTTAAAGAATGATTTAAAGAATGACATAAAAAACATCGACGATGAAAAGAAAGCATACCAAAAGTCAAACATGAGCTATGAAAAAATTTTAGCATTAACGCCTCTTCAACTTGACAGTATTTATAAGTCTAAAAATATAGTTGATTTCCCAGTCCATTCACATGGGCACACAATGAATATTGGCAATTATGAAGGTTTTAAGTCAAGTGGTAAAATTGGCTACATTGAGGATGAAAAATTAAAACAGAAAATGTTAAGTTATTACCAAATATTTGTACCGGCACAGGACGAAGTTGATAAAATGTACAATGATTTTCTGTTTAAGTGTTTTGACAAAATGATAGAAAATGCCGATAAGCCAGAAGAAAAATTATATTCAGACCCAAAATTTAAAAAGACACTCGAATTTCTTGTCAGACTAGGTAAGAATAACATTAGGGTTTATAACGAAAACACAAAACCTCTAGCAGTTGAACTTATTAAAGATATTGAAAAAGAGCTGAATAAATAAAAACGGCACACAACATAATTCCATAAAAAACTCCTTAAGAAATTAAGGAGTTTTTGCTTTTTTAAAAGGTTATTTTCCTTTTATTATTTTTTCCAGATATTCGACTTTATCCTTTTCTGGTTAGATAAACGTTTGTAAAGCTTTTCTTTTTTGTTTGAATAATATTCTCTGATATATTTTCTGTTCCCGTGCCCGCAACAGCTAGAAACTAAAATATAGCCATAAAAAAAACTCCTTAATTTCTTAAGGAGTTTCTTGGTGGGCGATGAGGGGTTCGAACCCCCGACCCCCTCGGTGTAAACGAGGTGCTCTGAACCAGCTGAGCTAATCGCCCTATTTTACTAGGTTGCTATCGTTTGTGATTGCGAGTGCAAATATACGCTAGTTTTTGAGTTCTGCAAAGAAAATAGAATAAAAAAGAAAACTTTTTTTCAAATTCATTATATCTTGCTGTTTATGAATTTGTTATTAAAATGATTTTTTTAAACTTTTTTCTGCAAATTTCCTTTTCCTCAGTTCAAAGGCAATTCTGCTACAACAAAAGTGCTTCCGCCAACATAAATAAAATCATTTGGTGAGGCATTTTTCTTTGCTTCCGCGAAAGCGAGCTCAACCGATTCGTATTTTTCTCCCAATAAATTATACTTTTTGGCTGCATCCTGGAGAATTTCAGTACTTAATCCTCTAGACGAATTCGGCCTGCAGAAATAATATTGTGCTTTCTGAGGGAAAAGCGGCAAGATAGAATCAAGATCTTTGTCATTTACGACTCCCAAAACAATGTGCAGCTTTTCAAAAGTTTCTTTCTGAATCTGATTCATCACAACCGCCAAACCATGTTTATTGTGCGCCGTATCACAGATTATTTTTGGGTTTTCGCCCAATTGCTGCCATCTTCCCTGTAAACCGGTGTTTTTTACCGTGTTTAATAAACCGCTTTTTAGATTGTCAATCGAAACTTTAAAATCGGTTTGTGAATTTAAAACTACAACAACCTGCTGAACCGTTTTTTTATTGTGAAACTGATAATCTCCGAGTAAATCAGACGGAAAAACGCCTGAAATCAAATCGGCAGCAAAATAAATTGGTGCATTATTTTCTTTGGCTTTTGCTAAAAAAACCGCTTCCGTTTCTTCGGTATATTCGCCAATTACGACAGGAACATTCGGTTTAATAATTCCGGCTTTTTCTCCTGCAATTGCCGTAGTGGTGTTTCCTAGAAATTGCATGTGATCCAAATCGATATTGGTAATCACCGAAACCAATGGCGTAATAATATTTGTAGCGTCCAGTCTTCCGCCCAATCCAACTTCTATAATTGCAATATCTGTTTTTTCTGCAGCAAAATAATCAAAAGCTAATCCAACAGACATTTCGAAAAAACTCATATCATTGGCTTCAAAAAAATCTTTGTGTTTGGCAACGAATTCAATCACGAAATCTTCAGAAATATCCTGACCGTTGATTTTTATTCTTTCTCTAAAATCTTTTAAATGTGGCGAAGTATACAATCCAACTTTATATCCCGCTTCCTGCAAAACCGAAGCCAACATGTGCGAAGTAGAACCTTTACCGTTTGTTCCGGCAACATGAATACACTTTAATTGGTTTTGTGGATTATCAAGATGCGCCGCAAGCAACTTAATGTTGGTTAAATCTTCTTTGTACGCCGAAGCACCCTGAAGTTGATACATGGGCAATTGGTTAAACATCCAATTTGTGGTTTCCTGATAGTTCATTATATTTGGATAAAATAGTTAGCGATTGAAATAATTTCCGGTTTTTTTAGTTTAATATTACAGTGAAATTATCTTTAATGCAAAATTGAAATATTTTTTAGAATTAATTATTAAAAACAAGAATTAAAATATGTTTAGCTTCATTCAATTACAAGCAGATACTATCGCAAACGCTGCATCTAACGTAGTTATCGAAAAAATTGCACCAAATACCGAAATCTCTGTTTTAGGATTTATCTTAAAAGGAGGTTTTTTCTTAATACCAATTGCCATTTTGCTTTTTTACACTATTTACGTCATTTTTGAGCGTTACATGTATATCAGTAAAGCGTCGAAAATTGATGCAAGATTAATGCAGGATGTAGCTGATAAATTAAATGCAGGAAATATCGAATTAGCGAGAACCATTGTAGAAAGAAGCAATACAGCTGCAGGAAATATTTTAAAAGAAGGAGTTTTGGTAATCGGCAGACCAATTGCCGAAATTGAATCAAACATGGACCGTGCTGCCGATATCGAAATTGGCGAAATGGAAAGACATTTAGGTCACTTAGGACTTATCGCTGGTATTGCACCAACATTAGGTTTTATCGGAACTATTTCCGGAGTTATCAAGATTTTCTATAGCATTTCTGTAACTGAAAATATTAGTATCGGAAACATCTCAGGAGGTTTATATGAAAAAATGATCAGTTCAGGTTCCGGATTAATTGTGGGGATTATTGCCTATAGCGCGTACCATTTACTCAACGGAAAAATTGATGATTTTGCCTTGAAGATTCAGAAACAAATATTAGAATTTGTCAATATAATTCAAAGAGCATAAAGTTATGTCTATCAAAAGAAAAAGAAGATTTCATGCCGAAGTGGCGACTTCCTCACTTAGTGATATTATGTTTTTCTTGCTGTTGTTTTTCTTAATTATATCAACGCTTGCAAATCCTAATGTTATTAAAATGACATTGCCAAAAGCGAAATCAAATGAAAAAACCAATAAACAATTAATCAGTTTATCGGTTACAGAAGATAAAAAATTCTACATCGACAAACAGCCAGTTGAGTTTGAAGAACTGGAAACGAGTTTGATGGCGAAAATAGGAGCAGACAAACAACAAACCGTTGTTGTAAGAATTCCGTTTAATTTGCAGGTTCAGGATTTAGTCGATGTATTGCAAATAGGAGTAAAGAACAATTTGAAATTTGTAATTGCTACGAGTCCGAAGTAAATTTATCATTTGGGCGTGACCACAATAAAAAAATGGGCCAATCAGCATTGTGTTGATTCGCCCATTTTTTAATTCCGGTCGGGCTATCCGCGCTACTTCGGTAGCTTGCTCCTATCCCTCACGCAAACAGAAACTTAAAGTAAACCCGACAGGTTTTTAAAACTTTTCGGGTTTAACGGGAGATGTCTTTGCGAGGAACGAAGCAATCTCACTTGCTATGTCACGCAATCTTGTCATCCTGACGAAGGAAGGATCGCATTAGGAGTTCGACAAAGATGTTCGACAAAGATTGTGGAATTACTTAGCGGGGTTTCGCGTGTGATCCTTCCTCCGTCAGGATGACAAGATTGTGGTTACTTTGCAAATGACAAAAAGACCAATAAAAAAGGCTTTCTGATTTTTAGAAAGCCTTTTTTATGTTCATTATAATTCGTGAAAATCCGTGAATTCGTGTTTTAATTCAAACTAAAATTATAAATAATCTTACCGATTTGTTTTGCAGGAGCATTACTGTCAGCATCCCATTTAGTATTCATAGCAGCAATTTTTGCCTGATCCAATAAACAGCTTGCTGTATTGGTTGTTCCTTTTATTCCTGCTCTTGCACTTATTGTTTTTCCGTTTTGGTCGACTGTAACTTCCACGACAACTTTTCCTTCTTCGTTACACGTATATTTTGGTGCAGGTTTCGATAATGCTTTTCGGTTACCTAACGAGTATCCTGATCCACCGCCAGAACCTCCGCCGCTTCCGGCTCCGTAACCGCTTCCGGTACCAATGCCATTTCCGGTTCCGTTTCCTCCTCCGGTTCCGCCACCAGAACCTCCGGTTCCGTAATAGCCGTTAGATCCTAAACTTCCGTTTGCTTTTCCTTTATTTCCGGCTGCTTTATCATCGCCGTCTCCGCCTTTGTTCGATCCTTTTAAAATGCTTGATAAAGCATCGTTTGTAGAATTCGAAACTTTTGGTTTTTGAGGTACAGGCTTTGTTTCCGGTTTTTCAACGGGAGCAGGTTTTTTAGGTTTTTCCTTTACGGGAATAACGACGTCATTATCATCATCTGCTGTGTTTTCCTGGGTAATAATCGCTTCATCGGGCGTTGCTTTTGCACGCGTCGCTTTTGATTCGTTTTTAACGTTTAAAACTTCACTTTTATAATTCGCCCCAGATCCTACATCGCTATCTCCAAAATTTACAGTCACGCCACCGCCGCCACCGCCTTCTGCAAGTGCTGCGTTGTTTTCCGGATTGTATGGAGGCCAAAAGCGTATAAAAAACAGCAATAGTATTATTACCGCATATATCGCCGTGGTGAATAATAATGATTTCTTTTTATCTGAAGAATCCGTGGAACTCATTTTGATTCTGAATTTTGTAATGTATTTAATAAAAACGTTTAAAAGTAGTAAAAATTGTTTAGAATATGCGAGAGAATTTAACCGCAAAGTTCGCAAGGTTTTACGCAAGGAACGTCATTTATTTCTCGCAAAGACGCAAATCCGCAAAGTTTTTCTTTTTAAGTTTTCTTTGCGACTCTACGCCTTTGCGCGATTAAAACAAACAACTTTGCGAACTTAGCTTGAGAATCAACTCAATTAAACTTCGCGAACTTTGCGAAAAAACTTTGCGAACTCTGCGGTAAAATCGTTTGCAAAAAAAAACGAGCCAAAATTTTAGCTCGTTTAGAAATATAAAGTATAAAAAAAATTATACTAATTGTTTCAATGCAATCTCAAAAGCCGTTGCACTAATATTTGTTTTTGATGAATTTAAAGCGTGAGCTTTTACAATCGCATTTTTAATAATATCCGAAGTATCATTGAAGATCGCCTCATCTGTCATTTGAACTTTTTTCTCCATGAAATAAGCAAAAACACGCGCCATTCCGCAGTTTGAAATAAAATCCGGAATCAAGCTTACTTTACGGTCCACTTCTTCCATGATCGATCCGAAGAAAATTTCCTTATCTGCAAAAGGAACATTAGCACCACAGGAAATAACTTCTAATCCATTGGCGATTAAACTATCAATTTGCGTTTGTTGAACCAATCTCGAAGCAGCGCAAGGTGTGAAAATTTCAGCACCAATGGTCCATATTTTTGAGTTGATTTCTTCAAACGGAATCATATTGTCGGCAACTAATTTGTTTCCGTCTTTGTTTAAAAACAACGTTCTGATTTCTTCAAAAGAAAAACCTTCTTCTTTAATTAAACCTCCGTCACGATCAATAATTCCGATCACTTTTGCGCCCATTTCGGCTAAATAAAAAGCCGCTGCAGAACCTACGTTTCCGAATCCTTGTACGATTGCTTTTTTGCCTTTTATGTCTCCGCCGTAAGTCGCATAAAAATGACGAACAGCTTCAGCAACACCGTAACCGGTAATCATATCGGCAACAGTATATTTACGAGTTACATCCGGTGAGAATTTAGGGTTTTCGATTACCTTAATTACTCCTTGACGTAATTGACCAATTCTATTGATTTTATCGGCTTCAGTTGGTTTAAAATGTCCATTGAAAACACCTTCCTGCGGATGCCAAACACCACATTCTTCTGTCATCGGGATCACTTCGTGAATTTCATCCACGTTCAAATCTCCACCAGTTCCGTAATAACTTTTTAATAAAGGCGAAACCGCTTTGTACCAACGTTGTAAAACACCTTTTTTACGAGGATCGTTCGGGTCAAAATTAATTCCGGATTTAGCACCGCCAATTGCTGGACCTGAAACCGAGAATTTTACTTCCATAGTTTTGGCCAGTGATAAAACTTCGTTCATATCCAAGCCTTTTCTCATTCTTGTTCCACCACCCGCGGCTCCTCCACGAAGTGAATTAATTACTGTCCAACCTTCAGCTTCAGTTTCAGAGTCTTTCCAGTTAAAAACAATTTCAGGTTCTTTATTTTCAAATTGCTGTAATAAATCTTTCATTTTGTTAAGATATGTTTATTTTGCGTAAAAGTATAAAATAGAATAATGCGAATAATGTATTTTGAAGCAATTTTATTCAACAAAATAAAAAAGCCGAAAACGTAATAGTTTTCGGCTTTGAAATTTATATAATTCAGATAATTAAATTATTGCCCTAATAAATGTTTTTTTAAGGTATCATCAACCGGTTTGTCAGATAACCAGATTCCGAATAATGCTTTTTTGAAATCAAATCCAGGAATTTTTCCTTTTAAAACATCATTTTTAATTACGTTGATCGTTTGATCAAAAGGATTGTATGCCAGAATAAATACATCTTTTTCTGTGATAACATCACTTAATAATTTTTTAAAATCTTCGATTCTTGGTTTTAGTTCATCAAAATTACTTCCGGCCGATTTTTCAAAACCTGCATTCATCGCTTTGGTTAATTTGTTTGAAGAAACCATTGATGAGGTAATTTCAATTCGAATCGCCATTTCAGTATCGCTGTCAATAATGAATTTTGGATCCTGGCTTAATTGAGATAAATACAAAGCCTGAACATAAACTTCTAACCACATTTTAGATCTTCCGCCCGCGCCATTAAGCTGTAAAGTTTTGTTTTGAAATTCAATTTTTCTGGGTACAGTAACGCCGTTTACCTCAAGGTGAGTTTGTGCGGAAACTGTTGAAAACTGAAGGCTTAAAATGAATGCAAATAATAGTAAAATCTTTTTCATACTCGATCGATAGTTTATTTTTTTTAGGCAAAATTAATGTTAATTTTCCGATATTTTAACATATTAAAATTATTTTTTTTGATGTAGTGTATTCATAATCAAATTAGTAAGACTTGTTTTACGTACATATACGTGTTTTTGAAGCTTTTGGTTTTTGTGAGATTGATATTATTTAAACGTGTAGAATTTACGTTTTTTATCCATAACTTAATTCTCAAATTTTGAAGAAAATGTTGCAAATTTGACGTTATAGAGACTAAAATTCAACATAATTACGAAAACGTTATCGTGATTCTTGCTAATATCTTAAAATTATATGCACGCATTGTTAATTCGACTTTAAAAATTATCTTTGAAAGCCTTTATTCAGGTGAAGAAAGAGCAATTCAAAAACACAAAAAACCACTAGCTGAACTACTATTTTTAATTTGGTTTAGCAAAAACAAAAAATAAACGACACTATGGATTTCAATCTTACCGAAGAACATTTAATGATTCAACAAGCTGCGAGAGATTTTGCACAAAACGAATTGTTGCCGGGAGTTATCGAACGCGATGAAAAACAAATTTTTCCAACAGAACAAGTAAAAAAAATGGGACAACTCGGGTTCATGGGAATGATGGTTGATCCTAAATACGGCGGAAGCGGTTTAGACACCATTTCGTACGTGATTGCAATGGAAGAAATTTCAAAAGTTGATGCTTCGGCTTCTGTAGTAATGTCTGTTAATAATTCATTAGTTTGCTGGGGGTTACAAGAATTTGGAACCGAAGAGCAAAAACAAAAATATTTACCGGGATTAGCTTCTGGCGAAATTCACGGCGCTTTCTGTTTAAGCGAGCCGGAAGCGGGTAGTGATGCCACTTCGCAAAAAACAACTGCTATTGACATGGGCGACCATTATGTGGTAAACGGAACAAAAAACTGGATTACGAACGGAAATACAGCATCTGTTTATTTGGTAATTGCACAAACACACGCTGAGAAAAAACATAAAGGAATCAATGCGTTGATTATGACCAAAGATATGCCTGGTTTTTCTGTTGGTCCAAAAGAACAAAAAATGGGAATTCGTGGTTCGGATACACACTCTTTAATGTTTAATGATGTAAAAGTTCCAAAAGAAAACAGAATTGGCGAAGATGGTTTCGGATTTAAATTTGCAATGAAAACCCTTGCGGGTGGACGTATCGGAATTGCTTCTCAGGCTTTGGGAATTGCTTCGGGAGCTTACGAACTGGCATTGAAATATTCGAAAGAAAGAAAAGCTTTTGGAACTGAAATCTGCAATCATCAGGCAATTGCTTTTAAATTGGCAGACATGGCTGTAAATATTGAAGCGGCGCGTCATTTATGTATGAAAGCGGCCTGGGATAAAGACCAGCACAAAAATTACGATGTAAGTGGAGCAATGGCAAAATTATTTGCTTCGCAGGTGGCAATGGATACAGCTGTTGAAGCTGTGCAGATTCACGGTGGAAACGGCTACGTAAAAGAATATCATGTAGAGCGTTTTATGCGTGATGCAAAAATCACTCAGATTTACGAAGGAACTTCAGAAATTCAAAAAATTGTAATTTCAAGATCGGTAATTGCAGGATAATTTTCCTTACAAAAATAAAATTTAAACCCTTTCAGGCTTTTGGCTTCGAAAGGGTTTTTTGTTTGCTTCCTAAATTTGTTACATTTACAGAAAGCAAATTTATATGTACGAAGATTTAAAATATTGGTATTTGCGTGATCATAAATTGTTTAGAACATTGAGTTTTTCTCAAATAAAGCAATTGTGTATTATTACAGGTTTTAAAAAAGCATCAAAAGGCGAGATTATTTATTTCTCTTCTTCGGATGTTCCGCGTATATTTTTACTTAAAAAAGGCAATATTAAAATTGTTGCTATTGATGAAGATGGCAACGAAACCATAAAAGATATTATCCAGAAAGGAGATTTATTTGGTGAATTGACTCTGGAAACCGATGATAAAGTCGAAGAATATGCCAAAGTACTTTCTGATGATGTGGCTATTTGTAGTTTTTTAATGTCAGATTTTGAAGATTTATTGCTTCGAAATCCCTCATTGGCACTTTCATATACCAAATTTGTTGGTTTGAAAATGAAACGCATCAAAAACAGTTATTCTAATTTAATTTCTAAAGATGCCAAAACCAGAATGTACCAATTTCTAAAAGACTGGGCCGAAAAAGAAGGCGTGAGAAAAGGAAATATGGTGGCCATCGAAAATTATTTGACCCAAACAGATATCGCGCAAATTATTTGTACTTCAAGGCAAACCGCCACTCAGTTATTAAATGAAATGGAAAATAATAACCTTTTGCATTATAGCAGGAGTGAGATTGTGATACAGGATATTACCAAGTTATAATTATTTTAGGCTAAGTGTAAATTAGCCGACATTTTGTTTTTTGAGACCAAAGTAGTTTTACATCATCAATAATGATAAATGTAAAAACTATGAAAAAACTAATTTTTATGCTTTTGGCAACGTTAAGTTTCGTTGCTAATGCGCAAGACGCAATTCCTAAAACTGCGACAGATATTGCTCCGCTATTAATAGGAGAAAAAATTCCGGATCTTACTTTAAAATCATCTGAAAATAAGGATGCAAAACTTTCTGATTTATTTAAAAATAAAAAAACAGTTTTGGTTTTTTACCGTGGCGGCTGGTGCCCGTATTGTAATATGCATCTTGCCGCTTTGGCTGATGCCGAAAAAAAAATCCTGGATTTAGGTTATCAAATTATAGCGATAAGTCCGGATACTCCTGAAAATTTAAAAATTACGGCAGAAAAAGATAAGGTAAAATACACATTGCTTTCTGACTCAAAAGGCGATTTAATAAAAGCAATGGGAATTATTTTTGAAGCTCCTGAAAACTATAAAGAAGTAATTAACGTACATTCTAATGGGATGAATACGAGTTTTTTACCGGTTCCTTCTGTTTTTGTGGTAAATACGGATAGTGCTATTTTGTTCGAATATATTTCGCCGGATTTTAAACACCGAATCTCATCTGAATTGTTGATTTCGGTATTAAAAAACTTAAAATAAATAAGATGAAAAAGTTATTAGTATTCGTATCACTATTTATTTCTGTTGTTTCATTTTCGCAAAACGATTCAAAGCGTGTCGCTCAATATAATGTAGAAAATAAAGTGGCGATCCAGGGTTATGATCCTGTTGCTTATTTTAATCAGGCGAAAGCAATAAAAGGAAAAAAAGAAATTTCGGCATTGTATCAAGGCGTGATTTATAAATTTTCATCTAACGAAAATAAGGATGCTTTTTTAAAAAATCCTTCCAAATACGAACCTCAATATGGTGGATGGTGCGCGTATGCGATGGGAAGTTCAGGTGGAAAAGTTGAAATAAATCCCGAGACTTTTAAAATTATTGATGGAAAACTTTATCTATTTTACAATGAATATTTTAATAACACATTGAAAAGCTGGAATAAAGACGAAGCTAATTTAAAGTCGAAAGCAGATACAAACTGGAAGAAATTTTATAAAGGATAGAAATCATGAAAAGAAAAAAAATAATCTGGTTTTTAAGAATAGTGGCTTCTTCTATTTTATTGCAGACACTATTTTTTAAATTCAGCGGTGCTGAAGAAAGTGTTTATATTTTTTCGAAACTAGGAATGGAACCTTACGGCAGAATTGGTTCCGGAATTGTAGAATTGATTGCTGCTACTTTAATATTAATTCCGAAAACAACCTGGATGGGCGCTTTATTAGCGTGCGGAATTATGACGGGTGCTATTCTTTCGCATTTATTTATTTTGGGAATAGCAGTTGAAAACGACGGAGGATTACTCTTTGTATTGGCATTGATCGTGTTATTGAGTTGCATAGAATTAATTAATCTGAGTAGAAATAATTTTTTTAACCCTTTAAAAACAAAATAATTATGTTGATAAAATCGATACATCGCAGTTTAGATGAGCTAATTAATTTGTTAGGTCAGCTATCAGATCATGATTATTCAAAGCCATGTGAAGCTTTAAGTAATTCAAGTATTGGAGAACACACCAGACATATTCTTGAGATGTTTCAATGTTTGGATAAAAGCTATGAATCAGGAGTTTTAAATTATGATCAAAGAGAAAGAAATATACAAATTCAAACCGAAACAGATTATGCAAAACAATGCATTTTTGAAATAAAAAGAGGTTTGAAAAGCGAAAATAAAATACTTTATCTGGAGCATTTTATTGATGGACTAAACATGCGAATTCAGACCAATTATTATAGAGAATTATTATACAATCTGGAACACTGCATTCATCATCAGGCTTTGATAAAAGTGGCAGTTTTGCAATATAAAAACGTTATGGTAAACGAAAATTTTGGAGTAGCACGCTCTACAATAGAATATAGGAAACAATGTGTACAGTAAGTTTTGTAAATAATAATGGCGTTGTAATAATTACTTCGAACCGTGACGAACAACTTATTCGGCCAAGCGCAATCGCACCAAGAAACTATAATCAAAACGGAAAAAATGTTATATATCCCAAAGATCCAAAAGCGGGCGGAACCTGGTTTGCTGTTGATGCAGATAAAACAGTTTTAGTGCTTTTAAATGGTGGTTTGGTAAAACATGAAGCGGCTTTCTCCTATAGAAAAAGCCGCGGATTGATTGCTTTGGATATTATATACAGCGATTCTCCTAAGGATTTTTGGTCTGAGATTGATCTCGAAAATATCGAGCCATTTACATTGGTTTTGTATCAGGAAGAAAAATTATATGAACTTATCTGGGACGGTTTCGGAAAAAGAATGACAAGGCTAGACGAAAATAAAAATCATATTTGGTCGTCGGTTACTTTATATCCAGGCGAAATAAGGAAAAAACGCTCGGATTGGTTCACGCAGTTTTTAAAAGATAAAAGTGAAATTTCGCCACAGGATATGTTCCGTTTTCATCGAAATACACAAGATGACGATACCGAAAATGGTTTAGTAATAAACAGACAGGATATTTTAAAAACATTGAGTATTACACAAGTCACAATAGAACAAAACAAAGGTATTATGAGACATTATGATTTGATTAATGCAGAGGATTTTTCAACAACATTTATTAGTATTTAATAAAGTAATCATGAAGCTATTTTTTCATAAAATCACCAATTGGGAATACTGGCCATTTCAGGTTTTGTATATTCCTATTTATTTTCTTTGGGCTTATTATGCCATCAAAGCAAGATCTATCTTTTTCTTTAATGCTTCAAATCCGAAAATTAAGAATGGAGGATTTATGATGGAAAGCAAAAAACAGATTTACGATTTACTGCCCAGAAAATATTATCCTAAAACGATATTGATTAAGGAAAATACAGATTTGAAATATATAGTAGATACAGTTGTCGAAAAAGGAATCTATTTTCCATTGATTGCAAAACCGGATATTGGTCAGCGAGGCTCAGGTGTAAAAAAATTAAAAACAGTTTCTGAATTAAAAGAGTATGCAGAAAAAGCAAATTTCGACTTTTTATTGCAGGATTTGATTCCGTTTAAAAACGAAGTTGGTGTTTTTTATGTACGTCATCCACATCAAAAAAATGGAAAAATTACGGGAATCGTTTCAAAAGAATTTTTGATTGTAAAAGGTGACGGCGTTTCATCAATTGAAGATTTAATAAATAAAACACCACGGTTTAAGTTTCAGTTTGAAACTTTAAAAGAACAATACGGAGATCAATTGAAACGCGTTTTAAGAAAAGATGAAAGCATAAACTTAGTTCCGTTTGGTAATCATGCGCGAGGCGCTAAATTTTTGGATGGAAGCGATTTAATTACACCAAAACTAACCGCGATGATTGATCATATTGCAACTCAAATTCCGGAGTTTTACTTCGGGCGTTTTGATATCATGTACAACACTTTTGAAGAATTAGAAAGAGGAGAAAACTTTTTAATTGTCGAACTTAACGGCGCCGCGAGCGAACCAACACATATTTATGATCCTAAACATTCCGTTTGGTTTGCCTGGAAAGAACTCGCCAGACATATTACGTATATGTACGAAATAAGCGTTGTGAATCATAAAATGGGTGTTCCGTATTTAGATTATAAAGTAGGGATGCGGGAATACAAACTGCATCTTGTCCAGAATAATAAGATTATGAATATTTAAAAATGAAAAGATTAAAAAATATCTGCGTTGGTTTCCTGGTGAGTTTCATCGGTTCAATTCCGCTTGGATATTTAAATCTCGCAGGATTAGAAATTTATTCAAGATCAGGACTTCATAATTTAGTTTTATTTTTATTCGGAGTTATTTTTGTTGAAACATTTGTGATTTATTTTACGCTGCTTTTTGCCAGACAATTGGTTAACAATAAAAGATTAATGAAAATTATTGATTTTTTTGCTGTTGTATTCATGTTTGTTCTGGCTTACTTATTTTATTCAAATTCCAATCAAACGACATCTGCAAATAGTCATATAAATCAATTTTTAAGGTATTCACCATTTGTAATTGGCCTTATTTTAAATTGTATCAATTTTTTGCAAGTGCCATTCTGGACGAGTTGGAATCTATATTTAATTAATGGAAAATATATTGCAACCGAAAAACAGCTAAAATATTATTATATTGCAGGAACTTTAATTGGTGTCTTTTTAGGAATGTTGAGTTTGATCGTAACATTGCAAACCTTTTTTCAAAAAACAAACCCATTTTCAAAGTATATAATGCCTGTTTTTATTCCGTTGTTTTTCATTCTATTGGGAAGTATTCAGGTATTTAAAGTGTATAAAAAATATTTTAAATCATCTGCTTTAGGGATTTAGGTTCTAAAGCTAAAACTCTTCATCCATGAAAAAACTATATTTTCTTCTTCCGTTTGTTTTGTTGGCATGTAAATCGAATACTACAGTAGGCGATAAATCGTCAAAAGAAACATCAAAACCAATTGAAATAACATACAAGGTTCAGGAAACTGAGGTTTCGGATTTCTTAAAATATCTTTCTTCAGATGAATTAGAAGGCCGCGAAACCGGAACAAGAGGAATAGAAAAAGCAGCAGTATTTTTAGAAGATTTCTTAAAAACAAATAATGTAAAACCCTATTTTAAAACCTATCGCGATACACTTACCAATTTTAAATTGCCGGCTTTTAATATCGTTGGAGTTATTGAAGGAACAGATCCCGTGCTAAAAAAAGAGTTTGTGGTTTTAAGCGCACACTACGATCATATTGGTTTAGAGAAAAAGAAACAAGATGATGTTATCAATAATGGAGCAAACGATGACGCTTCGGGCGTAACGGCTGTGGCTCAAATGGCAAAATATTTTACAGAAACAAAATCGAATAAACGAAGTATTTTGGTTGTGTTTTTTGCCGGAGAAGAAAAAGGACTTTTGGGTTCTAAAAGTTTAGTTCAAAAACTAAAATCACAGGATTTTAATTTATATGCACAATTGAATATCGAAATGATTGGTGTACCGATGAAACGAGATTATTTGGCATACATTACGGGTTTTGATAAGTCAAACATGGCAGAAAAAATAAACCAGTATACGGGAAAAAATACAATTGGTTTTTTACCAAAAGAAGCAGAGTATAAATTGTTTTACAGATCGGACAATTTCTCTTTTTATGAAGCATTCAAAAAACCATGTCAATCGATAAGCACTTTTGATTTTGAAAATTTCGAATTCTATCATCATGTTTCAGATGAATTTAAAGTAATGGATATTCCGCATATGACCGCTTTTATTCAGGAATTTTTACCAGCCGTAACGAAAATGGCAGATACTCCAACAGAGGAAATTACAATGAAATAATAATAACTCTTTTTGTTGGATTGCTTATTTTTGCCACATGAAAAATATTATTGTTACCGGAACGAGTAGAGGAATTGGTTATGAATTGGCTTTGCAGTTTGCTAATGCAGGCCATCAGGTTTTGGCTATTTCGAGAAATACACCTCAGGCACTTTTACAACATCAAAATATAACTTGCCTTTCAGTTGATTTGGCAAACGAATCAGCATTGCAGATTGTGGATGATTTTCTTTCTTCAACATGGAAAAAAGTGGATGCCGTTGTGCATAACGCAGGAGCGTTGTTATTAAAACCTTTCGCAGAAACTACCCAGGCAGATTTTGAAAGTATTTACAAAGTGAATGTTTTTGGAGTTGCCAATCTTACGAGAATCTGTTTGCCGTATCTTCAAAGCGGAAGCCACGTTGTAACTATAAGTTCAATTGGCGGAGTTAGGGGAAGTCTTAAATTTGCCGGATTGGCAGCTTACAGTTCAAGCAAAGGAGCCGTAATTACTTTAACAGAATTATTAGCCGAAGAATACAAAGAAAAAGGAATTTCGTTTAATGTCTTGGCTTTAGGTTCTGTTCAGACAGAAATGCTAAATGAAGCTTTCCCGGGATATCAGGCGCCAATTTCTGCCGAAGGAATGGCCACTTATATTTATGATTTTACTTTAAACGGAAATAAATATTTTAATGGGAAAGTGTTGGAAGTTTCTTCTACCAATCCTTAATTAATTATGAGTTATAAGTTATGAATTATGAGTGAGAGTATTGTGAAGGTTAAGAGTTTTGAATTAGCTATTAGAGGAGTTAATTTTTACAAATGGTTAGTCGCTGAGAAGAAAGAGTTTGTGATGAGTAAACAATTTTTACGTTCAGTTACTTCTGTTGGTGCAAATGTTAGAGAAGCTGTAAATGCACAAAGTAAAGCTGATTTTATTCATAAATTATCAATTTCCCAGAAAGAATGTGATGAATCAATGTATTGGCTGGAAATATTAATTGGAACAAATTATATTTCTCAAATAGAATTTGAGTCAATGCATAATCAATGTAGTGAAGTTTTGAAAATCATAAAAAGTATTATTATTACATCAAAGAAAAATAACAAATTAGTAAATTCATAACTCATACTTCATAACTCATAATTATTTTGAACGAAACCTTAGCTAAATATTTACCGGAACATGCTGTAAAGCCTGCATTTGAGTTGATTGTTGCCAATCAGGTTCATCTCAAAATTGTCAATGAGCGTCAAACGCGTCATGGCGATTACAGACGTGGACATACCGGTAAGCATGAAATTACGGTAAACGCAAGTTTAAATAAATATCGTTTTTTGATGACGTTGATTCATGAAATTGCACATCTGGTTGCTTTTGAAAAGTTTGGACGAAATATAAAACCGCACGGGGATGAATGGAAATTTACTTTTCAAAGATTAATGGTTCCGTTTATTCGTCCGGAAATTTTCCCGGGACAATTATTACCGTTGTTAGCGAGGCATTTTAAGAATCCTACGGCAAGTAGTGATACCGATACTACTTTGTCTTTGGCTTTAAAGCAATATGACAAGGAAAACGATAAAAACTATGTTTTTGAGATTCCATACGGAAGTGTTTTCAGAATAAAAAACGGAAAGATATTCAAGAAACTTGCCGTGAGAACAAAACGTTTTGAATGCATCGAAATAAGCTCAGGAAGGACCTATCTTTTTAATCCAAATGCTGAAGTTGAACTGATCAACATTCAGTAGAAATTCCAATAAAAAAAATCCAAATTCCAAAACTAAGCAAGTTTGGAATTTGGATTTTTTTATTGGAATTTCCTGTATATATTGGAATTTGAAAAAGCTTACCCTTCTCTCAAATACGCTTCTCTTACTTTTTTAAACAGGTTTGAAGAATAAACAAACTTCACAATATCTTTATTATCAGTTCTAAAGATTTCTTCTTTGGTTCCCTGCCAGGCTTTTAAACCTTTTTTAAGGAATACGATGTTTTCACCAATTTCCATAACCGAGTTCATATCGTGCGTATTAATTACGGTGGTGATATTATATTCTTTAGTGATTTCCTGAATCAGATTATCAATCAAAGTAGAAGTATTTGGATCTAAACCAGAGTTTGGTTCATCACAAAACAAATATTTCGGATTGTTTACAATCGCGCGTGCAATAGCTACACGTTTTTGCATACCTCCTGAAATCTCTGAAGGTAATTTTCTGTGCGCATCGACAAGATTTACTCTTTCCAAAACAAAATCAACACGCTCTTTGATTTTCGCTTTATTATCGTTGGTGAACATTTTTAGAGGAAAAGCTACATTTTCTTCAACAGTCATCGAATCAAATAAGGCACTTCCCTGAAAAACCATTCCAATTTCCGTTCTTAATTCTCTTTTTTCATCCGGATCTAAATCAGCATAAACTCGTCCGTCAAATTCAATAGTTCCGGAATCAGGAATATGAATTCCTAATAAACTTTTTAATAAAACAGTTTTTCCAGATCCACTTTGTCCAATAATTAAGTTGGTTTTTCCAGTTTCAAAAACTGTCGAAACCCCTTTTAGAACTTTGCTATCTCCAAATGATTTTTCTAAATTTTTTACTTCTATCATGATCCCAGTAACAATTGTGTTAGTATATAATTAAAAAGAATGATTGAAACTGATGTCCAAACAAACGATACTGTACTTGCTTTCCCAACCTCTAAAGCTCCACCTTTCATATAATAACCATGAAATGATGG
Source organism: Flavobacterium sp. MMLR14_040 (assembly GCF_033657265.1). Classification (NCBI taxonomy): domain Bacteria; kingdom Pseudomonadati; phylum Bacteroidota; class Flavobacteriia; order Flavobacteriales; family Flavobacteriaceae; genus Flavobacterium; species Flavobacterium sp. MMLR14_040. The sequence goes on along the minus strand of NZ_JAWVWO010000002.1, from coordinate 422,482 downwards.
AATTGTTGCCAATAACATAGCAAAAATCAAGGTTTTGATAAAAGCATAAACAATATGAAACGGAATAAATTCCATTTGTGCACCATCAATAAAAGCGGCACTGGTTGTAAAACCACCGTAAACTCCGGCAAGCCATCCACCAAAAATCCCTAAAAACATACTGATTCCAATAACAAAAGGATATAATAGTAAGGCAATAATTTTAGGAAAAACAAGGTAGTTTAATGAGTTTACACCCATAACTTCTAAGGCATCGATTTGCTCTGTAACACGCATTGTACCAATACTTGACGTAATGAAAGATCCCATTTTTCCGGCCATAATAACCGAAATAAAAGTAGGGGCAAACTCTAGAATTACAGATTGACGAGTAGCAAAACCAATTAAATATTTTGGAATTAAAGGATTAGTTAAGTTTAAAGCTGTTTGTATGGCAACAACTCCTCCAACGAAGAAAGAAATAAAACAAACAATTCCGAGTGAGTCAATAATTAAATCATCTATTTCCTTGAAAATTAAGTTTCTCATTACAGGCCATTTGGTCTGTTTATTGAAAATTTCTTTCAGCATTAAAAAATATCTTCCTATCTGAGATAAGTAACGAATTAGCATCATAAGTTTTACAAATATTGGCTAAGGTAAAAATAAGTTATGAGTTTTGGGTTATGAGTTATCGATTTTCGGTTGTTTTTCGAATCAAATTAACTTTTGTTTCATTTTCTCAAAACGATATTTTCTTATAAATTTAGCCTGTTCGGGGGTGACTAATAAAGGGGTTTTTGCTTTTTTTGCTTTCCAGAATCCTCTGATATAATCAAAAAATAAGAATGGTTTTTTCTTCATCATAGCCAGTTTTGCCGAAGCAATTGCCGTGATCCAGAAACCGTATCCTAAAGTATAAAAAGCTTCGCCTTGTTTATAACGTGCTGTTTTATTGTAATTTGCACCTGTTGGTTTTAAATGTTTTACATGTAAAGAAGCGTCTGTAACTATTTTCCAGTTATAGTATTTGCAAAGTAATTCATCAACGGTATCCCAGCCCATTGCGGGTTTTAAACCTCCAATTTGCTGGAAAGTTGCTGCACGGTATGCTTTCAATGCACCGCGAATATGATCTTTATCCGTCAGGTTTTCTAAAACCCAATCGCCATTTTTTTCAATGTAGCAAAATCCGCCCACCATTCCGATTTTTGGATCAGATTGGAAATGATTGATAATAGTCTCGAAATAATTGGAAGGGAAAATTAAATCGCCGTCTATTTTTACAATAATATCATATTCTGAATCCAAAGTTTCAAAGCCTTTCTGAAAAGCCTGAATCACTTTGCTTCCCGGCATGTGAATCGCATCTGAAGTTTTATTCACAACAGAAATAAACGGATTTTCTTTTGCAAAACCCAAAACGATTTCTTCTGTTTTATCTGTTGAATTGTCGTTTACAACTACAATTTTTGAAGGTAAAACAGTTTGCGAAACCAAAGATTGCAATGTCAAACCAATCAGGTCTTGCTCGTTGTGCGCGGGAATAACGATGTAATATTTCATTTAAAAAATTTTAGATTTTAGATTTTAGATTTTAGATTTTAGATTTTTTTGCTTTTATCTAAAATTTAAACCTAAATCATTAGTGTAAGATCTAAATCTTCTCCGCAACAACAATATAATATCTCGGAGTGAAATATCTTAATAAGGGTCTAAAACCAAACTTTTTTACAGGATGTGTAAATTTTTGGCGATCGGTTATTTTCCAGCCGGTTTTTTCTAAAAGCCAGTCCAATTGCCAGTCTTCAAATTCATGATAATGTCTGTCCCACATATCTGTTTTTGAACGGTATGCCGGAGAAAACCACAAACGCAACGGAATTGAAATTAGCAATTTGTTACATTTTACGTTTTGTAAAATAGTGTAAGGATTTAATAAATGTTCGAAAATTTCAAATGCCGTAAAAACAGTATATTCTTCTGTTTGTAAAGCCGTTTGGTCGTTATCTAAATCTTCGCCTTTTGTGTTTTTTACGGTATAACCATTCTCTTCCATTATTTTAGAGAACGGATTGGGTACGCCAAAATCAAAAATGGTTTCTGAGGTCTTGACATGTTTTTGTAAAAATTCTAAAGTAAGTTTGAATCTTTTATTGGGAAACGTTTTTTCGTACATTTTTTATGTTTTATCGGCAAAGGCGCAAATATACAAAGTTATCTTCTTTTTTGTATTTTTTAATTAGAATGAAAATCAAAAGTCCGCATTTAAAATATGTTTTCAAATGCGGACTATAATTTTATGTGATTTACTAATAGCTACGTAGAATCGTAATCTTTATAGATGATTAATAGATAATTAGGTAATGGATTTTAGAACTCCATCGGAGCGATATGTTTGCACTTGCCGAAATATCGCTCTGATGGAGCTTTTTTCCAAAATGAATTATTTGTTCTATAAATATGACATCTCACAGGGACTTATTATGTAACTTAAATTAATATCGGTAAACAAAAGCATTAACGTTCATTCCGGCTCCTACAGAAGCAAAAATGACAACATCGCCTTTATTAATTTCGTGATTTTCTAATTTTCCTTGTATCAAAAGATCATACAAAGTAGGTACGGTTGCTACGCTCGAGTTTCCTAAATCGTGAATACTCATTGGCATGATATCTTTAGGTGCAGTTTTGTCGTACAGTTTGTAAAAACGCTCTACGATAGCTTCATCCATTTTTTCATTTGCCTGATGAATTAAAATCTTTTTCACCTCATCAATTCCAATTCCGCTTTTGTCAAGACAATTTTTCATGGCACATGGAACCTGACTTAATGCAAACTCGTAGATTTTACGACCGTACATTTTTATGTATTTAATATCCGGATCTAAATCTGGATTATATGATTTTCCGAAGTATAAAAAGTTGGCTTCGTCATTGGCAAAAGTAGCGCTTTCGTAAGATAGTAAACCAGTTTCATCATCTTCAGAAGCTTCTAAAATCGAAGCACCGGCACCATCAGAATAAATCATCGAATCGCGATCGTGATCGTCTACCACCCTTGATAAAGTTTCAGCTCCAATAACCAAAACTCTTTTTGCCATTCCGGATTTGATAAATGCATTGGCTTGCAAAACACCTTCAATCCAGCCCGGACATCCAAAAAGAATATCATAAGCGACACATTTAGGATTTTTGATATCCAGTTTGTTCTTAACGCGTGTTGCCAAACTTGGTAGAATATCGGTTTGATTTGTACCAGTTTTTACGTCACCAAAATTGTGCGCAAATATGATATAATCTAAAGTTTCACGATCGATATTAGCATTTTCAAGCGCTCTTTCGGCAGCAAAAAATGCTAAATCAGATGAAGTATGATGATCTTCGGCATAACGGCGATTTTCAATTCCGGTAATACCTTTAAATTTTTTAATTACAACTTCATTCGGGTATCCAAAAGGAGTTCCGTCTTCATTCAAAAAAATATGTTTATCAAAGTCAGTATTCTTAACTTCTTTATTAGGAATGTAACTTCCTATGCCTATTATTTTTATTTTCATTATTCCTTAATTATCCGATAAATTTATTGCTAAATTATAAATAAATTTATGATAACTACCATAAAAAATACTATGCATGCATATAATTATCAAATAATAAATTTTTTATGGATATATTGTTTATTTTCTAATGATTTTGTGATTTTATCGAGATTTCAAACGTTTGCGAATTGTTTGCGAATTAATTTTTATTTCGCAGATTTCTTAAAGTCATTTTGATTTTGTTACAAATGAAACGGAAGATTTTAAAAGTGTTAAAATAGAAAACTCAATAGTTTTGTTTCAGGTTTCAGGTTTCACGTCACGCTCGAACTTGAAACTTGAAACCTGAAACAAATGGTAACTAAAAACAAAACCCGACAAGTTTTAAAAAACTGTCGGGTTGGAGAAATGTATTATTTAAAAGAAAACTTATTTTTTAGTTTTCCATGTAAGCTTCAATAGGAGCACAGCTGCAGATTAAGTTTCTGTCACCGTATGCATCATCTACACGACGAACAGATGGCCAGAATTTATTATCAGCAATATATTCTAATGGGTAAGCCGCTTTTTCTCTTGTATAAGGGAAATCCCAATTATCAGTAGTCAACATTGCCAATGTATGAGGTGCATTTTTCAATACATTGTTTTTATCATCGGCTGTTGCAGCTTCGATCTCTTTTCTGATGGAGATAAGAGCATCACAAAAACGATCTAATTCTGCTAAATCTTCAGATTCAGTTGGTTCGATCATTAAAGTTCCGGCAACCGGGAAAGAAACCGTAGGAGCGTGGAAACCATAATCCATTAAACGTTTTGCAATATCACCAACTTCAATTCCGTTTTCTTTAAACGCACGACAATCTAAAATCATTTCGTGAGCTGCTCTTCCACATTCTCCTGTGTAAAGAATTGGATAATGACCTTCGAAACGGGCTTTCATATAGTTAGCATTCAAAATAGCGTGTTCTGTAGCGCTTTTTAATCCTTCAGCACCCATCATTGTGATGTAACCGTAAGAAATTAAACAAACCAAAGCTGATCCGTAAGGAGCAGATGAAATTGCTGTAATAGCTTGTTCACCACCAACTTTTAAGATTGGATTAGTTGGTAAAAATGGAACTAGTTTTTCGTTCACGCAAATTGGTCCAACTCCAGGTCCGCCACCACCGTGAGGAATAGCGAATGTTTTGTGTAAGTTTAAGTGACAAACGTCAGCACCAATTGTAGCAGGATTTGTTAATCCTACTTGGGCGTTCATGTTTGCACCGTCCATATATACTAATCCTCCGTTGTCGTGGATTAATTTTGTGATTTCAATAATTGAAGATTCAAAAACGCCATGAGTAGAAGGATAAGTTACCATTAAACAAGATAAATCGTCTTTATGTTCAATCGCTTTTTCTCTCAAATCTTCTACATCAATGTTTCCTTCCGGAGTAGTTTTTGTAACAATGATTTTCATTCCGGCCATTGCTGCAGAAGCAGGATTTGTTCCGTGAGCAGATGATGGAATCAAACATACATTACGGTGGCTATCACCTCTTGATAAATGGTAAGCACGAATCGCCATTAAACCTGCATATTCTCCCTGAGCTCCAGAGTTAGGCTGTAATGTTGTTCCGGCAAATCCGGTAATTACATTTAATTGTTGCTCTAGTTTTTTAAGCATTGTGATATAACCTTCAGCTTGTTCTACTGGTGCAAAAGGGTGAATGCTGTTCCAGTTTGGCATTGACAGAGGCAACATTTCTGAAGCTGCGTTTAATTTCATTGTACAAGAACCTAATGAAATCATCGAATGATTCAATGATAAATCTTTACGCTCTAATTTTTTGATGTAACGCATGATCTGACTTTCCGAATGATGATTGTTGAATACATCATGCGTTAAGAAAGAAGATGTTCTTTCTAATGAAGCCGGTAATTGGCTTGCAGCAGTTAATTCAGAAACGGTAAAAGTTTCTTTTCCTGTAGCTTCAGCAAAAATGGCAATAATTTGGTTGATGTCAGCGATAGAAGTTGTTTCGTTGAATGAGATCGAAATCGTATCGGCATCAACATAAAAGAAGTTTACTTCGTTTTTCTCTGCTACAGCTTTTACTTTTTGAGCATCAGCTTTGACTAAAATAGTATCAAAGTAAGCTGTGTTGGTTTGGTAAACGCCTAATTTGTTTAAAGCTTCAGCAGCAGTAACTGCCGATGCGTGAACTTTTCCAGCTATATATTGTAATCCTTTTGGTCCGTGGTAAACCGCGTACATTCCGGCCATAACCGCTAATAAAACCTGAGCCGTACAAATGTTAGAAGTTGCTTTTTCACGTTTAATGTGCTGCTCACGAGTTCCTAAAGCCATACGTAAGGCACGGTTCCCGTTTACATCAATAGAAACTCCAATAATACGACCTGGCATAGATCGTTTGTACTCATCTTTAGTTGCAAAAAAAGCAGCGTGAGGACCACCGTAACCCATTGGTACACCAAAACGTTGTGTAGTTCCCACCACAACTGCAGCTCCCATTTCTCCCGGAGAAGTTAAGGCAGCCAATGATAAAATATCAGCAGCAAAGGCAACTTTGATTTCGTTTTCTTTTGCTTTGGCAACAAAAGCGCTATAATCATTTACCTGACCATATTTTCCCGGGTATTGCAAAATAGCTCCGAAAAACTCATTAGAAAAATCAAAGTTTTCGTGGTTTCCAACAACCAATTCAATTCCAATAGGAGTTGAACGTGTTTGCAGGATAGATAAAGTTTGTGGTAAAATTTCTTCAGAAACGAAGAATTTGTTTGTATTGTTTTTCTTTTGGTCACGAGTACGAACGTCAAACAGCAAAGCCATAGCTTCTGCAGCTGCAGTTCCTTCATCTAGTAAAGATGCGTTTGCGATTTCCATTCCTGTTAATTCAATAACAGTAGTCTGGAAATTTAAAATAGCTTCAAGACGACCTTGAGCAATTTCTGCCTGATAAGGTGTGTAAGCTGTATACCATCCTGGGTTTTCGAAGATATTTCTTTGAATTGGAGCCGGAACAATAGTTGGATGATAACCCAAACCAATGTATGATTTGAATACTTTGTTTTTCTTTCCCAGTTCCTGAATGTGATTTGCAAATTCGTATTCCGTCATTGCAGGATCCAAATTCAAAGGCGCTTTTAAACGAATATCATCCGGAAGAGTTTCGTAAACAAGTTTTTCAATCGATTCCACTCCAATAGTCTTTAACATGTGTTGAAGATCTGTTTCTCTTGGGCCAATGTGTCTTAAAGCAAAAGCATCTGTTCTCATTTGTAGCTATCTATTTTTTTAAGGGCAATGTAATTAACAGCGCGTAATCTTCATTTGATCAAGTCTACACAAGGTTTATTACATTTTATAGTAAATGTGTTGTTTTTTGTGGCGCAAAATTAAGTATTATTAATAATTTAATAGGTATTTTTAACTTCAATTTTTATGAAATTTCTAACTAAAGAGTTGATTTGTTAATAATTGATTAGATTTAAGAAATGAAAGTGTTGAAACAAATATTCGATTTTTACCTCCATAGCAGTATTCATGTGGCTTTGTCGTGTTACGCATTAGTTCATATTACATTTTATTTTTTTCATATTCAATATGATGAGCCAATGGCTTTGTTCGTTTTTTTCGGAACAATTGTGGGGTATAATTTTGTTAAATACGATGCTTTGGTTCGGGTGAAAAAAAAACCAATCGGGAATCAGTTAAAAATTATAGCTGTTTTAAGTTTCGTTTCGCTCATTTTGGTTGGCTATTATTTTTTTCAATTAAAAAGAATAACCCAAATAGTCTCTTTTGGAATATTTGCCATAACCGCACTTTACACACTTCCGTTTTTTCCAAATCGAAAAAATGCCCGAAACTGGGCTGGCGTAAAAATCTACATCGTATCACTTTGCTGGGTAGGGGCGACGTTGGTTCTACCTTATATAAATGCAGAAATTCCTTTTACAGGTAATTTTTTCATCAAATGTATTCAGCGTTTTGTACTGGTTTTTGTGCTGATTTTAGTTTTCGAAATTCTAGATTTAGCCAATGATGATCCGCACTTAAAAACCGTTCCGCAGACAATTGGCGTAAAGAAAACCAAGATTTTAGGTTTCTTATTATTGATTCCGTTTTGGATTGTCGGCATTTTGAGTTTTACTTTTCACGACCTCATGATCAACCTCATCATGGTCACTATGCTCATGTTGTTTATCGCTTTTGCAAACCCAAATCGGTCCAAATATTATACTTCTTTTTGGGTCGAAAGTGTGCCAATTTTTTGGTGGCTGATGATTGTTTTTCTTTAAATAAAATTTTAAGAATAAAAAATCTAAAGTCTAAAGTCTAAAATAATAGGGGCGTGCCACCATCCCGATAAGTGGGCAAATTACTTTGCGCTTATACGCCCACTTATCGGGATGCTGTCGGGCTATCCACACTGCTTCGGCAGTTAGCTCCTATCCCTCACGCAAACCGTAAAGCGAGAAAATTCATTTTTCAAAAGAAATATGATTTTAAAATTTGCTTTGTTCAGAAACTTCTTTTAAGATTTTGTTTCTCTCTAAAAGAAAGTGAGTGAGATGTTTTTCCAGAAATAAAATATCAAATAATTCTCCAAAAATTCCAAACGGAGTTTCATATTGCAATTTATCTTTCATAACGGTAAAACCATTTTGTTGTTCAAAAAAATGCTCATGTCTGAAAGATTTGAATTTGCCACGCTCCATTTCATCCACAAAATAATCGTAGAAATCGATAGCAGTAATTCGGCTTTTGTGTGTGAGATAAAACCCGAAATGTTTGCCACGCCAAGTTACGGTTTCGTTTAAATTTATTAATCCCGAAGTTATTCCGGCGATTGCTTTTTCACTTGTTTTACTCGCAGATTTCTGGTGAATATCAATATTTCGTGAAGCATCAAAAACGGTTTGTTTTGATGCTTTTATTTTTGTTGTGAGGTTTATTGTTGTCATAATTAATCAGCGTATTTCAAGTCCCAGCGGGACGTTATATTTATAGAACCATTAAAAAAGGTTTTGAACCCCAGCGGGGTGGCATGTTTTAGGAATAATCAGAAAGCAAATATATCGCTCCGCTGGAGCTTAAAAAAACGACGCATTTTTATTTTTTTTCTGAAGTTGTGCGCGTAATTTTTTTTTTCATTTGATTTGCTTGCAGATTTTTGATGAATATCGATATTTCTTGATGCATCAAAAACAGTTTGTTTTGATGCTTTATTTTTGTTATTATTTATGGTTGTCATTTGATAAATTTGTTATTAAGTCCCAGCGGGATTTTATATTTATAGATGTAACGTTCTCGTAGTTAAAACCCCATCGGGGTGAAATGTTCTACTAATAACTATATCGATAAAGATGTCGCTCCTCTGGAGCTTATTTAAAGGCGACATTGTGTTTTCTATAAACATTTTGCTCCGCTGGAGCACTAACAAGAAAACAATAAATTATTTGCTTAATAAATTTTCAAAGGTCTTATCAATATCTCCAAACTTAAATTCAAATCCATTTTCCAAAAGTCGTTTCGGAATCACATTTCTGCTTTTCAAAACCAATTCAGCTTCTGTTCTAATAAAGAAAGACCCAATTTTCAGCAGAAAAACATTCATCGGAATTCCAAAAGGGAAACCAATTGCTTTTCTAAGTTTTTGCATAAAATTGAAATTACGAACAGGTTCAGGAGAAACCACATTTATAACTCCGACAATTTCTTTTTGAATGATAAAATCAACTGCGTTGGCAAAATCTTCTTCGTGAATCCAACTCACAAACTGATTTCCTTTTCCTCGTTTTCCTCCAAAACCAATTTTTGCCAATGTCTTTAACGGAATGAATGCACCGCCATTTTTACCTAAAACAATCGAAGTTCGCAAAGCCGTTTTTAAAGTATTTGGAGTTTCGGTTTTAAAGAATGCTTTTTCCCAGGAAAGCGCAACATTAATGGAAAAATCATTTCCGATTTCGCCATTCACCTCTTCCATTTGTTTATCCAAAGAAAAACGATAAATAGTAGAAGTCGATGAATTCAGCCAATGTTTCGGCGGATTTGCACAATTTAAAACTGCTTTGTTTAAAATCCTGGTGCTTTGAATTCTTGACCACAAAATCTCTTTTTTATTTTCTTTCGTATATCGGCAATCAACAGATTTTCCTGCGAGATTAATTAAAACGGTTGCATTTTCGAGTTCGTTTTCCCAACCAGAAAAAGTTTTTGCATTCCAGTTTACGTATTTGATTTTGTCAATTGTTTGAGATTTTCCTCTTGTCAGAATTACAATTTCATCAAATTTATCTTTGAAATGATGGATTAAAACCTGTCCTAAAAATCCTGTTCCGGCTGCGATTATGAGTTTGTTCATTGGTGTTTTTTTTAGCCACGAATTGCACAAATTTTCGCTAATTTTTGAATTTCGACTTTAGTGGTAAAATTAAATTCGTGAAGATTCGTGAAATTCGTGGCAAACTTTTAGTAAAAATAATTATGCTTTAAAAACCAGTCTTTCTTCTCGTTGTGCTTCTTTTGCTTTTCTTTTTCCTCTAAAGAAAAAATACAAATTGAAGAACAACATTACTCCCAAGTAAATAGAAAAACCGCCAATTTTATAGCTTAATCTTTCAATCAATTCCTGATAACTGTTGTTGCTTAATTGCATTTCCAGAATCATTAAAGCAAAACCAATATTTAAAAGATAAAATCCGGTTTCAAAAAGTTTGTTGGTGGCTTCCGCAATATCTTCGCGGCCTTTAAATATGTCCAGCATAAATATTTTTCCGTTTTTAAAAAGAGTTTTAGAAACATAATAAGTAAGAAATAATGCGATTGGTAAATAAAGTCCGTAACCGATTAAAATTTTTGTAGTTTCCATGATATTTAAATTTAAGGTTTTATTTAATTAATTTATGAATGTACTTGGTAAGAATAATGATATTGAGATAATGTAATATTGAAATAATAAAGATTATAATTGCTGTTTTTGTTCCGATGGTTTCTATTAATTGCGTTGAAGATGAAATTTTTTGCCAGGAAATAAGCGTCATTGCGCAATACCCAATGTTTAAAAGATAATATCCCAATAGCAAAACCTGATTAATTTTCTGGCAGATATCCGCATGATTCGGGATGAGTTCTGCGACGTAAATATTTCCGTTTTTATAGCATATTTTTCCAACTTTCAAAATGATGAAAACCGTAATGCCGAGATAGATAAAATAGCCGATAATGTTGAGATTCATGATTTTTATTTTTAAACTTTCAGAAAAAAATGAAAGTTATAGTTAAATTTTTTTAGATTGAAATTTTACTTCATAATTTTTAATACCAAACGTCCAAGCCAATTCTCGTTGAATTCTGTTATTTTATCTAACATATTATCTGCTTTTAAAACAAAATCATACAATTTAGAAGTTTGATCAACAAAGTGTTTTTCTTCTGCAGAAGATTCTTTTGCTTCAATAGTCGAGACTTCTTTTAAAATTTTAAGAGCAGGTTTGATTTCTCTTTTACTTCTTTCTCTTGAAATTTTTACGGCCAATTCATCCAGATCCTTTTCGGCAGTAAAAAACTCTCTTCTTTCTCCGGCTTTGTATTCTTTATAAACAATTCCCCAATCCATTAAAGCTCTTAGGTTCATGCTGGCGTTTCCGCGCGAAATTTGTAATTCTTCCATAATGTCTTCCATAGAAACAGCTTCGTTTGAGACCATTAATAAAGCATGAATCTGTGCCATGGTTTTATTAATTCCCCATTGAGAACCTAATGCTCCCCAGGTTTGTACAAACTTATTTTTTGCTTCTTTGAATTCCATAGATCAAATGTAAATAAAAGTTTTTAAACTTTCAAAAATAAATGAAACTTATTTTGAAAATATATTATTTTTTAAGAATAGTCTTATGTATTATTTTTTATGTTTTATAGCAAAAAATGTTCTTTCTGTGACATTTACGAACTTCAGTGTAATGATCTGCAATAGTTTTGATATAAAACAATTCGATTTAATTCAAATAATAGAGAGGAGATCAGAATGCACGTAAAAAAGCGAATGGCTGTAAAGGTTGGTGAGATTAAGCTTTGATATCCAATTTGAGACTAATAAATTTATGAAACATACCATAGTTATTTCTCTTTACAATACAGAAGCTTTCATATTTGACGCTATTACTTCTTTGGCTTTTCAGGAAAAAAAACCTTCGCAAATTATTATTGTTGATGATTGTAGTACAGATAAAAGTCTGTTTCGTTTAAAAGAAGCTTTGTTGTTTTTTGCTCCGCAATTTTTGCTAACGGATATTCAAATAATTGAATTGAAAGAAAATAGAGGTTCAGGAAATGCCAGAAACATAGGTCTTGAACGTGCAAACGGAGATTTGATCAGTTTTTTAGATGCGGATGATTATTACACTTATTATTGTTTAGCTGAAGTTAGCGCTGTTATGCAGCGAGAAAACATCGTTGTTTTAATACTTGGAGTTCTTTTGGTTCCATCAGAAAATTATCTTCCAAAAATAAAATCATTTAAGACGGAACTGGATTTTGTTTCAAATGGTTTGTTTTTAATACCCAATGCATTACATACAATTTTCTCGTCAGATCTTATAATTGGAAATAATGTTGTTATACAAAGAAAACACCTTAAAAACTTTCGATTTGAAACTCATAATGCTTTCGGTGGAAAGATTAATTTTTGGTTTCGTGTTTTAGAAAACTTAGACAAAAACAAGCACGTTGGATTACTGAATAAGGCTTGTGTTGAAATCAGAGAAATTAAAGGAAATGATTCATTTTACTAGTTTCTAAAAAATTCATTCCACATATTATTCACTTCATGGATAAAAAAACCTGTCTCATGACATTTTTTTATTCGTGATTTCATCTCCATTGTAATTTTAATCACGAAAATAAAAATGACAGTTAAAAAAACATAACTGTTGAACCGGAAAATCTGTTTGTTACAAAATATACTTTAAAAAATAAAAAGAAAGTGGAGCAGAAACCACTAAAATAAACGAGGCGGTTTCTGAAAAGCCTTACGAGTAAGAAAAACAACACCAAAAAACTATCACCATGGAAAATTTATTAGAAGGAGCTTATTTAGCAAAAGGCACAATCGGAAATGTTGGAATGCCAGGCGCTCCAATTGCAACATTTAGTTTAGTAGTAGTACCATCACAACATACAGTATCCGGTACAGTAGTTATTACACAGGCTATAAACGGTCCTAATAATCATATTGTTGTTTCTGTAAAAGGAAAAATATATGCAACAGGATTTGGACAATTTACTCAGGTAGTTAGTTTACACGGACAATACGTTCAATCTTTCCCACCTCCGGCAATTGGTTCTTTCTTAGCTGATTTCGATGCTCATTTTGCTATCGATAACGCATGGAACGGAACTGGAGGATTTTCATATTTCAACCACCAAATTGAAAACGTACCTGTCGCTACAGCAAAAAATTTACAAGAACAATTGGCATAAAAACTAATTTTCTCTGAAAACAAATCTCATTAAAAAGGCTCGTCTGTTTAGGCGGCCTTTTTTGTTAAGCACTTTCTTTCGGAAAGATCTAAAAAAAATAGCTTATTTCATCTACAATTATTCTGTCCTCAATAATTAATCACCAAAAACAAAATGAAAAGAAAACCTATTATAATTACTTTATTAGTTGTTTTCATAATAGCAGCGGTTACCTTATTTTTTTTCAATAAGGAAAAAATAATGGAAAAGTTCGGAGTTTCTTCCGGCTATACCGCTTCAGCAACTGATTCCTGTCATTGTGAAACCAGCTGGTTTCCGCACGAGCAAACGCCGGCACCGTCAGAAGGCGATGGAAGTCCGTTTGATAATGCAAATACAACAAATTGTGATTTTCACCAATGGTCCTGGCAAAAGTTTTTGTGGGTAACCAAACCATTGCCAAGCGGAAATCCATTCTTCTTAGATTCTCTTGACTTAGTAAGCCCGCAAATGGAAGATGTTGTGCCGCAGTTGGGCATGAAATTAACTCTGAGTTCTATCAACCAGGCAGGATCTCATGGTGTTTTGCTTTCAAATCCTAAATTTAATAATGCTGCAGATACCGTGTATTATTCTATTCATGTTAATACGCTGCTAAAAGATAAAGCAGTTACAATGGCGTCTTTAATCAATAGTGGGAAATTACCTGTTTCAAATTCAGAAATATTTCCTGTTGGGGCTTTAGAATTAAAAGTTTCGTGGATTAATATAAATGCAATTGCAAAAGCACAGCAACAAAATTATTTTACAACGAAGGCCGCTGTTCTAAACAGCAACGGACAATATGTTGAAAAAACCATGGCCTTATTAGGTATGCACGTGGTAGGAGTTGTAAAAAATCATCCTGAATTTATCTGGGCAACTTTTGAACATCAGGATATGGCGCCTGTTTATGATAAAAAGAATAATTCGGTAACTTCTGTAAATGAAAAGTTATTTTACGAAAAAGGAACAACTACAGGGTTAGATGGAATAACATGGATTAAAAAAGGAACTTCACCTGTAGTTCCTAATAAAGCATTTATCCTTTATGAATACGGAGTGCCAAGGGATTTAAAAACTGGAAATTTTATGGCGACAAGCCAAAAAGAACCTGATAATTTTAATAACATAGACAATATCAATAAGTGTGTTGCGGCGAATTTGAAAGATGTTTTTAGAAATTATTTCTACAATGGTTCTATCTGGTTAAATTTTGATGGTGTTTCTCCAGAAAATCAAGTAAAAGCAATTGTTACAAGAGATATTGCAAGTGCGCTTCCGGATTCGCTGGCCAGAGGTTCGGTTAATTTGTCAAACATTACGATGGAAACCTACACGCAGGCTTCTCAAAAAGATATACATGCTATTAATAATAGTAATTTAGTAAATTGCCTTTCCTGCCATACATCTGCAAACTTTGATACAACCAGACCCGGCAAATCTCCTTTGTTTTTAAGCCATTTATTTGGAGATTATTTATTGTTTACCAAACCTCCAACAAAGGTTACGGCTAAAAACACAAATAGTTTAAACAACTCAAGAGCAAAACGTATTGAAGAAATCGAAGCATTGAAAATAAAGCAGTTTGAAGAATTTATTAATTCAAAAAAATAAAAAATATTATTGTAAGTAGGAGTTCAAATTAAAAAGTGAATTTATAAAATTGCATAAAAAAATCCGAAGTAATTTTTACTTCGGATTTTTTGTTTATCGTTTGTCTTCTTTAGAATAATTTGAAGGTCCATTGATATTAATTGGATTTCCTAAAAAACGAGGTTCCCGATTTCTCAAAACATCCAAAAAGGATTTAAAAATAGAAAGGTATTCTCTAAAAGTAACATATTTATATCCCAAATATTCGCCCTTATTAGCAGAATAACCAACTGATTTTATTCCGAGTTTTTGGCCAATATAAATCGCTCTGTTTAAATGATATTCCTGAGAAATCAAGGTTGCTTTCTTAATTTTAAAAATATGTTTGGCACGATACATTGTCGAATAAGTGTCGAAACCTGCATAATCGATGAATATTTTTGTTGTGTCAACGCCATGTGTAAAACAATAATTTTTCATGACGGTAAGTTCATCATATTCCTGACGTCCATTATCTCCGGACAACAAAATTTTATTGATTCTTTTTGTCTTATACAATAAGATTCCGGCGTCAAGTCGGTCTTTTAAATATTTGCTTGGCTGATTTCCGTTTATTCCCGCACCAAAAATAATTCCCACATCATTTTTCGGGAATCTTTTTAATGTATGTGAAATGTATTTTTTAGTCGAAGATTTCACGTATACATTTACAGCTATAATCGAAATTAATCCAAGAATAAAAAGATAAAGAATTGGTTTTAGATATTTTTTCAATGTATATTTTTTGTAAGATTAAGTTTAAAAAAAACGCGAATATAAGTAAAAAGTTCAATCAAAAATAAATAAAAAAAACCGAAGTCAATCTTCGGCTTTAATCTAAAATCAGAAATCTAAATTTACAAAAGTCCAGCCCTCTTCAATAAAGCTTCAGGTTTTGGTTCCTGACCTCTAAAACGTTTGTATAAAGTCATTGGATGTTCTGTTCCTCCTTTTGAAAGTACATTTTCTTTGAATTTCGTAGCAACCTCAACATTGAAAATTCCTTTTTCCTGAAAATATTCAAAAGCATCTGCATCCAGAACTTCAGCCCATTTGTAGCTGTAATATCCAGAAGAATATCCACCTTGAAAAATATGTGAAAAGGCAGTACTCATTGCATTTTCTTTAACATCAGGATACAATTGTGTATTGGCAAATTGTTCTGTTTCGAAAGCTTTTAAATCGGTTATGTTAGTCGGATCTTGTCCGTGCCATGCCATATCCAATAAGCCAAAACTCAACTGACGCAAAGTTGCCATTCCTTCCTGAAAACTTGCACTTTCCTTGATTTTTTGCACATATTCAATCGGAATAATTTCTCCGGTTTCATAATGATTGGCAAACAAAGCCAAAGCTTCCGGTTCGTAACACCAGTTCTCCATAATCTGACTTGGCAATTCTACAAAATCCCAATAAACAGAAGTTCCCGATAAACTCGGATAAGTTGTGTTTGCCAGCATTCCGTGTAATCCGTGTCCAAATTCGTGAAACAAAGTTGTTACTTCATTAAATGTCAATAAAGATGGTTTTGTTTCTGTAGGTTTTGTAAAATTACAAACGTTCGAAATATGCGGTCTTTCATTTACGCCATCTTTTATAGATTGAGATTTGAAAGAAGTCATCCACGCACCGTTTCTTTTTCCTTTTCTTGGAAAGAAATCAGCGTAGAAAATCGAAACCAAATTGTTTTCAGCGTCTGTTACTTCATAAGTTGTAACTTCTTCGTGGTATTTATCAATGTCAAAAACTTCCGTAAAAGTTAATCCGTATAATTTTTGAGCAACCGTAAAAGCGCCGTCTAAAACTTTTTCTAATTGAAAATAAGGCTTTAGTTTTTCATCATCTAAATTAAAAAGCTGTTGTTTTAATTTTTCAGAATAATAAGCGCCGTCCCATTTCTCCAATTGTTCAATTCCGTCCAGTTCTTTAGCGAAAGCAGTCAATTCTGCAAATTCTTTTTGGGCTGCCGGTTTTGCTTTTGCCAATAAATCATTTAAGAAAGAGAAAACTTTTTCAGGGCTTTGTGCCATTCTTTCTTCTAAAACAAAATGGGCGTGTGTTTTGTATCCTAATAAATTGGCTCTTTCAAAACGTAATTTTGCAATTTTTAAAACATTTTGCTGATTATCAAATTCGTTATTTTGAAATGCTTTTGCTCCAAAAGCAATCGCCATTTTTTTACGCAATTCACGATTATCCGCATAAGTCAAAAACGGAACGTAACTCGGATGATCCAGCGTAAAAATCCAGCCTTCTTTTCCTTTTTCTTTGGCCAATAATCTTGCGGCTTCAATTGTTCCTTCCGGTAAACCTGCTAAATCTGTTTCGTCAGTCAAATGCAATTCAAAAGCATTGGTTTCTGCCAAAACATTTTCGCCAAATTGTAAACTCAATTTTGATAATTCTTTATCGATTTCTCTTAATTGATCTTTTTTGTCTTCCGGTAAATTGGCTCCGTTTCTGGAAAAGCTTTTGTATTTTTTGTCAAGAAGTGTAGTTTGCTCCGGAGTTAAATTCAGATTTTCTTTTTGTTCGTAAACCTTTTTTATTTTTGCAAATAAAGCAGCATTTAGCGTAATGTCATTTCCGAATTCTGATAATAAAGGCGAAACTTCCTGAGCGATTTTTTGCATTTCGTCATTCGTTTCTGCCGAATTCAGATTGAAGAAAACACTTGAAAGACGATCTAAAATATCTCCGGCAAAATCCATTGCGACAACAGTGTTTTCAAAAGTTGGTGCATCTGTATTGTTTACAATAGCATCGATTTCGGCTTTAGCCAAAACAATTCCTTCTTTAAAAGCCGGAACATAATCTTCGATTTTAATTTGCGAAAAGGGTGCTGTATTATGTTTAGTATTGAATTTTGAAAGTAAAACGTTCATTATGATGTAATTATTTTTATTAATTGAACTCAATATTTTTGAATTCCAAAGATAACAATTTATAAAAATCCAGCGACCTAAACAAGATCGATTCTAAGTATAAAGACATAGATGGATTATGTTATAGATATGTTATTTATTGCTAAGGCGGTTTTAAAAAGCGTAAATTGAAAAAATAGATTAGAATTATAAAATAATGATCATAATTAAAATAAAAAATGATGAACTATCAAATTGTAATAAAGAATATAGATACTGTTAATGAAGTAGAAGGATATTGGTCTGATCAGGATTTTATTCAGTTACTGGGAAAATTCAATTATCCTGATGGCGCAACAGCCGAGAAAAGCAGTTTGCCGGAATTATTAGAAATGGCTATTTCTGATTATGAGCCAAATGAAGCTGCGGCAATAGTGTTGGATTATAAATTGGGAAATCAACTAAGCGAAGGGCAGATTGAGCAAATATCAAACAATATGTTGATCGATAAAGTTTGTGAGGAATATCCGGAAATACACATGCAAGGAACTTTGTTTCATGTCAATCAATTGCTTTTTAAAGCTTATAACGGAAAATTTCCAAATGCAAAAGCATCGGTTGTTCATTTTTCAATGACTCCAACAAATGGTGATCTAAGAAAATTGACGGCGGAAAATGTCCTGAAATTATTGAACAATGGTTTGTCTGACAGAAATCTTATTAAAAGATTGTTTGAAAGTCAAATATCTCAAAATATTCCGTTTCCTGAAGCTGAAGCTATTATATGGGAATTGACAACAGAAGATAATGTAAATTATGATCTGGTTACTTCAGAAAACTGGATAAATAAAGAAGATATAAATGAATACGAATTTGAGTCTGTTCTGGAGGAAGTTGAAGACGTAGCTTAATTTTAGTTTTCAGTTTTCAGTCACAGTTTACTAAAAACCGTGACTGAAAACTGAAAACTATTTCAATCCTTCAGCCGCCTTATTAACCGCTGCTTTCAATTCTTCTTTATAAGAAATAATAGTATCAAGTACTTTTTTATCATAGCTTCCAATGATTTGAGCGGCTAAAATTCCGGCATTTTTTGCTCCGTTTAGTGCAACAGTTGCAACAGGAACGCCACCCGGCATTTGTAAAATTGATAAAACAGAATCCCAGCCATCGATAGAATTACTTGATTTTACCGGAACTCCAATTACAGGAAGCGGTGACATCGAAGCGACCATTCCAGGTAAATGTGCTGCACCTCCAGCTCCGGCAATAATAACCGAAATTCCGCGAGTATGTGCATTTTTACTGAAATCAAATAATTTTTCCGGCGTTCTGTGTGCCGAAACGATATCTACCTCAACTTCAATATTAAATTGTTTTAATATGTCGATGGCATCCTGCATGACTGGCATGTCTGAGATACTTCCCATTATGATGGCTACTTTGCTCATGTTTTTTTGTTTGTTTGAAAACTGTTTTTTTTGTTTCAGGTTTCAGGTTTTGAACTGTGACTGAAAACTGCTTGTTTGTTTATTTTGTTTTAGTTCAGGTTTTACTGCGACTGAAAACTGCAACTGAATAACTAAACACTAATTACCTTAATGGTATTCTTAACCTGCTCAGCAATTTTTCTTGCCTCATTCATATCTTCATTTACAATCGTAACGTGACCCATTTTTCTGAACGGTCGTGTTTGTTTTTTTCCGTAAATGTGTGGCGTAACACCATTCCATCCTAAGATAGTTTCGATGTTTTCATAAACAACATCTCCGGAAAAACCTTCGGCGCCAACTAAATTTACCATAACTCCGGCAACTTTGCTGTCTGTATTTCCTAACGGAAGATCGAGAATCGCACGTAAATGATTTTCGAATTGTGAGGTGTAACTGGCTTCGATAGAATAATGACCTGAATTGTGTGGGCGAGGAGCCACTTCATTTACCAGAATTTCATCTTCGTTGGTTTGAAACATTTCTACAGCCAAAAGGCCAACGTGATTAAATTTCTCCGAAACATTCAACGCAATTGCTCTTGCTTTTTCGGCTACTTTTTCATCAATTCTTGCGGGACAAATTACATATTCTACCTGATTGGCTTCAGGATGAAATTCCATTTCTACAACCGGATACGTTTTTATTTCTCCGGATGGATTTCGAACTACAATCACCGCCAATTCATTTTTGAACGGAACCATTGTTTCTGCAATACATTCTACATTTGGTAAATCGTCTAAATCAGAAATTTGGCGAATTACTTTTACGCCATTTCCATCGTAACCAAATTCGGTGCATTTCCATACAAACGGAATTGTGATTTCGTTATTTCCGATCGATTTTTGAAGATGTTCCGGAGAATCAAATCGTAAAAAAGCTGCGGTTGGTATATTACTTTCGGTATAAAAAGCTTTTTGAATTCCTTTATTCTGAATTCCTTTTAAGGTTTTTGGAGATGGATATACTTTTACGCCTTCGTTTTCTAATTGCGTTAAAGCTTCAAGATTAACCAATTCAATTTCAAAAGTAAGAACATCAACTTGTTTTCCAAAATTGTAAACCGTTTCATAATCCATCAAATCGCCTTTAAAGAATTTGTTGCAGGCAATTTTACTCGGCGCTTCGTCGCTCGGATCTAAAACATAAGTTTGTATGTCAAATTTTCTGGTGTCAGACAATAGCATTTTACCCAATTGTCCGCCGCCTAATATTCCTAATTTAAAATCAGAAGAAAAATAATTCATTTTGTAGTGTGTTTGTGCAAAGATAATTGATAAAATAGAAATGCCAATTTATTGCGTATGGAATTGCTGTTTTTTAAATTTTCAAAAGCAAAAAATAATTTGATAAAATTGATTTACTTTTTTTAAAGAAGTGATTTAAATATTTTGTTTTATATACCTGAATTCCTTAGGTTTGACGTGATTTTCAACCAATATCCATTTCGTAATATAATGACCACAAATAATTGGGCGAACCATATTCAGAAATATCTTTTTTTATTAAAAGATGATTTTTTTGAATTGCCTTATCTGTCTAATTCGCCTCAGGTAATGTTAGACAGCCTTATCAAATTACCTATTGTTAAGCATACACCTGCCAAACAGCTAATTGTTACAGAAAATGCTTTTTGGAAAGGTACCATGCGTTATCGCACCATCGAAGACGGTTTTTGGATTCTGGAAACGAATCTTACGATGAACGAAAATATTCTTGCCAAAGCAACTTATACGCAGGATCATATTAAAGATTATTATATTTTGTCTTTTTCGGTTTTTGAATATCGATTTCCGGTTCCCGGGTCAGAGGATATAGTGCTGCTAAGTACTTGCTGGACTTTTTACAAACCCGATACCGAAGTGGCTACTTATTTTTATAAAGGTACAAAAGGCAAGTTTTTTAATATTGCAATGAATAAGGAATGGGTTGACAAGCATATTAAATCAGGTAAATTTTGTGAAAAAGGAATTCTTGAAAATTTCTTTAACGGACAAAAAGGATTTTATACCTGGCTGGATATTGCTCCAAAAGCACATTCTTTATCAAAAAAAATATCAAAAATTTTAGAAGACGAAGATAATATTCATCTTAATACTCCCGAATTACGTAAATACTGTATGAAGTTAATTACGGAGTTTTTTAGCAATTCTTTTGAAGACAGTCGTATTGCAGATAATATTTCGTTAAGCAATCTGGATTATTTTAATGTGGCCAAAGCCGAAAAAATGATTCTGCATAATTTACAGTCGGCTTTTTTAGGAATTGAGAATATTGCTTTTGAAGTCAATACATCGCCAACAAAATTAAAAGCCAATTTTAAAACCGTTTTCGGATTTTCGATGCTGCAATATCACAAAGAAAAAAACATGCTTTTGGCAAAGCAATTGCTTCAAAAATCGGAAATTGAAGTTCAGGTAATTGCGATAATTACAGGTTTTGAAAGCGCAAGTAAGTTTACAGCGGCATTTAAAAAACGTTTTAAGGAATTGCCTTCAGTTTTTAGGGAAAATTAAAATTTGAGTTACAAATATGAACGTAGGAAGATGGGTTAAATTTATAAAAGACAACATTAACTTTTATAGAGATGGTTTTTTTGAGTTGCCTTATTTGTCTAATTCGCCTCAGGTAATTATAAAAAGTATTGTCAATTCTCCATCGGTAAAACATGTTGAGGAAGAGCAGGCCGTATACAGAAATAATCCTTTTTCTAAAGGCGTCATGCGATACCGTGAAATCGAAGAAGGTTTATGGGTTATTGTAACAAGTATTACTTTTAAGAAAAACGTAATGCTGAAAGCAATTTACGATGAAGATTTTCCTATTGATTATTATACACTAACTTTTTCGGTTTTTGAGAGTGAAGTAAAACTGCAAAACACATTTGCAGATAAAACGCCTTTTTCGAGCAAATATTGGGGATTCAAAAAACCGGGAACGCCAGTTGGAGCCTATTTTTACAAAGGTTCTGAATGCGAGTTTTATTTGTTTGCTTTTAATAAAGACTGGGCTGAACGTAATTTTTCTTTTGAAACACTTTCTGAGGAAAATCATATTAAACAATTTCTGAATTCAGATAACGGATTTATTACTTATCAAAACATTGTTCCGAATGCAGAACAATTAACCAAAGAAATTTTAGTTATTTTAGAAAACAATAAACAGGATATTTTAAGCAAAGCACTTTTAAAAACCCAGGCTTTTCAGCTGATTTCTACTTTTTTTAAGAATGCCTCTTTAGATCAGAGAATTGGAAGTTATACGCTTCAGGAAACTCCTGATTACAGAAAAATAGCAAAAGCTGAAAAAATGCTTTTGGAGACCGTAGCAAATCCGTTTTTGGGCGTAGAATATATAGCAGAAAAAGTTGGTATGTCGCCCACAAAACTCAAGTTGACTTTTAAATTCGTTCATGGAGTTTCGATGATGCAATTTCATAAAGAGAAGAAATTACTTCTTGCTATGCAGATGATTCAAAATACCGATATGCAGATAAAAAATATTGCTTTGGCGACGGGTTATAAAAGTTCCAGCAAGTTTACGGCAAATTTCAAAAAGCGTTTTGGAAAAATGCCTTCAGAAATAAGGCTTTAAGCGCTGTAAAATTCTTTCTTTTTCGTGTTTTTTCTTTGGTAAAGAATATTTTTCTATAATTTATTTTATTTCTACTTAAATTGTATTTAGTTGATTTTCAATGTTTTGATTTTTACAAAGAAATCCAATACTTACAGCTATTTTTTGTAAAATTGAGTTGGTCGTTTCGGGCTATTGATGTGTCCGAATGGGCTATTTGAGCGGTTTTATTTCAATATATTTTTGTTGGTTGATAACTTTAAACAAACCAATATGAAATTAAAATTACTCTTTTTAGCGAGTATCCTATTTCTTTTTAGCAATATGATACACGCTCAAAATCCACCTGTTGCAATAGCAAAAAACATTACCGTAAAGCTGGATGCTAGCGGAAATGTGACAGTGAACGCTGCAGATCTGGATAATGGTTCTACAGATAACACAGGAATTGCCAGTTACATGATAACAACAGCTACTTATGGAACTTTTTGTGCTACACAATCAGAACCAAATGTTATGGCTATAGCAGCACCGGGGGGTTCTGTATTCACAACTATAAATTTTGCTAGTTATGGTACCCCAAATGGTACATGTGGCAGTTTTACTTTAGGCTCTTGTCATTCGGCAAACAGCAACTCAGTAGTTTCCTCTTATTTACTAAATAAAAATTCAGCCAATATTCCAGCCGATAATACTGTTTTTGGTGGAGATCCTTGTGGCAGTATTCCTAAGAGACTTTCTGTAAGCGCTTCTTACGAGCCTTTGGGAGCTAATGTTAAAGCATCTTTAGATTTAAGCTGCTCCAATATTGGAGATAATACAGTGACTTTGATTGTTACAGATACAGATGGAAATAAAAGTTACACTACAGCAATAATTAAAGTAGTAGATGATATTGTTCCAGTAATAACATGTCCTGGTAATATTACAGTTAATAATGATCCAGGTTTATGCGGAGCTGTTGTTACCTTTGCACCAATAGTTACTGATAACTGTACCAGCTCTATTCCAGTTGTTGCAACTTTTACAAATGCAGGCGCAACAGGAAGATTTGGTCCGACCCAAGCAGAATGTGATACTGCATATGGAGCTGGAGTTGTTACAATAAATACTCAGGGAATTCAGGAATGGAAAGTCCCTACAACTGGGAAGTATACTATTCAGGCTCTGGGCGCTTCTGGAGGAAATGCAACTTCACCTGGTTTTATGGGTGGAAATGGCGCCAGTATGATTGGAGAAGTTGATCTTGTAAAAGATGAAATTATTAAAATAGTTGTAGGACAGCAAGGTGAAGCTACAAGTGATAATTATGGTGCCGGTGGAGGTGGTGGATCATTTATTACCACTTTTAGCAATACTCCTATTATGGTTGCGGGCGGCGGCGGCGGTGCTGGCTTAGAAGATAGTTCTTCTAAGGAAGCTTCTATAGCAACGACAGCAAATAATGGATTGAATGGAGGAAATGGAGGGACGGCTCTAAATGGAGGAAATGTTGGGTCAGGAATTAATATTGCTGGAGCTGGCGGCGGTGGTTTTAATACTAACGGTTCAGATGGAACTGCTAGACCATCACAAGGTGGTTTTTCATTTCTGAATGGATCTGTCGGAGGTATTAATGAATCAATTTCTGCCGGTGGTTTCGGCGGCGGCGGCGGCGGCGCTATTAACTGTGGTTATGGCGGCGGCGGCGGCGGTTATGCAGGTGGTGGCCCAAGTGGATATAATGGTGGCTGTGGGGGTAATGGTGGAGGAGCAGGATCTTTTAACTCTGGTGCTAACCAAATTAATATTGGAGGTGCAAATTCCGGAATGGGTAAAGTAATTATTACTTTATTATCAGCTTCTATTGTTCCTTCACAAACTGATGTAACTGGTTTAACTTCAGGATCTGTCTTTCCTGTTGGAACAACAACTTTAAAATATACAGCTACTGATTCAAGTGGCAACGTTAGTACAGAATGTTCATTTGATATTACTGTAGTTGATGCAGAAAAACCAACCATTATGTGTGCTGTTCCTTCAGCTTCTTATAATAATGATTTAGGTGTTTGTAGTTTTACAGTAGTAGACAATAGTTTAGATCCTGTTGCTGCAGATAATTGTAGTACAGTATCTGTTTTAAATAATTTTAATAATTCAGCTACACTAAACGGAGCAATATTTCCGGTTGGTACAACAAATGTAATCTGGACAGCAACAGATGCTGCCGGAAATACAGAGACTTGTAATCATGATATTATTGTAGTAGATGCTGAAGCACCAGTTGTCTCAACAAAAAACATCACTGTTCAGCTTGATGCAACAGGAAATGTTACAATTGTTGCTGGAGATGTTGACAATGGTTCTGCAGATCTTTGCGGAGCAGTAACTTTGAGTATTACTCCAGATACATTTACTTGTGCTAATATTGGTGATAATACAGTTACTTTAACAGCGACAGATGCAAGCGGAAATCCTTCTACAGCAAATGCAATAGTAAAGGTTGAAGATAAAGTGGCACCAATTGTTGCAGTAAAAAATATTACTGTTCAACTTGATGCTACAGGAAATGCAACAATTGTTGCTTCTGATATTAACGATTCTTCATCTGATAACTGCGGAATTGATACTCTAGAATTGGATATAACTTCATTTACTTGTGCCAATATTGGAACAAATACAGTTCAGTTAAAAGTAACAGATATTCATGGAAATTCTGATACTAAAGATGCTATTGTAACTGTTGAGGATAAAATTGCACCAATTGTTTCAACAAAAAACATTACAGTTCAACTCGATGCAACAGGAAATGCTACAATAACAGGAAATGATGTTGATAGTGGATCTGCAGATTTTTGTTTAGGAACATTAACGTATTCAGTTTCACCAAATACTTTTAATTGTACAAATGTGGGAGCCAATACAGTGACTTTAACTGTTACAGACGCCAGTGGAAATTTTGATACAGCAACTGCAACAGTAACAATCGAAGATAAAACAGTCCCAATTGTTTTAACAAAAAACATCTCAATTCAATTTGATGTTTTAGGAAATGCTTCAATCGTAGCGGCAGATGTTGATAATGGTTCAATAACAGTTTGTGGCGGATCGCTAACTTTAGCAGTTTCTCCATCCTCATTTACTTGTGCCAATGCAGGAGCAAATACAGTAACACTTACTGCAACGGGTTCAAACGGAGAAATTTCTTCAGAAACCGCAATAGTAACCGTACTTGAAAACATTGCACCAGTAGCTCAGGCTCAGGATATAACGGTTGAACTTGACGAGGCAGGAAATGTTTCGGTTACGGCCAATCAGGTAAACAATGGAAGTTCAGATAATTGCGGAATAGATACCGTAACACTTAGCAAAACTTCTTTTGATTGCACCAATGTTGGAGCCAATACAGTTGTTTTAACGGTAGTAGATAAAAGCGGAAACACAGCAACTGCCACTGCAAAAGTGACTGTTGTAAACAAATCTGGGGATAATGACAATGACGGGATTTTAGACAATTGCGATCCTGATGATGACAATGACGGAGTTTTAGATACAAAAGACAATTGCCCAATTACATCAAATCCATATCAGGAAGATCGTAACAATAATGGTATTGGAGATGCCTGCGATAAGGATCAAATGAACATTTCTGAAGCCTTTACTCCAAACGGAGATGGTATAAACGATACCTGGGTTGTTTCTAATATAGAAAATTATCCTGCTTCTGTAGTTCGTGTTTTCAATCGTTGGGGAGCAGAAGTATTTACTGCAAGAAATTACCAAAATAATTGGGACGGACATGCGAAAGGCCAGTCAAGTACTTTACCTGCAGCAAGTTCTTATTACTATCAAATCGATTTGGATGGTAATGGAACAATTGACAGACAAGGTTGGATATACATTAACAGGTAATTGTAAAAATTAAAATTTTAGAAATGAAAATAATTAAAAATATATCGGCGGGAGCATTACTACTTTTTAGTAGTATGCTTTTTGCCCAACAAGAAACCATACTTACAACATACCGCTACCACATGAATTTGGTAAACCCGGCTTATGTAGGTGTAGACAACGAAACCGCTTTGGCAACTACATTTCGTAAACAATGGACAGGAATTGAAAATGCTCCCGAGACACAAGCCGTATCTTTTGGTACACCTGTAGGAGGTAACATCGGATTAGGAGTTTCTATGGTTTACGATAAGACATTCGTTGAAAAACAAACCCAATTAGGAATTGACCTTTCATACAAAATGCAGGTTGGTGAACTTACTGATTTGTATTTCGGAATAAAAGCCGGTGGAAATTTTTACAATGTAAATGCTGCTGGTCTTGAAACCTACTCAAATCAGTCAGATCCTGCTTTAGCAAACATCAATCAGTTTAATCCAAATGTTGGTGTTGGAGCCTTATTAAAAAGTGACAAATATTTCGTATCCCTTTCTGTCCCAAGAATTTTGAATACTGAACGAGCAAAAAACAAAGATGGTTACACGGCTGTTGCTACAGACAGGCCACATGTTTATTTAAGCAGTGGTTATAATTTCGATCTTGAAACAACAACACTTTTAATTTTAAAACCATCTTTCATGATGCGTTATGTTAATGGTGCGCCACTTTCTGTAGATCTTAACTTAATGCTCCAAATTGAAGAATTTTTAGAAATTGGAGGAAGTTACAGAGTAAACAATGCTTACGCAGCAATGGCCGGTATAACAATTAGTAAGCATTTGACATTCGGTTATGCTTATGAAACAAATACAGGTAAAGTTATGGCAAGTGCCAAAAACTCAAACGAATTTTTCTTGAGATTTAAATTTAATAACTCAAAAAAATCAAATCCAGAATATTAAAATAAGGGGCAGCTATCAAAGCTGCCCTTTTTTATTTTACAATATCCAGATTACTTCAATGCTATTCTATTTTCTTCAAAACTTCTTTGGCAACGGCTTTGTATGCTGCAGAATGATTTGAAAAATCTTTGTTCAGAATAATTTTTAGTTCAGGATGAATCCACTCGTAATAATTTCCCAAAACATATAAAGTTCTTATAGAATAAGCTTTTGTAGCTACTTTTACATCATTTATCAGCCAGTCGAAAGAAGCTTCAATGCAATTTTGAAGATCATCTTCAGAAAGGAGAATGCAGTTTTCGGCTTTTTTATAATGAGATTTTATTAAAAGCTGGATCACTTTTGCAATTGGTCTAATGGCGCTTTCTTCTTTCAAATGTTTCAGATTCGAACAGAAAAAATCTACATGAGGCTGCATCCAAAGTAATTCTTCGTAACAAACAAATTCCAAAATCCAGCATGCTCTGTGATGATTTTTATCCGAAGTTAAAAAACAGGCAGCAACCAGTTCATCAAATAAAGAATGATTTTCTAAAATTTCACCTGCAAGCAGCGATCGGCTTGCCCTGCAAGGACTGACATAATCGAGTTTTTTTTGTAATTCAGAAGACATCTTTTTTCGATTTGAAATAAACATCTAAAATAAGTAATTTAATGAAATAGTACCGTAATAATTTACAGGTAAACCTGGATAGTAATATCTGGGCGCTGTATTGCCATTTGCAACCGCATTTGGTAAAATTAACGAAGCATATTTTTCATTAGTTACATTATTTATTCCCGCAGCTATATGAGAAGTTAGATTTTGCAGAATTTCAAATCGATATCCTGTTTTAAGATTGATAATAGTATATGAATCTGAAAAAGCTGAATTAGCATCGTTCATAGGAACTTTGTCTACAAACTGATAATCGGCATTAAAATAAATTCCCAAACTAGTATTAAAACTCAAACCTGCATTTACTTTATTGGCAGGAACTCCGGTTAGTTTATTTCCCGAAAAATCATTTCCGTTATCAATAAATTCTTTAAACTCATAATTTCCAATAGATGCTCCCAAATAAGAATTCAATGCAAAAAATCGGTTAATTTGCCAATTATGATTTAGCGTAACTTCAATTCCTTCATGAAAAGTTTTTCCGGCATTTGCGCCCACATATTGATCGTCGCCCACTCTTTTTGCAACCAGTAAATCTTTAATTTCCATTCGATAAAGGGCAATTTCAGTATAAAGTTTTTTATTGAAAAAATAGAACTTTCCGCCAATTTCAAAATTATAACCATTCTCAGGTTTTATATCCGGATTAATTGTGCCTTCGCTGGTAAGGGTTTCTTCGGTAGCTGGAAGAGAAAATCCCCGACTTGCAGAAAAGTAAATTGTTTGCTCACTATTTGGTTTAAAAAGAAAAGACAATTGCGGAGAGAAAATACCATTATAACTGTATTTCTGATAGGAGTTTTCGGTATAATTAGTAAGTTCAAATTGTGTTTTGTTATAATTGATTCCCGCCTGAATTTCAAAATATTTTGAAAGTGAAGCTTTAAGCTGCGAGAATATATTGTAGAAATGTCTTTTTTGATCGGTTTCCGTCAGCTGATTTCCCTGCAGACTTCCCTGGCCGTTATTTTGCTGGTATAAATTTTCGAAAGTATTTCCGCTGTAAGTATCCGTAAAATATTCAGCTCCGGCGATGAAATGAATTGCGGTTTCCTTAATTTTAAAATTACCGGAAAATTGCGTTCTCGCTCCGGTCGCAAAAGTATATTGGCGCAAAATATCAAAAGGTCTCGGTTCATTACTGTCTTTATAATTAATAAAAACAGAAGTTGAATTGTTTAGGTTGTCACCGATTTTGAAATCATACGCTAATCCTCCCAAAGTCGATTTGTATTCCTTAAATCCTTTTGAAGCCACCCACGTTGGAGCGCCAGATTCGGGATTATTTTCAAAAGTATCTTTGTTAATCGAACTCGGAATAAAAGCTTTTAAATACGTATAATTAGTAAAATAAGTCAGTTTGCTGTTTTGTTTTCGAAATAATTCGCCTGCAAGCGTAATTCCTTCCCGATTATACGCGCTGTTTTCGCGCCAGCCATCTGTTTTTAAATTATGATAACTAATGTTTAAACTGCCTTCATTTTCGTTTAAACTATAATTCAAGCTATTTTTTAATAAACCATAAGAACCAAAAACTGAACTCACGCCGGCGCTTTGTCCTTTTGATTTAGAAAGTTGAGGTGAAATTAAAATTGCACCGCCTAAGCCTGCGCCGTAAATACTCGAAAGCGGCCCTTTTATAATTTCAATTCGGTTGAGGTTTTCAAGATCAATATCATCAATAACCGTTTCGCTGTTTCCCGAAGTTAAGGGAATACTTCCGTAAAAAGCCCTGATTTTGTTGGTTCCGTAAGTAGTTCGGGCGCCAATTCCGCGAATCGAAATTCGAGTTGTGGTAAAATTCGACGATTGCATAAAAACACCGGGAATTGTATTGATTACCGTTGTAATATCGCTGGTGTTATTTTGCAAAAGCTGACTTTTGGATAAAATCCCAATCGAAGCCGGAGCATCCAAAATATTGGTATTTATATGAAGCGGACTAATAACCACTTCCTCCAGTTTTTCTGTTTTAAGAGAATCAATAGATTTGCCTTTTTCTTGTGCGAAAGTGTTTAGAGAAACAAAAATCGCAACAAGAAAAAGACAATATTTTTTTAAGATCATAAATGAGTAGATTAAATGTGCGGATTTTAAACAGATAGCAACATAGATTCTGTACGATTTAAAAAAGACGTTTCACTTGTTTAAATGAACATAGCTATGTGAATTGATGCAGAGTGAAATGCCTTTGCTTATATTAAAATCTTTGTTTCTATGTGTTTAAATAATATGTAAGATTTGGAATTTGGAATTTCTAGTTTTGAATTTTAAAATTTTATTTATTCGCCGAAACCTTCCAAACCGTATTTCCGCTATCGTCATTTACCAAAAGCGATCCGTCATTCATAACCGTAACTGCAACCGGACGCCCGTAAACTTCCGCTTTTTCATCATTTGAAATAAAACCGGTTAAAAAATCTTCAGCTTTTCCAGAAGGTTTTCCGTTCACAAAAGGGACAAAAACAACTTTGTAGCCAGAAATTTTTTCACGATTCCAGGAACCATGCTGACCAACAAAAGCTCCGTTTTGATATTTTGCAGGAAAAACTTTTTTATCATAAAAAGCCAATCCTAAAGATGCTGTATGAGAACCAACCGGAACATCAGGAACAATTGCTTTTGCCCCAAGATCTTTACCTTGTCCTTTCATTCTCGGATCTAAAATATTACCAAAATAAGAATATGGCCATCCGTAAAAACCATCTTTTTTTACACTTGTAATATAATCCGGAACTAAATCTTCGCCCAATTCATCACGTTCATTAACTGCCGTCCAAAGTTCGTTGTTTGCCGGATTCCAATCCATTCCAACCGGATTTCGAAGTCCCGATGCGTAGATTTTTTCACCAGTTCCGTCAGGATTAATTTCCAGAATACAAGCACGGCGAATTTCTTTATCTATTCCATTTTCTGCTACGTTACTTCCAGATCCAACAGAAACATAAATTTTTGTTCCGTCAGCGTTGGCAAGTAAATTTCTGGTCCAGTGGTTGTTATAACCTCCGGCAGGAAGTTCAAGAATTTTTACACCTTTTGTCTCTAATTTTAAAGGATTATTTTTATAAGGATATTGGTATAATCCATCCGTATTTGCAATGTAGAAAAAGTCTTTTAAAACCAACATTCCAAAAGGCTTGTTTAAGCCATCTATAAAAACTTCGCGGGTTTCAAATTTGCCGTCTTTATCTTTATCCCGTAAAACTGTAATTTGATTTTTACTACTTCTCGTTCCACTTTCTACAACAAAAATATCATTGTTTGGAGCAATATAAGTCCAACGAGGGTTTTCAAAACCATCAGCAAATTTTGTAACTGTAAAACCTTTTGGTGCAGTAGGTGTTTTGCCTTCCGGCCAGCCTAACACTTTACTGTATTTTGATTTAGATTCTGTAGCATAAGGCGGTGGCAAAGTAATTTCTCCCACTGCTGTTTTTACAATATTTCCGGGTTGTTTTGCCAGAGCTTCTTTTTCTTCTTTTTTTACCTGACCGTTGCAAGCTGTCATTATAATTAATAATGATATAGATAATAATTGTGTCGCTGTTTTCATTACGCTCTTTAGTTAAAGATTTATACTATAACAATTTAATAAATTAAAAAATAATGTTAAAATGAATTTTGTAAACATTAACTGATATTTAACATTAGCAAAAAAATAAATCAACCGCTTATTTTGATACTTAGATTTTGTTTCTAATTCTGTATCTTTGTCCATTGTTTTAAAACAGTAAAATAATGATACAACTTCACGATAAACAATTTGTTCCGTTTATTTCGGCTAAAGAAATTGATTTTGCCTTAACCAAAATAGTAGCTCAGGTTGAAGATGATTTTGGCGACGATACGCCAATTTTTATCGGTGTTTTAAACGGTGCTTTTATGGTTGTTGCCGATTTCCTGAAAAAATACAAAAGTCCCTGCGAAGTTTCGTTTATAAAAATGGCATCTTATGAAGGAACAGAAAGTACCAATGAAGTAAAAGAATTAATAGGTATCAATCAGGATTTATCTGGCAGATCGGTTGTTATTATTGAAGATATTATCGATACAGGAAATACTATCGAAGAATTAAAACATCTTTTTAAAGCGCAAAATGTAAAACATTTTAAAGTTGCTACTTTATTTTTTAAACCTGAAGCGTATAAAAAAGACATTAAGATTGATTACGTTGGAATCAGGATTCCAAATAAATTTATTGTAGGTTACGGTTTAGACTACGATGGTTTAGGGCGTAATTTATCTGAAGTTTACAAATTAGCAGAATAAATTTAAACAAAACACAACTATATATTCATTTTAAACTTCTCGAATTACAGTCAGGAAGTCAAGAAACACTAACATTATGATTAACATCGTTTTATTTGGAAAGCCGGGAGCAGGAAAAGGAACTCAGGCAGAATTTTTAAAAGAAAAATATAAATTAACACATCTTTCAACTGGAGATATATTTCGTTTTAATTTAAAAAATGATACCGAATTAGGAAAAAAAGCCAGAGTTTTTATGGATAATGGCGAATTGGTTCCTTGCGAAGTTACCACGGCAATGTTAATCGATGAAGTAAAAAAACACCCTGATACTGAAGGGTTTTTATTTGATGGTTATCCAAGAACATTAGATCAGGCAGAAGCTTTAGATAAATTCCTGCCAACAATTGGTTCAAGTGTTACGGCAACAATCGCATTAGAAGCCGATGACGAAATTTTAGTAGCACGTTTACTGGAAAGAGGAAAAACAAGTGGCAGAGCAGATGATCAGGACGAAGAGAAAATTCGTGTAAGATATCAGGAATACAACGAAAAAACAGCGCCATTAATTGGTTATTATAAAGAACAAGGTAAGTTTTATGCCGTAAATGGTATCGGAACAATCGAAGAAATTACAGAGCGATTAACGTCAGTTATAGATAATTTGTAGAAGCTTTTTCCAGCTGTACGTGAAATCCCGATAGCTATCGGGACGCTAAAAAAAACTATTTTTCTAACCATAAAGGAGGCTTCTTCCGATGCTTCGGAAGTCAGCTGTTTTCTGGCAAGAAAAATTAGTTTTTTTAGCTCCGGGCTTTTCTTTTTCATCTGGGCTATAATGCATCGAGGTTACAAATTACATTTAACGGACTATTATTTAACGAATAAACCACAAATTGGAAATACTAATAATATTTTTTCTAATACTATTAAACGGAGTTTTCTCCATGTCGGAGATTGCACTGATTTCGGCTAGAAAGAACAGATTGGAAACAGCTGCAAAAAAAGGAAATAAAAGTGCCAGAACAGCTCTGGATTTAGCCAACTCTCCAAACAAGTTTTTATCAACCGTTCAAATTGGAATTACCTTAATTGGTATTTTAACAGGTATTTATAGTGGTGATAAAATCACAGTAGATGTTGAAACTTTTGTAACCGGATTCGAAGCTTTAAAACCTTATGCACATTCAGTTGCAGTAGGGATCGTAGTTGTAGTTTTAACTTTTTTCTCTTTGGTTTTAGGCGAATTACTTCCAAAACGCATCGGATTAAATTATCCGGAATCGATTGCAAAAATGGTAGCAATGCCAATGAAAGTAATTTCGATTATTACAGCCCCGTTTATTTGGTTATTAACATCTTCAACAGATTTTTTATTGAATGTTTTTCAGATAAAACCAACTGCTGACGGAAAAGTTACCGAAGAAGAAATTAAAGCCATCATTAAAGAAGGAACTGAAGTTGGGGAAGTTCAGGAAATTGAACAAGATATCGTAGAACGTGTTTTTCATATTGGCGACAGAAAAGTAAACTCGTTAATGACACACCGTAAATCGGTTGATATGTTGCCGTTAAATGCAGATAAAGCCAGAATTAAAGAATTGGTTTTAATGGATTTACATACTGTTTATCCGGTTTATAGCGATAACTATGATGATATTGTAGGTATTGTGACACTAAAAAATATATTTGCCAATATCGAAAGCGATCATTTTGATTTGCCGGCCATCATGACAGATCCTCCGTATTTAATGGAGCAGACAACCGCTTATAAAGCATTGGAAAATTTTAAAAGAACAGGTGTTCATTACGCTTTGGTTTCAGATGAATATGGAGTTTTTCAGGGAATAATTACGCTGAATGATATTCTTGAAGCATTAGTAGGAGATGCATCTGAGTTTTATAAAGATGAGTTTCAGTTAATCGAAAGAGAAGATGGTTCGTGGTTGGTTGACGGGCATTATTCGCTGCATGATTTCTTAACGTATTTTGAGTTAGACGAATTAACAAACGATTACGAAGTAAATACGGTAAGCGGAATGATTATGACCGAGCTTTCGCATATTCCAAAAGAAGGCGAAAAATTAATCTGGCAAAAGTTTGTACTTGAAGTACTAGATATGGACGGTGTAAAGATTGATAAAGTGCTGGTAAAAGCGCTTAAAGAGTAAAAGAAAATTTGTTTCAAGTTTCAGGTTTCAAGTTTGTTGACGTTCTGTTGATTAACCTGAATCCTGAAACTTAAAACTATATATAAACAAGGAAAAATGACAGAAGGAAATTTTGTAGATTACGTTAAGATATATGTTTCTTCCGGTAAGGGAGGAAAAGGATCTACACATTTACATAGAGAGAAATTTATTGAAAAAGGTGGGCCTGACGGAGGTGATGGTGGTCGCGGTGGACACGTATATTTGGTTGGAAATAAAGGTTTATGGACATTATTTCACTTAAAATTTGCTCGTCATATTAAAGCCGGTCACGGCGGAGATGGAGGAGGAGACCGTAGTACGGGTGCTGATGGAGAAGATAAATTTATCGAGGTACCTTTAGGAACTGTTGTAAAAGACAAGGAAACCGGAGAAACTTTATTCGAAATTACAGAAGACGGAGAAAAAAGAATTCTTTCAAAAGGAGGAAAAGGAGGGTTAGGAAACTGGCATTTTAGAAGTTCAACAAATCAGACTCCAAGATATGCGCAGCCAGGTTTGCCTGGTGTAGAAATGGATGTGATTCTGGAACTTAAAGTTCTGGCAGATGTTGGTTTAGTAGGTTTTCCAAATGCTGGAAAATCAACTTTATTGTCTGTATTGACTTCAGCAAAACCAAAAATTGCCGATTATCCTTTTACAACCTTAAAACCAAATTTAGGAATTGTCGCTTATAGAGATTTTCAATCGTTTGTAATTGCTGATATTCCGGGTATTATTGAAGGTGCTGCCGAAGGAAAAGGTCTAGGACATTATTTCCTGCGTCACATTGAACGTAATTCAACATTGTTGTTTTTAGTTCCTGTTGATACACCGGATATTAAAGGAGAATATGATATTTTGGTGAATGAGTTAACCAAATATAATCCTGAAATGCTGGATAAGGAACGCTTGTTAGTAATCTCAAAATGTGATATGCTGGACGATGAATTAAAGGCTGAATTAAAACAAGAATTAGATGTTGCCTTTAAAGATGTTCCTTATATGTTTATTTCATCTGTTGCTCAGCAAGGTTTGACAGATTTAAAGGATAAACTTTGGAAAATGTTAAATGAGTAAAATCTTTATAAAATAAAATAAAAAACCCGACAGTTAATAGCTTGTCGGGTTTTTGCTTTTAGCGAATAACAAAAGCATCTCGGGTTTATCTTTTAATTCAAAGATTATAGTCCGAAATTTTTAGATACACCAATGTTAAATGTTTTTCCAAAATCAAAACCTAAACGTTCTTGTCTTAGATCATTTTTACCATCAATGTTGTCGTAGTTAACACCTCCGATAGAGAAGTTTAAACCAAATCCTCTTTTCATATTAATAAACAAAGCAGGAGTAAGATTTACATACATTCCTTTTGCATTATTTACAGATGCATTTTGGTAACCTGCACCTAAATCTGCATAAACCGAGAATAATTCAGAAAGTGGTGTAGCATAACGTACAAAACCTCCAATTTTATATTTCTCTGCACTGTCTGATCCTGTGTTTTTAAAAGTTGCTATAGAACCTTCAACTCCTGCAGTCCATTTGTCTGCAAATTGGTATCCAATTTTTGGAGAAAATTCAAAATTTTCTGATTTGTCGTTTCCTAGTTTTTCTGAAGAAAACCCAACATTCCCACCTAATAACATTGATCCTTTTTGTGCATTAGAAATAGTAACTACCAATAAGGCTAATGCAAGTAAAAATTTTTTCATTTTGTATTTGTTTTAAATTTAAAAGCAAATTTAGACAAACATAATTGTAAGAATTGATTTATGTTAATTATTTTTAATTGAAAGTTAATTTTTACAAATTTTATAATTTCATCGTGATTTCTTTTTACTTTCTTTTAGATTTTAATAAGTTAATTGATTTTTGGTTCTCAAAATTGATTTAAAGTTTGTCTTTTGTGAATTATGAATTTCGCAATACTGAGATAAAATACATTTGATATGTTTTGTATTTAGAGATTTATTTTATGTATTGTTGCGAAAATGCGCTATATTCGCATACTTAAACAAAATAACATGAAAAAAATAGTTTTATTCTTGACCATGTGCTTAATGGCTTTTCCTGTAAGAGCTGATGAAGGAATGTGGTTTTTGATGTTTATCGAAAGATTAAACCATAGAGATATGGAAAAAATGGGCTTACAATTAACGTCCGAAGAAATTTACAGTATCAATCATCATAGTTTAAAAGATGCTGTTGTTCAGTTTAACGGAGGTTGTACTGCCGAAATTGTATCTAAAGACGGATTGGTTTTAACAAATCACCACTGTGGGTATAATGCAATTGCTGAATTATCAACTGCAGAACAAAATTATTTGAAAGATGGTTTTTGGGCAAAAGAGAGAAGTGCCGAGATGAAACCAAAATCATTATACGTTCGTTTCTTTGTTCGTATGGACGATGTTTCTAAAAGAATTTTATCGAAAGTAAACGATACAATGACTGAAACAGAAAGAAATAAAATTATTCAACAAGAAATTGCTTTAATTGAAAAAGAGAATAATGAAGGTGGAAAATATACAGTTTCTGTTCGTCCTTTCTTTCAGGGAAATGAATATTATTATTTCGTTTACCAGGATTATACAGACGTTCGTTTAGTAGGAACACCTCCTGAAAGTGTTGGTAAATTTGGTGGAGATACTGATAACTGGGAATGGCCGCGCCAAACAGGAGATTTCTCTATGTTTAGAGTGTATGCTGATAAAGACGGAAATCCTGCAACATATTCTAAAGAAAATGTGCCTTTAAAACCAAAACATTTTTTACCTGTAAGTATTAAAGGTGTAAAAGAAAATGATTTTGCTATGATTCTTGGGTATCCGGGAAGAACAAACCGTTGGATGCCGGCTGGTGGAATTGAGCAAAATATTAAATATGCTTATCCTGCGTGGGTTGAAGGTGCAAAAACCGGAATGGACCAAATGAAAAAGTATATGGATAAAGATGCTACAGTGCGTTTGCAATATGCCTCTAAATATGCTTCGACAGCTAATTACTGGAAAAACCGTCAAGGGATGATCGATGCTTTAACAAAAGCTGGAACAGTAGATGCTAAAACGGCGCAGGAAGATAAATTCTATGAATGGGCAACTAAACCGATAAATAGTGAAAAATACGAAAATGTAATTCCAACAATCAATGATTATTACAGAGAGACTAACTTAAAAGCACGTCATGATAATTATTTGATGCAGCTTTTACGTACTTCTGCTTACGCGGCAGGTCCTGCAAATTTAGGAAATGCATTGATCGCTTACTATGCTGAAAATGATGCTAAAAAAGCGGAAATGTTACCGAAGATTAATGCGATGATCGATAACCTGTATGGTGATTTTTATGCACCGCTTGAAAAAGATCTGTTAACAGCACAATTAAATTTGTATGCTTCTAAAGCTGCTGAATACGGTTTAGCTACACAAATAGCTAAAATGAAATCAGAGAATAATGGTGATTTCACTGCAGATGTTGCAAAAGCAACTGAAATAAGTTATTTTACAACTAAAGAGAAGGTATTGGCATTTATGGCTAGTCCAAAACCATTAGCAATTGTACATGATCCTTTGTATATTATTTCTAATGATTTGTTGACCAAATACCGTTCTAAAACAGACGATCAGGCAAAAGCGGATGATGGTTTTGCAACTGCTTACCGCGAATTGGTTGAAGGTTTAAGAGCATCAAAATTAAATGCGATTCAATATCCGGATGCAAACTCAACGTTGAGACTTACTTACGGAAAAGTTCGTGCATTGCCTGCTGATACTCGTAACGATGCTACAATAAACAATTATACAACCATGGAAAGTATGGTAAAAAAGTATAAAGCAGGAGATCAGGAATTTGATTTACCAGCTCGTTTGTTAGAATTGAATAAAGCAAAAGATTACGGTCAATATGCTGATAAAGCAGGATATATGCCAGTAAACTTTTTGACAGATAATGATATTACAGGAGGAAACTCTGGTTCGCCGGTGCTTAACGGAAAAGGGGAGTTAATAGGAATTGCTTTTGATGGTAACATCGAAGCTATGGCCGGTGATGTTATTTTTGATCCTAAATTACAACGAACAATCAATGTAGACATTCGTTATGTACTTTGGATTATTGACAAATATGCAGGTGCTAAAAATATTATTGATGAAATGACGATTGTAAAATAATCGAATTTAATAACATTTAAAAATCCGTCTTGTTTTACAGGACGGATTTTTTTTTGAATATTAATTTGCAATTAAAACTAAATGATGCATGTTATATTTCCTTATTTTTGAGACATGAAAAAATTACTATTTCTTTTTTTGTTTGTGCCACTTATACTTTGGTCACAAACTAATTTTGAAAAAGGAGAGA
Source organism: Flavobacterium sp. MMLR14_040 (assembly GCF_033657265.1). Classification (NCBI taxonomy): domain Bacteria; kingdom Pseudomonadati; phylum Bacteroidota; class Flavobacteriia; order Flavobacteriales; family Flavobacteriaceae; genus Flavobacterium; species Flavobacterium sp. MMLR14_040. The sequence goes on along the minus strand of NZ_JAWVWO010000002.1, from coordinate 383,596 downwards.
AATTCTTTCATTCAAAAAAGTATGATGAGGCTCAGGTTATTTTTGAAGAGATTTTAAAAATGAAGCCTACGGATATAAAAACGCTCGAATATCTGGGAGAGATTGAGGCTCATAAGAAAGCGTGGGAGAAAGCTGCTGTCTATTTCCGGAAACTTAAAGAACTAAAGCCTACTGTAGCTGATTATTTTTATAAATTCGGAGGCTGTCTAGCCATGCGGGCTATGGAAGTGAACAGGATTAAAGCTTTGGGAATGGTGGGGGATATGAAAGAATCTTTTGAAAAAGCGATTGCCTTAGATCCAAAACATATTCCGGCCAGATGGGCATTAATCGAAATATATTTGCAATTGCCGGGAATTTTTGGAGGAAGCGAATCAAAAGCGATTTCATACTCCAATCAGTTAGCACAATTGTCTTCGGTTGATGGTTATTTGTCGAGAGGAAGAATAGATGTTTATTTTAAAAGATATGCAGCTGCCGAAAAAAACTTTATAAAAGCTCATGAAATTGGTAAATCAAAAACCACGTTTCAAAAATTATATAATTTATATTTGAATAAATTAAATGACCCTAAAAAAGCCAGGGAATTAAAACAGAAATTTGAACCATAATTTAGGAGACTTCAAAATTGAATTCCATGAAATTGGAATTTGGAATTTAAAAATTGGAATTTAAATGAGAACACATTTTATCGCTATAGGCGGAAGTGCCATGCACAATTTAGCATTAGCATTGCATAACAAAGGATATAAGGTAACAGGTAGCGATGATGCTATTTTTGAGCCATCTAAATCAAGATTAGAAAAAAAGGGAATTTTACCTGCAGAAATGGGTTGGTTTTCTGAAAAAATAACATCAGATATTGATGCTGTAATTTTAGGAATGCATGCTAAAGCTGATAATCCCGAATTGTTAAAAGCTCAGGAATTAGGATTGAAAATTTATTCGTATCCTGAATTTTTGTATGAGCAATCTAAAAATAAAACGCGTGTTGTAATTGGTGGTTCTCACGGAAAAACAACTATTACCTCGATGATTTTGCACGTAATGCATTATCATAATATTGAAGTGGATTATATGGTTGGTGCACAATTAGAAGGTTTTGACACAATGGTTCATCTTACAGAAGAAAATGATTTTATGGTTTTGGAAGGCGATGAGTATTTATCTTCCCCGATAGACAGGCGTCCTAAATTTCATTTATATCAGCCAAATATTGCTTTAATCTCAGGTATTGCTTGGGATCATATTAATGTTTTTCCAACCTATGAAAATTATGTAGAACAGTTTGAGATTTTTATTGGCAAAATTACAAATGGAGGAATTTTAGTGTACAATGAAAATGATTCTGAAGTAAAACGAGTTTCAGAGGCTGCTACAAATCCAATTCGTAAACTGCCTTACATTACACCTGAATATACAGTAAGTGATGGCGTAACTTTGCTTAAAACTCCGGAAGGCGATATGCCAATTGAAGTTTTTGGAGCACACAATTTAAATAATCTAGCCGGAGCAAAATGGATCTGCCAAAATATGGGTGTCGATGAAGCTGATTTTTATGAGGCAATTGCAAGTTTTAAAGGAGCATCAAAACGTCTTGAAAAAATTGCAGAAGGAAAAGGAAAAGTTGCTTATAAAGATTTTGCCCATTCGCCAAGTAAAGTGGCAGCAACAACAAAAGCTGTAAAAGAACAATATCCGAACAGGACTTTAGTAGCTTGTTTGGAGTTACATACCTATAGTAGTTTAAATGCTGAATTTTTAAAAGAATACGAAGGAGCGCTTGAATATGCTGATGTAGCTGTAGTATTCTATTCTCCGGATGCAGTAAAAATTAAGCAATTGGAAGAAGTAACCTATGAGCAAATTTCGACTTCTTTTAATAGAAAAGATTTAATTATTTACACAAATCCTGTGGAGTTTAAAGAATATCTATTCCATTTAAATCTTGAAAATTCTGCTTTATTATTGATGAGTTCAGGTAATTATGGAGGATTGAACTTTGACGAAGTAAAAGCATTAATCGAATAAAGGAAATAAACTTAATTAAAAGAGAAATCGCTGCAATGCAAAGCTATGATTTCTCTTTTTTTATTTCTTTAAACTTTGTTGAGTGATTTTTCTTATTTTTCATATATTAGCCAATTAAGATTTTATAAATGAATCCAACTATAAAAGTTGTAAAAACAACTAGCGAGAATCCTGATTTTTTATTTTTGATTGAAACATTCGATACTTTTTTGTGGGAACGTTATCCGGAGTTAAAGAAAGAATATTGGGGAAATAATATAATTGAATTTAATTCTAATGTTTTTATTATTTATTTGGATGATGAGCCTGTTGCTTGTGGCTGTTTTAAAAAGTATAATAAAAATGCAGTCGAATTAAAAAGAATGTTTGTTTCGCCGAAAGCCAGAGGTTTGGGGTTAGCGCAAATGATAATTAGAGAGTTAGAAGTTGAGGCAAGAAATCAGGGTTTTGAAATCATGATTTTAGAAACTTTATATAAACAAATTGAAGCTATTAATTTGTATCAAAAAGTAGGATTTGAGATAGTAGATAACTACGAACCTTACATAGGTTTAACGAATAGTATTTGCATGAGTAAAACCATAATTTAGTCTTATGGAAGCAACTCATTTTCCAATTACAAATTGGTCAGAAGATGATCGTCCGCGTGAAAAATTAATGCTTAAAGGTAAAGAAGCTTTAAGCAATGCTGAATTAATTGCCATTTTGATTGGTTCTGGAAGCCGAAATGAGTCTGCCGTTTCATTAAGTAAAAGAATTTTAGCAAGTGTAGATAATCTTAATATGTTGGGAAAAATGTCAATCTCTCAATTAATGAATTTTAAAGGAATAGGAGAGGCAAAAGCAATTACTATTGTTTCGGCTTTAGAATTAGGAAGGAGGCAAAGGAGTGAAGATGCATTACAATTCAAAAATAAGATAACATCAAGTAAAGTCGTTTTTGAAATCATGCAGCCCATCATTGGTGAACTTCCTCATGAAGAATTCTGGGTGCTTTTTCTGAATAATTCGAATAAGGTAATTTCAAAATCACAATTAAGCAAAGGAGGAATTACAGGAACTATTGTAGATGTACGATTGGTGTTTAAGTTAGCACTTGAAAGTGGTGCTACAGGCTTGATTTTGTGCCATAATCATCCCTCTGGAAATCTTAATCCGAGTGATGCTGATAAAGAAATTACAATGAAATTAAAATTAGCAGGTGATAGTTTAGATGTTAAAGTTTTAGACCATTTGATTATTACTGAAACAAAATATTATAGTTTTGTAGATGAAGGAATCTTTTGAATTATGAATACGCATATAACCGACATTTTTTTCGATTTAGATCACACGCTTTGGGATTTTGATAAGAATTCTGAATTAGCTTTTGATCGAATTTTTAAAGAGCGATTTTCAAATGTAAAAATCGCGGATTTTATCGAAAAGTATATGCCTATAAATCAGGCGTGCTGGAAATTGTATCAACATGATAAAATTACGCATCAGGAATTGCGTTATAATAGATTGAAATATTCTTTTGATGCCTTAAATATTGAAATATCAGATAGTGATATTGATCAAATTGCCAATGATTATATTGAGACCCTTACAGATAACAATCATTTATTTGACGGAGCAATTGAGCTTTTGGAATACTTAAAACCTAAATACAAATTGCACATCATTACAAATGGTTTTGCAAATGTTCAGGATAAAAAAATCAATAATGCGTTATTATCAGGCTATTTCATGACAATTACAAATTCAGAATTAGCTGGCGTTAAAAAGCCAAATAGTATTATCTTTGATTATGCAGTTAATGTGGCTCAGGCTTCAAAAGAAAATTGTATTATGATTGGTGACTGTCTAGACGCAGATGTTAACGGAGCACTAAATGCGGGGCTTGATGCTATTTTTTTTAATGATAAAAAAATAGAAGCTCCCCAAAATATTAAACAAGTAAATCATTTATTAGAACTAAAAAAATATTTATAACTATGAAAATTAAATTTTTGCTGGTTACTCTTTTAATTTCTGTTGTTGGATTTTCGCAATCAGTTAACGATTATAAAGCCGTAATTGTGCCATTGAAATACGATTTCCTTAGAACAGAAAATCAATATAGATTGTCAACAATGACTAAGTCTAATTTGCTTAAAGCGGGTTTTCCTGCTTATTATACAAACGAGGATGTTCCTGCGGAATACGGTGATCGCTGTCAGCTTTTATATATTGATGTCAAAAAAGACAGTGGTTTTTTAGTAACCAAGCTTTACTTAGAGTTTAAGGATTGTTACGGAAAAGTAATCTATACTTCTGAAATTGGGAAAAGCAAGGAGAAAGAATATGAAGTAGCTTACAAAGAAAGTCTCGACCAGGCTTTTTTATCTGTAAATAAATTACATTATAAATACAGCGGTAAAACAATTACAAGTTCTTCTAAGGTAACTCCGGCGGTAGCTTCGGTTCCAGTTGAAACTGTAGCTGTTGCAACAACTCCTGTCGCAGACACTTCTGATCCAAATTTGCTTTATGCACAACCAACAGAAAATGGTTATCAATTAATTGATAAAACACCAAAAGTGATTATGAAGCTGCTAAAAACTTCCAGACCAGATTCTTTTATTGCCATAAAAGATGGGGTTCAGGGAACATTAAATGCAAAGGATAATCAATGGTATTTTGAATATTATCAAAATGACAAATTGGTTTCTGAAAAAGTTTCAGTTAAATTTTAAATAATAAATTTGGTTTAATATCCATATTTATCTTTCCAACGGTTCTTTAAAAATTCGCGGTTGCTATTCTCTCTTGAATTGCTTCCCGGATTGTAAAGAACCGTTTCTTTTATAGCATCTGGCAAAAATTCCTGTTCGGCAAAATTATTGGCATAATCGTGTGAGTATTTATAATCTTCGCCATATCCTAATTCCTTCATTAATTTTGTTGGTGCATTGCGTAAGTGAATAGGAACAGGTAAATCTCCTGTTTGTTTTACTAACTGTTGTGCATTTCCAATTGCCATGTATGAAGCATTACTTTTTGGAGAAGTTGCAAGGTAAATTGCGCATTGGCTTAATATAATTCGGCTTTCTGGGTATCCAATAGTAGAAACAGCCTGAAAAGTATTATTTGCCATTATAAAAGCGGTCGGATTTGCATTTCCAATATCTTCGCTCGATAAAATAAGCATTCTTCTGGCGATAAATTTGACATCCTCGCCGCCTTCAATCATTCGTGCTAGCCAATATACTGCTCCATTGGGGTCGCTTCCGCGAATTGATTTTATAAATGCAGAAACAATGTCATAGTGCTGCTCTCCGGTTTTGTCATACAAAACGGTATTTTGCTGTACCAATTCAAAAACACGATCATTTGTTATAATAATTTCATCGCTTGCAGTAGCATTAACTACAAGTTCGAAGATATTTAATAGTTTGCGACCATCACCACCAGAAAGACGAAGCAGGGCTTCGGTTTCTTTTAGAACGATGTTTTTTGAGGCTAATTCTACATCCGTTTTCATAGCACGATGCAATAGTGCTTCTAAATCTTGTTTTGTAAAAGCATTTAGAATATAAACCTGGCAACGGGATAATAATGCGGGAATTACTTCAAAACTGGGGTTTTCTGTGGTAGCACCGATAAGGGTGATCCAGCCTTTTTCGACTGCTGCCAAAAGTGAATCTTGTTGAGATTTACTAAATCTGTGAATCTCATCGATAAATAAAATAGGATTTTTAGCAGTAAATAGTCCACCGCTTTGTTTTGCTTTTTCGATTACATCGCGAATGTCTTTTACGCCAGAATTTATTGCGCTCAAAATATAAAACGGCCGTTTTGATTCCTGAGCGATAATCTGCGCGAGGGTAGTTTTTCCTGTTCCGGGTGGTCCCCAAAATATTAAGGAGGGAATAATTCCTTTTGAAATTTGCTGCGTCAATGATCCGTTTGGTCCAACCAAATGACTCTGACTAATATAATCTTCTAATTTCTGTGGGCGAATACGCTCTGCTAAAGGTGCTTCCATTTTGTAAAATTACTATTTTCAATTTAAATTTAATGATTTTAAAGGGTTACAAATCATAACAAAGGCTAGCTGACAAATTATCAGTAAATTGTATTTGGATAGTTTTTTGATGTTACAACATAAAACTAATTGTTGGATATATGAAAGACAATCATTTTAACTTTTCTACTGCCGTTATTGGATTACCTGTTTTGTTTGTGCTTTTCTTATGGGTTATTTATTGGATCCAGATTCGGTTTGATTTTGATTTTTATCAGTACGGAATTTATCCCCGTGATGTTTCAGGTTTACAAGGTATTTTATTTAGTCCTTTTATCCATGAAAACTTAGGGCATTTATATAATAACTCAATTCCTCTTTTTGTATTACTTGCAGCTTTGCAGTTTTTTTATCCAAAACAATCTTTTCCAGTAATTGCTTATGGAATTTTGTTTTCAGGTTTGATTACCTGGATTATTGGTCGAACCAATTATCATATTGGAGCCAGCGGATTAATTTATGTTTTGGTCACTTTTATTTTTTTTAAGGGAATCCAAACAAAATATTACAGATTAGTTGCTCTTTCTTTTGCAGTAGTATTGCTTTATGGTGGAATGATTTGGTATGTTTTCCCGGATGTTGATGCGTCTATATCATGGGAGGGGCACTTAGGTGGTTTTATTACAGGCTTTGTACTGACATTATTTTATAAAGCCCCAGAATATGCTAAGCCGATTGTTTATGATTGGCAAAAACCGGATTTTAACCCGGAAGATGATCCTTTCATGAAACATTTTGATGAAAATGGAAATTTTGTTAATACTGAAATGATTGAAGAAGAATCTGAAATTATTTCTACCTATTTTAATTCAGATGTTTTAGTTAATTATACCGTAACTAGAACAGAGTCAAGTGATAAAAATTAAATAGAAATGTCTGGTTTAAATTAAATGATTATTTTTGTTAAAATGATTTTTAATTTTATTTGCCAGATTATGAAAAAGATAAATTTTGCAATAGTTTTTTTAGTCGTTCTGGTTAGTTCAAAAATGATAGCGCAGTGCGATGTTAAAAATAGGGTATTGGCTGATGGAACAATGGTATATTATTTTGAGCCAGCAGTATTCTATTTTACCAAATCAAAATCATTAAAAATTAATATCGTAACTGATAAAGAGCATTATTTTATTGCATTGCAACCGACACCTTTTCCTCCTAAAAAAGAAGGTAAAAAAATAAAAGAAGATCTCATTATTCATCTTGCAGATAATAAGCCTTATAAAGTTACACATTATGATACGCAATACAGGCAAAATGATTCAGTAATGCAGGTTTTATATTTAATTGATGACAAAGATATAGAGGCTTTTTCTAAGCTGGAGGCTTTGGTCGCAGAAATTAATATGGAAGGAACAGAATTTGTTAGAAGCTATAAATTTAAATTACATAAAGATGCTATAATAGAACAATTGAATTGCTTCCTGAAGAAAGAAGAGGAGAAGTAATGCTACTCTTCATTTGAATTGGATTCGTTTTTATGTAATAATTTTTTATTTAGATTTTTAAAAAGATTATTAAAAGTAAGCGTTAGTGACGCCGCATTTACAATCTGGTTTTCATTGTCTCTCGGGAGATATTCATTGGCGTAAGCTAATTCTACTTGTATATCATCTGTAAATAAATATCCCGCACCTAAAATAAGTCTATTGCGATCAAAAAAACTAAGACCTGTGACTTTGGTTTCAGATTTAAAGAATAGCTCGTCAGAAGCAACAGCATAAATAACACCTTCACGAAGGACTTTACTATTGATTGGCTGAATATATTTTATTTGTTGGCGGTATCTTAGAACATTTTCAAAATCGTCATCTCCATTTTTCATATGACGAAGTTCTATTCTCGTTCTTGTGCTTAAAGTATATCCTGTTTTATGGAAATAGTATATTCCTTGTAGAGCAAATCTCCATTCAGGAGATTTAAATTGCCCTATTTCCGGTACATCTTTGTTGTCGTAATAAGCCAAAAATGTTGAAAGTTTCCAACGTGGAGACAGGTAATAATGTCCCCATCCTCTAAAAGATCGTTGAATGTTATTTTGAAAAATATTAGATGATGTTTCTGTACTGCTATATGAGCTTCCTAAGTTTATTTCAGTAGACCATTTGGCATTTATAGTTCTGTTGAATTGAATTTCGTTCCAGGACTGGCCATAAGTTTTTGTTTGAGAGTAACCAATGCCCATGGTCAAAAATGTTGCAATTGTGCAGCAAAGTTTTTTGATTGATATGTTCTGAGCAAATTTGGAAGACATCAAGTAATAGTTTAAATATTTATTTTGGCATCTTAAATTCTAAATCATTTTTAACTTCTTTGGCGTACAGTTTCGTATAAAAATGCTCCACAAGCAACAGATACATTTAGTGATCCAATTGTGCCAAACATTGGTAGCTTTGCTTTTTCATCAACAATTTTTAATACAGAAGGATTTATACCTCTGTCTTCTGATCCCATAATAATTGCTAGGGGCTCATTCAAAGATAAATCATAAATGTTTTGATCTGTTTTTTCGGTGGCAGCTATAGTTTTGATTCCGGAACCTTGTAAATAGAATATGGCATCTTTAATATGTTCAACTTTACAAATAGGAACATTGAAAACTGCGCCTGCAGAGGTTTTAACTGTGTCTCCGTTTACAGGAGCAGAACCTGCTTTTTGAACAATGATTCCATTTACACCAGTACATTCAGCTGTTCTGATGATGGCACCGAAATTACGGGCATCAGAAATTTGATCTAATATTAAAAATAATGGTTTTGCACCAGATTCGATAGTTGATTCTACAAGGTGTTCTAAGTCAATAAAACCGATTGGTGAGATTGTTGCAACGGCCCCTTGGTGGTTATTTGGAGTTAACCTGTTTAATTTTTCTACAGGAACATAGGAGAAATTTATGTTAGCGCGTTTCATCACTTTCATTAAATCTTTCATTAATTCTCCAGAAATTTCTTTTTGGATGAATACTTTGTCTACTTCTTTTCCTGCCTGAATTGCTTCTATAATGGCTCTAATTCCAAATATTTGATGTTCTTTTTCCATGAAGCAAATATAGGTATAATGTTTATATAAAAAAAAACCACCAGCGTGTGCTGGTGGTTTTAGTTCTACTTAGAGAATATTTTTAATTACGGAGCAGGAGTAACAACAACTAGTGGTGAAACAGGTGTTGTTTCTGTTGCTTGATATAAAACTCCTTCTTTATAAGAGAATGATAATTTTTGACTTGTAGTACCAGCTACGTGATCAGTAACTTTTATTAATCCGTAGTATGTTACGTCTTTAAAGTTAGGTTTTTCTACAGTTCCTAAATTAACATTTCTAGTGATTTTGTATAAAACAACATCATTAGTGTTTAAATCTGATACTCTTAATACTTTATTAGCATCAGTTGCAGCGTTGAATTCAGTTTCAGCCGCAAATAAATTTGCTGTTTCATAAGTTAAAGCAGATTTAACGAATTGAACTCTAACATCATTTCTAGATTTTACAAATCCAAAATCTTCTTCAAAAGTAATTTCAGATTTACTTGAATCACCACTATCATAATTTAATCCACTTGCAAAACTAAATTTACTTGTCTCATCAGAATTTGAAAGAGTTCCAGATTTTTCAGCATCAAATACTTGATCAGCAAATGTAACCGTTGTAGAAATTGTATCTTGTTGTCCATCAGAACCAGTTACAACAAATCGGTAAGTAATTTTGTCACCTGCAACTAAACCTCCATAAGTTGCATATGGGATGTTAGCTATATCAATAGTTTGGGTAGTTGTTGAAAGTGGTAATACTGCATTGTCAAACTGCGTAAATGGACCAGTAGCACTATTTTTAGACCATGAACCAACTACACTAGTTACTACAGTTCCTGGATTTGTAACAGTTGCATAGTAGATTTTTACTGTTGCAGGATTTTTGTATTTTACAGTAGAAACTCCACTTGTTGAGCTAGTTGTTTTAGGTAAGCCAGCAGCATTAAGGACTTTCCAAACAATTCCTTTTGCTACTGTAAGCGTGTATATTGCTCTTGTAGTTGATCCATCAGAATAAGTTGAAACAACAACTAATGGAAATGTTCCAGTTTTACCTGTTAGGGTTGTAGTACCATTAGAAGTAACCGGGAATACATCAAAACTGCCTAATGTAGAAGTGTTGAATGTAGCAGTTCCATCAGTTCCTATAGTAGCGTCAGAAACCTTAGCTCCCAATACAATTGGATCTGAAGTTGTTTCTGCGGCATTTTTATAAATCTCAATTTTGGTAGCCGTTACGCCTTCTTTTGTATAGACAGTAATTGGTAAATCAAAATTTGTGTCCAAGCGGCTAATTGATGCCTGTGGTACTGCATTACCTCCTACAGATGTGTAATCTATATCATCATCTGATGAACAAGATGCCAAAGCTGCAATTAATGCGAAGGTAGCAATTTGTTTTATATATTTTTTCATGTTTGTATTATTAAGTATTAGAATTTATCCCAGAAAACTTTTGTAGTAATTTCATTGTCGCCCAATTTGGTTACTGCAGCTTCTAAACTAGCAGCATTAAGCGTTTGTTCTCTGTTAGGATATGAATAACGTTTTGGAACAGAAGTGATATCACCATAGGTTATTTCTGGTACCTGTAAAGCAGGGTAATCCAGTCTTCTGTAATTAGTCCATGCTTCAAAGCCTCTATTGAAAAAAGCAATCCAAGATTGTTCTCCAATTTTTTGTTTCCATGTAGCACTACTGTAAGTTACATCAGGTGTTCCTAAATAAGCAGAAATATCAGCAGCAGCTACACCCCAATCTTGCATAGATGCTGTAATAGCAGCATAGTAATGAGTTGAAGCATCTCCGGAAACTAATCCTCTTTCAACAGCCTCCGCTAATAAAAACTCAACTTCTGAATAAGTAAATAATACTCCAGGATAAGTTGGATCTTGTATAGTAGGAGTTAGGTGAGAATAATTGTCATAAACATTTAATGCACCATAAACTCCACCTTTGTATGTTCCGTTAAATTCAGTGAAAAATTTAGGTCTTCTAGGATCACTAAGAGCATTTAATCTGTTTACAAATGTATCAGCAGGCAAAAAGTCAAAACGTCCAGATGCAACTAAATCAACATATAATGGGTTAGCATTTGGTTGAGTAGCAGCGTAAGTCATATAAGTCCCTTGTGCACTTGAAGAAATTAAACCATCAGCAACTGCAGCTGCAGCTTCTGTAGTAGCATATGCATGATCAACGTCGTCCATATTGATTGCCATTCTTAAACGTAATGAATTAGCAAATCTTGCCCATGATGCAGCATCTCCGTGGTAAATTAAATCAGCATCACCAAAGCTACCTGCGTCAGTATCTAATGCATTTGATGCAGCAGTTAATTTAGCAATAAGATCTTTATAGATTGTTTGAGCATCATCATACTTAGGTTGAGGAAAAGCAACAATATCTAAAGCTTCAGTGTAAGGAACATCTCCAAAAGTATCAACTAAAATACCATATGAATATGCAGTTAAGATATCAATGATGGCAATTTTATTGTTGATAACAGCTAAATCTTTTGGTGTAGCACCAGCTTGTTGATCAACTAAAATGCTTTTTGCCTCTTTGTAATCTCTTAAAACATCACGGTAATATGTTGTCCAGTGAGCATCAGGAATAGTACGTCCTGTAAGATCATATTGACTTTCTTGAGGGTACTGAACTTCAGTCCATTGTTGAGCAAGTAATCTGAAAACATTAAAGTTAACAGAAGTACTTGTTACCTGGTCTACCATTGCATGTTCTGCATTAGTAAATAGGTAATTAGCTTCGGTGTAAGTTGGACGTTTTGTGTCCGTGTTTAATCCTGTAATGTCATCAGTACATGATGCAAACAAAGATAAAAGCGGTATTAATATAAGAAGTCTATTTTTCATAGCTTAGAATTTTATTGTTAAGTTGCAACCAATGTTTCTAGTGGTTGGTAAAGATCCGATAGATAAACCTGAAGATCCAATGTTAGATCCTAATCCACTTTCCGGGTCAGCTTCTGGAAGATCTTTGTCGATTATCCATAAGTTAGATCCAACAAGTGAGATTTTTGCATCAACTAATTTTATTTTTTGTACTAATGAAGATGGTAAAGTATAAGTAATTTGTACTTCTCTTAATTTAATAAAACCAGCATCATAAACGTATTGACTTCTTGGTCCGCCAGAATAACTATTTACAATTGCTCCACCAGAAGAATAAGCAGTTCTAGTAGTGTTTGGAGTTCCATCAGCGTAAACACCAGGAAGGATTACACCACCACCATCAGCTAAACTATTTCTTTTAGGAAGACCTAAATCATTGTTACCTACAGTAGACTCAGATAAACCTGTTCCTACACCGTACCATTGGTCAGTAGAGAAAATATCTCCTCCTTTTTTCATATCAATTAAGAAACTGAAAGAAAGACTTTTGTATGTGAATTTGTTACGAAGACCACCAATCCAATCTGGGTTGATATCTCCAATAATGTTGTTTGTAGATGTGTTGATTACATATCTTCCAGTTGCAGGGTTGATGATTTTTTGACCATCAGCAGTGTAAGTGTAATCTGTTCCTTTTAAGATTCCAAAAGGTTGTCCAACTACAGCATTCAATGTAACACCTCCAGGGTAAGAACCACCAACTTGTAAGTTAGATACACCATCAGCTAATGCAGTCACAGTGTTGTCATTTTTAGACCAGTTAACAGTAATGTCCCAAGCAAAGTTATTTGTTTTAATTGGAGTAGCATTAAATTGAACCTCGATACCTTTGTTTTCAATTGTAGCAGCATTTACGTAACGAGTTGAGTTACCTGTAGCTGTAGAATAAGGTACAGGGATAGCCTCACCATCATTCACGTTTTTGTATAAACTCACGTCAAATCCAACTCTTTTATTTAAGAACTGCATTTCAAGACCAATCTCTTGTGTTTTAGTTTTAATTGGCTCTAAGTCTGGATTGTTTTTTGTAATGTTTACAGAGTATTGTTGTTGTCCATTGAAAGAGTTGATTTTTTCATATGTATCAACTAAAGCCAATGTTGGAGTTCCAAGTGGACTTTCAGAGTAACCTCCTCTTAATTTACCAAATGTTAACCAGCTAGCGTTAATGTTTTTAGTGAAAACCCAGCTACCTGAAACAGAGTTACTGAATAATGAGTTGTTTCCTTCTGGTAATTGAGAGAAAGCATCTCTTCTTGATGTAGCATCAACGAAAAATTGATCCATAAATCCAACAGAAGCAGAAACGAAATAACTGTTTACTCCAGTTTTAGTTTCTCTTTCATAAGGGTAAGGACTTGCAGAAACAGAGTTGTCTAAGCTATAAAGTCCTGGAATGATAAGTCCTCCTTCAGTTGAAGCAGTAATTTGATTGAAATAGTTTCTTCTTATAGTTCCACCGGCAACTCCAGTTAAGTTCCAGTTTTCACCGAAGTTCTTTTTGAAGTTCAATAACAAATCATAGTTTTGCTCAGAATAGTTACCGTTGTAACGTTGGTAACCTGAAGTTTCATTGAATGCGTTAATACCGAAAGTTTTACCAACTGAACCAACAGCTAATCTTTCTTCACGAATTTCAGAATATGAATCTGTAGAGATTTTTGCAGTTGCAGAAACCCATTCAGCAATTTTATAAGTAAAGTTAGCATAACCTACGAAACGGTTTCTGCTATCATTTTGATAGTTTTTGTAACGGTCAAAATATGGGTTGTTCCAGTATGCAGGGAAACCATTAGCAGCAGAAAGTCTGTTCCAAGTAATGTTTTGTCCACCTGAAGCATTGTACGCTTGCTCTAATTGTTTCAAGTCTACGTTTGTTTGCCACCATTGACGGAAACCAGATACTAAGTTGTCGCTATATCCAGTCATGTTTCTACCTGTAGTAGCCTGATTAGAGAAGTTAGCAAAAGTACTAAGAGATAATCTGTCAGTAAATTGGTGGTTTAATTTTAAACTGAAGTTGTTTTTCTTTAATTCACTATTTGGTAAAATACCAGTTTGATTAGTATTTGAATAGTTGAAAACTAAATTAGTTTTTTCGTTAGCATCTTCAAAAGAGATACTATTTACTAATGATAAAGAATTTTTAAAGAATGCGTTTGGATCGTTTTTAGCACCTGTCCATGGAGTTTGTTTTCCATAGTTATTGTTTCCAGGATAGTTTGAAAAAGCATCCCATTGGTAAACATTTAAACTTGGGTCAAAAGCATCTCCTACAGAAGCATCGTCTCCCATAGCAACTACTAAATCAGCTACTCCATCACCATCAATATCTTGCTCTCCGAAAGAACCTCCGTAACCACCACCATATTGTTTTTGGTATTTAACGAAAGTATCTTTGTCTGGTGAACCAGAAACTACTTCAGAAGAAACAGTGATTCCAAGACCTTTTTTAGCTCTACCTTTTTTAGTAGTAATCATTAATACCCCGTTACCAGCTAAGTATCCGTATAATGCAGATGCAGCAGCACCTTTCAATACGTTCACACTTTCGATATCTTCTGGGTTAATATCCATACCATTATTTCCGTAGTCATAACCTTGAGCTCCTCTAGATTGAGATGTAGTACCGTCATTAGTATTGTTTGCATTGTTAATTGGCATACCATCAATAACGATAAGCATCTCATTACTTTGGTTGATAGCTTTAACACCACGAGAGATAGCACTTGTAGATCCACCAAAGTTAGTGTTTCTTCTAACGTTAACACCTGCAACTTTACCAGAAAGTTCATTTAAGAAGTTTCCACTTGAAGTTCCAGATTTTAAATCTCCTCCTTTTAATTCCTGAGTTGCATAACCAAGAGATTTTTTCTCTCTTTTAACACCTAAAGCTGTTGTTACTACAACACCTTCAAGTTCTTGTGCATCTCCTGCTAATTTTACATTAACGCTTGATGAACTTGCAGCTACTTCTTGAGTTTTCATCCCGATGTAGCTAAATACCAAAATTTGGCTTGTTGATGCTTTGATAGAGTATTTACCATCAAAATCAGTTTGCGTTCCGGATTTTGTTCCTTTCACTAATACACTTACACCTGGCAAAGGCATACCTGCATTATCAGTAACAATTCCTGAAACAGCTCTTTCTTGCGCAAAAGTTAGTTGCGCCACTAGTACTAATAAAAGCACTAAGAATCCATTGAACTTTAGTTTCATTTTTAAATATTTTGAATTAGTATCGCAAAACTCTTAATAATTTGTTAACTTTCCTAATAAATAAAAATCTTTTTTTGTTAAACATTAAAATTTAACATTATAACATATGTTTATGATAGTGTTATATAATTGTAGTTCACCTGCGTTTTCTGCTCCATTTGTAAGAGTAATTTTTAATAAACCGTTTGCGGTTTGTATGCCGGTTCCAATTCCAATTCCTATTAATTTTTTTATTTTATTTTGATTCGTATTAGTTGTGAGGTCTTGATATAGACCATAATCAATAATAGAATTAACATATAGACTTTTCGAGGGAATATATCTGTATTCTGTAAGAATTAAAGCGCTGAAATTTGCCTGAAGACTATTTTCCAAAAAACCCCGAATTGAATTCATTCCGCCAAAACGAAATAACTCGTTTGAAATGTAATTTTTACTGTTAAGATAAAAATTTTGTGAATTTATGTTAATGAAATTCTTTTCGTTTAGCTCAAAATTGTATGATAAGTTTATGTTTGTGTAAAATTGTTTGCTTGATTCGGCGGTTTCAGGATTGTTGTTTGTATTTCTTTTTCCATATCCAAAAATGAGATTTAAAGTCGCTTTTTTTGGAAATAAATTATTAATTATGTCGGTTTTTTTATAATCGAAAGAAGTAGTGATATATGAATTTTTATAATCGCTAATTGTTGCATTATTTATATTCTGAATATCGCTTGATTCTGTTGATTGATAACCAATGTATATTCTGGAATTGTAATTTACAAAGTATCCTAAATCAATAGCTGTTTTTGTATTTTGAAAAGTACTGTCTTGCTTGAAGATGTTTAATTGAGCTTTGATTCCAAGTGAAGAGTTAAAGATGTATGGAATTTCTAATTTAGTATTGAATGTTTTTTGTTGGTTCCCGTCGCTTTTCCAATACAATGAAAACTCTTCTCCTGAGTGGAGTATGTTTTGTAAAGTAATATCGACATAGCCATTTAGATTTAACTTTTTGTCTTCATCATTCGAAAAGCCAATATAGCCATCAAATGTGTTTGCTTTTCTTTTTTGAATATAGGCGTAGATTTTGGTTGAATCCTTAGTGAATAGAATTTCAGGGTACTTTGTCTGAGTTATAAATTCAAAATTATTTATTTCGTTATAAAGTTCTTTTACGGTTTCCTGATTGAAAGTTCTATTGAGGTATTTTTTATTAAGTTGTTTTAGATGACCTTTTGGAAAAATATCCTTTCCTGTGTTATTTGTATAATTTAGAATAATGGAATTTAGGTCGCGTTTTTTTTCGGATTTAAAATTTAAGTCAGCATAAATTATTAAATTCTTTCTTCGAATATTTTTAAGATTAATTTTTGTTAGGGCATAACCGGCTTTTTCTGCATCATTTATTTTTTGGTTGAGATAGTTTTCTACTTCTTCGTAAGGAAGAATTATGGTATCATTTCCCGATTTTTGAAGATTAGAAAATTGATTATTTATACCTATATATATATGTATCTTTTTTATTCTGTTATTTAGTTCAATAATTGAGGTGTAAGAGCTGTCGCTTATGTTTTTGGTTTCTAGTATTTTATTGTCAAGAAAGCCTTTTTTTGCGAGCTTTTCTGAGGTGTTTTTTATCTCGTACAATAGAGATTTTAAATTAGGATGTTTTGGAGAGTAATTTAATGAATCTATAATTTTATTTTCAATTGCATTTGTGCCGGTTATTTTTAAATTAAAATTCTGTGCATAACCTGAGATGCTTATAAGGTAAAAGATAAATATTTGGAATAACTGTTTCAAGGGCAATTGTTTCATTTATTAAAAGTATTGCAAATATCTATTATTTGTTTGTAAAAGTTTAAGCTTAAATAATGTTATTGAAAATTAATGAATTAACGTTTGTATAGTGAAAAATATTTTATACATTTGCAACCCCGTAAAAAGCGGGAATTTAATATACATAATAAATTTTTAGTATTAATTATGCCAACAATTCAACAATTAGTAAGAACAGGAAGAACTCAGATAACTAAGAAGAGTAAATCGGTTGCTTTAGATTCTTGTCCTCAAAGAAGAGGGGTTTGTACGCGTGTTTACACTACTACACCAAAAAAACCAAACTCTGCAATGCGTAAAGTTGCGCGTGTACGTTTGACAAATGGTAATGAAGTGAATGCTTACATCCCTGGAGAAGGACACAATTTACAAGAGCACTCGATAGTATTAGTTAGAGGCGGAAGGGTAAAAGATTTACCAGGTGTTAGATATCATATCGTTCGTGGAGCGCTTGACACGTCAGGAGTTGCAGGAAGAACGCAAAGAAGATCTAAGTACGGTGCTAAACGCCCAAAAGAAGCAAAAAAGTAATTTAAAACTTTTAAGAAAAAGACATGAGAAAAAGAGCGGCAAAGAAAAGACCACTTTTACCAGATCCGAGGTTTAACGACCAATTGGTAACGCGTTTTGTGAACAACTTAATGTGGGACGGTAAGAAATCTACAGCTTTCAAAGTATTTTATGATGCAATTGATATCATCGAATCTAAAAAGCAAGATTCAGAAAAATCTTCATTAGAAATTTGGAAAGATGCTTTAACAAACGTTATGCCTCACGTAGAAGTACGTAGTCGTAGAGTAGGTGGAGCTACATTTCAAATTCCAATGCAAATTAGACCAGACAGAAAAATTTCTATGGCAATGAAGTGGTTGATACTTTATTCTAGAAGAAGAAATGAAAAATCTATGGCACAACGTTTAGCATCAGAATGTTTAGCTGCTGCTAAAGAAGAAGGTGCTGCGGTTAAGAAAAGAATGGATACTCACAAGATGGCAGAAGCTAATAAAGCTTTCTCTCACTTTAGATTTTAATTCGTAAGAAATGGCTAGAGATTTAAAATATACAAGAAATATCGGAATCGCGGCTCATATTGATGCTGGTAAAACAACAACAACTGAGCGTATCCTTTTTTATACTGGAAAGTCACATAAAATTGGTGAAGTACACGATGGTGCTGCAACAATGGACTGGATGGCACAAGAGCAAGAAAGAGGTATTACAATTACTTCTGCTGCGACAACTTGTGAGTGGAATTTCCCAACTGAGCAAGGTAAACTTTTGCCAAACTCATTGCCTTATCACTTTAATATTATTGATACTCCTGGACACGTTGACTTTACTGTAGAGGTAAATCGTTCTTTACGTGTACTTGATGGATTGGTTTTCTTGTTTAGTGCTGTTGATGGTGTTGAGCCACAATCAGAAACTAACTGGAGACTTGCAGATCAATATAGAGTTCCACGTATGGGATTCGTGAATAAAATGGACCGTCAAGGATCTAACTTTTTGGCAGTTTGTCAACAGGTTCGTGATATGTTAAAATCAAATGCTGTTGCGATCACTTTACCAATTGGTGAAGAAAATGATTTCAAAGGTGTTGTGGATTTAGTAAAAAACCAAGCTATCATCTGGCACGATGCAACTCAAGGGGCAACTTTTGATATTGTTGAAATTCCTGCTGATATGGTTGCTGAAGTTAAAGAATACAGAGATATCCTTATTGAAGCAGTTGCTGACTATGATGAAAACTTGCTTGATAAGTATATGGAGAATCCAGATTCTATCACAGAAGAAGAAATCAACAACGCTCTTAGAGCTGCAACTATGGACATGGCTATCATTCCTATGATTGCTGGTTCTTCTTTTAAAAACAAAGGGGTTCAGTTCATGTTGGATGCAGTATGTAAGTACTTGCCTTCTCCAATGGATAAAGAAGGTATTGAAGGTATTCACCCTGATGATGCTGAATTGTTAGAAGAAGATCAAACTAAAATCTTGCGTAAGCCAGATGTAAAAGAGCCGTTTGCTGCCTTGGCATTTAAAATTGCTACTGACCCATTCGTAGGTCGTTTAGCTTTCTTCCGTGCTTACTCTGGTCGTTTAGATGCTGGTTCTTATGTTTTGAACACACGTTCAGGAAATAAAGAAAGAATTTCTCGTATTTACCAAATGCACGCTAACAAACAGAATCCAATCGAATATATTGAGGCTGGAGATATTGGAGCTGCTGTTGGATTTAAAGATATTAAAACTGGAGATACATTGTGTGATGAAAAACACCCAATCATTCTTGAGTCAATGAAATTCCCTGCACCGGTAATTGGTATTGCAATTGAACCTAAAACTAAAGCTGACGTTGATAAAATGGGTATGGCTTTGGCTAAATTGGCTGAAGAAGATCCAACATTTACTGTTAGAACAGATGAGGCTTCAGGACAGACTATTATCTCTGGTATGGGTGAGCTTCACTTGGATATCCTGGTAGATCGTATGAAGCGTGAATTTAAAGTTGAAGTAAACCAAGGTGAGCCTCAAGTTGAATATAAAGAAGCGTTTACAAGAACTGCTACGCACAGAGAAACTTATAAGAAACAATCAGGGGGTCGTGGTAAATTCGGTGATATCGTATTTACACTTGAACCAGCTGATGAAGTTGATGGTAAAGTTCCTGTTGGATTACAGTTTATTAATGCAGTGAAAGGTGGTAACGTTCCTAAAGAATATATCCCTTCTGTAGAAAAAGGTTTCCGTGAAGCTATGAAAACTGGTCCATTGGCAGGTTATCAAGTAGATAGTTTAAAAGTAACTTTGACGGATGGATCTTTCCACCCTGTCGATTCTGATGCACTTTCTTTTGAGTTAGCTGCTAGAATGGGTTATAGAGAAGTAGCTAAAGCTGCAGGTGCGATTATTTTGGAGCCAATCATGAAAATGGAGGTTATTACTCCTGAAGAAAACATGGGAGATATCGTAGGTGATATCAACCGTCGTAGAGGTCAGGTTAATGACATGGGTGACAGAAACGGTGCTAAAACTATTAAAGCTGATGTGCCTTTATCAGAGATGTTTGGATATGTAACAACATTAAGAACATTATCTTCTGGTAGAGCAACTTCAACAATGGAGTTTTCTCACTATGCAGAAACACCTTCTAATATTTCGGAAGCTGTAATTAAAAAAGCAAAAGGTAACGCTTAATTCTTAAGAAAATGAGTCAAAAAATCAGAATAAAACTAAAATCTTACGATCACATGTTGGTGGATAAATCTGCTGAAAAGATCGTAAAAACAGTAAAAACTACTGGAGCAGTTGTAACAGGTCCAATTCCGTTGCCAACTCACAAAAAACTTTTCACTGTGTTACGTTCTCCGCACGTTAACAAAAAAGCGAGAGAGCAATTTGAAGTAATGTCATACAAGAGATTGATTGATATTTATTCATCTTCATCTAAAACTATTGATGCATTAATGAAACTTGAATTGCCAAGTGGAGTTGAAGTAGAGATAAAAGTATAATTTTTTTATTATATTTTACATTATAAAAAGCGAGACAGAAATGTCTCGCTTTTTTTGTGGAAAAAAGTTTTCAAGGGTAATTTTTTAAGATATTTATTTTACTGAATTATTTCTGTTTTTGTTGAAAGGTCTTGAATTTAGGCTGTTACCGATGTTTTTTCCTTGGCTGATTAAGTAATTGTTAAGTTAAATATTGTTGTGGGTTAAAAAGATAGAATTTGTTTTTTTAATGAAATAAAATATAGGCAACAGTGAGATTGATGCTTTGATTTTGATTATGAGCTATTTAATTTTTATAACCGTTTGGTATATTCAATTTTAATGTATACTTTTGCACTCCCTGTTTGGAAATTTCTGTTATTTTCAAATTGAAGGGAATTTTAGTAATTAATAATTAATATTTATGTCTGGGTTAATTGGTAAAAAAATCGGCATGACTAGTATTTTCGACGAAAACGGGAAAAACATTCCTTGTACAGTAATCGAGGCTGGGCCGTGTGTTGTTACCCAAGTCAGAACCAAAGGTGTTGACGGGTACGAAGCGTTGCAACTTGGTTTCGATGACAAAAACGAGAAACATTCCACTAAAGCGGCTTTAGGGCACTTTAAAAAAGCTGGAACTGTTGCTAAGAAAAAAGTCGTTGAATTTCAAGATTTTGCAACTGAACAAAAATTAGGAGATCTTATTGATGTTTCTATTTTTGCTGAAGGAGAATTTGTGGATGTACAAGGTGTGTCTAAAGGTAAAGGTTTTCAAGGGGTTGTTAAACGTCACGGATTTGGTGGTGTTGGACAGGCAACTCACGGTCAACACAACCGTTTAAGAGCGCCAGGTTCTGTGGGAGCTTCTTCTTATCCATCTAGAGTATTCAAAGGAATGCGTATGGCTGGAAGAATGGGAGGAGACAATGTAAAAGTTCAAAACCTTAGAGTTTTAAAAGTAGTTGCTGAAAAGAACCTGCTTGTTATTAAAGGATGCGTTCCTGGACATAAAAACTCTTATGTAATCATTCAGAAGTAATGGAAGTAAAAGTATTAGATTTCAACGGAAAAGATACTGGAAGAAAAGTTCAACTTTCTGATTCAGTATTCGCAATTGAACCAAACAATCACGCTGTATACCTTGATGTTAAGCAATATCTTGCTAATCAAAGACAAGGAACTCACAAAGCTAAAGAAAGAGCTGAAGTGACAGGAAGTACGCGTAAGATTAAAAAGCAAAAAGGAACTGGTACAGCTCGTGCGGGAAGTATCAAAAATCCATTGTTTAAAGGTGGTGGAACAATTTTCGGACCAAGACCAAGAAGTTATTCATTTAAATTGAATAAAAGCTTGAAAAGATTGGCAAGAAAATCAGCTTTCTCAATCAAAGCAAAAGAGTCAAATATTATCGTTCTTGAGGACTTTAATTTTGAAACTCCAAACACTAAAAATTTCATTAACGTTTTGAAAGCTTTAGGGTTAGATAACAAAAAATCTCTATTTGTGTTGGGAGAGTCAAATAAAAATGTATATTTGTCGTCACGCAATTTAAAGGCTTCTAATGTCGTAACTAGCTCGGAATTAAGCACTTACGCTATTTTAAACACTAATAATTTAGTGCTTTTAGAAGGTTCTTTGGAGTTAATCGAAGAAAATTTAAGTAAATAATAGGAATATGAGCATCATAATTAGACCTATAGTAACGGAAAAAGTAACCAAAGAAAGTGAAGTTTTAAACCGCTTCGGATTCGTTGTTGACAAAAAAGCAAACAAAGTTCAAATTAAGAAAGCTATTGAAGCTGCTTATGGAGTAACTATCGTTTCAGTTAACACGATGAACGTAAGACCGGATAGAACTACAAAATACACTAAAAGTGGTTTAATCAGTGGAAAGACAAATGCAATTAAAAAAGCGATTGTTCAAGTACAAGAAGGAGAAACAATTGATTTTTACAACAATATCTAAGATAGAAAAATGTCAGTAAGAAAATTAAAACCTATTACCCCAGGTCAGCGATTTAGAGTTGTGAATGGTTATGACGCCATTACAACTGATAAGCCGGAACGCTCTTTGATAGCGCCGATAAAAAACTCTGGAGGTAGAAATAGTCAAGGAAAGATGACCATGCGTTATACGGGTGGTGGTCACAAGCAGAGATATCGTATTATTGATTTCAAAAGAACTAAAGACGGAATTCCGGCTACAGTTAAATCAATCGAATATGATCCAAATCGTACTGCATTTATCGCTTTATTAGCTTACGCTGATGGAGAGAAAACATACGTTATTGCTCAAAACGGATTGAAAGTTGGTCAGAAATTAGTTTCTGGTCCAGAATCTCAACCTGAAATTGGTAATACATTGCCTTTAAGCAGAATTCCTTTAGGAACTGTTATCTCTTGTATTGAGTTACGTCCAGGTCAAGGTGCGGTAATCGCTCGTTCAGCTGGTACATTTGCTCAGTTAATGGCAAGAGATGGGAAATATGCTACAATTAAAATGCCATCTGGTGAAACAAGATTAATCTTGCTAACTTGTTCGGCTACAATTGGAGCTGTTTCTAATTCAGACCACCAATTAGTTGTATCTGGTAAAGCAGGTAGAACAAGATGGTTAGGAAGAAGACCTAGAACAAGACCTGTTGCAATGAACCCTGTTGATCACCCAATGGGTGGTGGAGAAGGACGTTCTTCTGGTGGACATCCACGTTCAAGAAATGGAATACCAGCAAAAGGTTATAGAACTCGTTCTAAGAAAAACCCGAGTAACAAGTATATCGTAGAACGTAGAAAGAAATAATAAGATATGGCACGTTCATTAAAAAAAGGACCTTTCGTTCATTATAAGTTAGACAAGAAAGTTCAGGAAAACGTAGAAAGTGGTAAAAATAGTGTAGTAAAGACTTGGTCTAGAGCTTCTATGATTACTCCAGATTTCGTTGGACAAACTATCGCAGTTCATAACGGTCGTCAATTTGTACCAGTTTACGTAACAGAAAACATGGTAGGTCACAAATTAGGAGAATTTTCACCAACTAGATCTTTTAGGGGTCATGCTGGAGCAAAAAATAAAGGTAAAAAATAAGAAGCAATGGGAGTTCGTAAAAGAGAAACAGCAGATGCGAGAAAAGAGGCTAATAAGTCTATTGCTTTCGCAAAATTGAATAACTGCCCTACTTCACCTAGAAAAATGCGCTTAGTAGCGGACTTGGTAAGAGGTCAGAAGGTAGAAAGAGCACTTAACATCTTAAGATTCAGTTCTAAAGAAGCTTCAAGAAAATTAGAGAAACTATTATTATCTGCAATCAACAACTGGGAGCAAAAAAATAGTGAAGGTAATTTAGAAGAAGCTGGATTATTTGTTAAAGAGATCAGAGTAGATGGTGGAATGATGTTAAAAAGACTTCGTCCAGCTCCACAGGGTCGTGCACACAGAATAAGAAAACGTTCTAACCACGTTACAATCGTGCTTGGAGCTATCAATAACACACAAAGCAATTCTTAAGCAGCATGGGACAAAAGACAAATCCAATTGGAAAT
Organism: Flavobacterium sp. MMLR14_040; assembly: GCF_033657265.1. NCBI lineage: Bacteria > Pseudomonadati > Bacteroidota > Flavobacteriia > Flavobacteriales > Flavobacteriaceae > Flavobacterium > Flavobacterium sp. MMLR14_040. The sequence goes on along the minus strand of NZ_JAWVWO010000002.1, from coordinate 359,493 downwards.
AGACTTGGTATCATCAGAGGGTGGGACTCAAACTGGTATGGTGGAAATGATTACGGTGATAAACTTGCCGAAGATCACAAAATCAGAAAGTATATCCACGCTCGTTTATCAAAAGCTAGTGTATCAAAAGTAATCATCGAGAGAACTTTGAAACTTGTAACCGTTACTATCACTACTGCAAGACCAGGTATCATTATCGGAAAAGGCGGACAAGAGGTAGACAAGTTAAAAGAAGAGCTTAAGAAAGTTACTGACAAAGAGGTTCAAATCAACATCTTTGAAATCAAAAGACCTGAATTAGATGCTTATCTTGTGGCGACAAGCATCGCTCGTCAAATCGAAAGCCGTATTTCTTACAGACGTGCAATCAAAATGGCTATTGCTGCTTCTATGCGTATGAACGCTGAAGGTATCAAAGTTTTGATTTCTGGTCGTTTGAATGGAGCTGAGATGGCACGTTCAGAAGGTTTCAAAGAAGGTAGAATTCCTCTATCAACTTTCAGAGCTGATATTGATTATGCTTTGGCTGAAGCTCATACTACTTACGGTAGAATGGGTATCAAAGTATGGATCATGAAAGGTGAAGTTTATGGAAAGAGAGATCTTTCTCCACTTGCAGGAATGGATAAAAAACAATCTGGAACTGGTGGTGGTAAAGGTGGTGATTCTCCAAGAGGAGACAGAAAACCCTTTAATAAAGGTGGAAAACCAGACGCTCGTAAAAGAAAGTAAATTTTTAAACTAAAGAAAAATGTTACAGCCTAAAAGAACAAAATACCGTAAGGTACAGAAAGGTAAAATGAAAGGTAACTCTCAAAGAGGGCATGAACTTTCTAATGGAATGTTTGGTATTAAATCTGTACATGAAGATGGAATGTTCTTAACGTCTCGTCAAATCGAAGCTGCGCGTATTGCTGCAACTCGTTTCATGAAGAGAGAAGGACAATTATGGATCAAAATATTTCCAGACAAACCAATTACTAAGAAACCTCTTGAGGTACGTATGGGTAAAGGTAAAGGTGCCGTTGAATATTGGGCTGCCGTTGTTAAACCCGGAAGAATTATGTTTGAAGTTGGAGGAGTTCCTTTATCAGTTGCAAAAGAGGCTTTACGTCTTGCAGCTCAAAAGCTTCCAGTAAAAACTAAGTTCGTCGTTGCTAGAGATTTCGAAGCATAATTAAATTTATATTATGAAACAATCAGAAATAAAAGATCTTTCTGCAGCGGAGTTGCAAGAAAAACTTAGTCAAACTAAGAAAATATATGCTGACCTAAAAATGGCTCACGCTATTTCTCCAATTGAGAACCCACTTCAAATCAGAAGTGTAAGAAGAACAGTTGCAAGATTGGCTACAGAGTTAACTAAAAGAGAGTTACAATAATTGTATTCTGCTGAAAGATGGAAGAAAAAAGAAATTTAAGAAAAGAAAGAATAGGTGTTGTTACTTCAAATAAAATGGATAAATCTATTGTTATTGCCGAAGTAAGAAAAGTAAAACACCCATTATACGGTAAGTTCGTGTTGAAAACTAAGAAATATGTTGCACACGACGAAACAAACGACTGTAACATTGGAGATACTGTAAGAATTAGCGAAACGCGTCCTTTAAGTAAAACAAAATGTTGGAGATTAGTTGAAATCTTAGAAAGAGCTAAATAATTATGGTACAACAGGAATCAAGACTAAAAGTAGCAGATAACACGGGAGCAAAAGAAGTTTTAACTATCCGTGTTTTAGGAGGTACCAAAAGAAGGTATGCCTCTGTTGGTGACAAGATTGTAGTATCTATTAAAGATGCAACTCCTAACGGTAACGTTAAAAAAGGAGCTGTTTCAACTGCAGTTGTAGTACGTACTAAAAAAGAAGTGAGAAGAGCTGATGGTTCTTATATCCGTTTCGATGATAATGCATGTGTTCTTTTGAATGCTGCAGGGGAAATGAGAGGAACTCGTGTTTTTGGTCCGGTAGCAAGAGAACTTCGTGAAAAACAATTCATGAAAATTGTATCATTAGCACCAGAAGTGCTTTAATTCGTTTTAAGATGATAAAGCTAAAAATAAAATCAGGAGATATCGTAAGAGTTATTGCTGGAGACCATAAAGGTGCTGAAGGTAAAGTTTTACGTGTTTACCGTGAGAAAAATAAAGCGATAGTTGAAGGTGTAAACATGGTTTCGAAACATACAAAACCAAGTGCTAAAAACCCTCAAGGTGGTATCGTTAAGAAAGAAGCTTCTATACAAATATCTAACATTTCACTAATTGATCCTAAAACTAAGGAAACAACTAGAGTTGGTATTAGAGTAGAAGGAGATAAGAAAGTAAGATTTTCAAAAAAATCTAATCAAGTACTATAGTAATGGCATATACACCTAGACTAAAAGAAGAATATAAGAGTAGAGTAATCTCTGCTCTTAAAGAGGAATTCGGATATACAAACGTGATGCAAGTTCCAAAACTTGAAAAAATCGTTTTGAGCCGTGGAGTTGGTGCAGCTGTATCTGATAAAAAACTTATTGACTATGCGGTTGATGAGTTAACAAAGATCACTGGACAAAAAGCAGTATCTACAATTTCAAAGAAAGACGTTGCGTCTTTTAAATTGAGAAAAGGGATGCCTATTGGAGCAAAAGTTACTTTACGTGGTGAAAGAATGTATGAGTTTTTAGATAGACTTGTTACTTCTGCTTTACCACGCGTTAGAGATTTTAGTGGTATTAAAGCTACTGGTTTCGACGGAAGAGGTAACTACAATCTTGGAGTTTTAGAGCAAATCATTTTCCCAGAAATTGATATTGACAAAGTAAATAAAATTTCAGGAATGGATATTACATTTGTTACTACTGCAAAAACAGACAAGGAAGCAAAGTCATTATTGGCTGAATTAGGATTACCTTTTAAAAAGAATTAAGACATGGCTAAAGAATCAATGAAAGCCCGCGAGGTTAAGAGAGAAAAAACGGTAGCAAAGTATGCTGAGAAAAGAAAAGCTTTGAAAGAAGCTGGAGATTTTGAAGGTTTACAAAAATTACCTAAAAATGCTTCACCAGTTCGTTTGCACAATCGTTGTAAATTAACAGGTAGACCAAGAGGGTATATACGTCAATTCGGTATTTCACGTGTAACTTTCCGTGAAATGGCTAACAATGGGTTAATTCCTGGTGTTAAAAAGGCATCTTGGTAATCTCGTAAAAAGTTATTACTTTTGCAAACCAAAAAATAATTTTAATTGATTAAAGGTTCGGGAGATGGGTATCTCCCGAAAACCATAATCGCAATCAAATACATATGTATACAGATCCTATTGCAGATTATTTGACTAGAGTTCGTAACGCTGTGGCTGCAAACCACAAAGTTGTTGAAATTCCAGCGTCTAATCTAAAAAAAGAAATAACTAAGATCTTATTTGATCAAGGTTATATCTTGAGTTACAAATTTGAGGATAACTCTGTTCAGGGTTCAATCAAAATAGCTTTGAAGTATGATAAAGATACTAAAGAGCCTGTAATTAAAGATATCCAAAGAATTAGTAAACCTGGTTTACGTAAATACGCAGGTGCTGCCAAATTACCAAGAATCCTTAACGGATTAGGAATTGCAATTGTTTCAACTTCAAAAGGTCTTATGACTGGAAAGCAAGCTAAACAATTAAATGTAGGTGGTGAAGTAATTTGTTACGTATACTAATTTTAAAGACTAAATAAGATGTCAAGAATAGGTAAAAGCCCAATTGTAATCGCTGCTGGAGTAACTGTAGAAGTTAAAGACGGTATCGTTACGGTAAAAGGAAAAAAAGGTCAACTAACTCAGGAGTTTTCGGACATTACTGTAAAAGTTGAAGGCGATCAGGTTCTATTAGAAAGATCGTCTGATCATAAAGACCAAAGAGCAAAACACGGATTATACAGATCATTAATCAATAACATGATAATTGGTGTATCTGAAGGTTTTACAAAAGAACTTGAATTAGTTGGAGTTGGATATAGAGCTTCAAACCAAGGTCAAAAGTTAGATTTAGCTCTTGGATATTCTCACAATATTGTTTTGGAAATTGCTCCGGAAGTTGCATTAGAAACAATATCTGAAAAAGGTAAAAACCCTATCGTAAAATTAACATCATTTGACAAACAACTTTTAGGTCAGGTTGCTGCGAAAATCAGAGGTTTCCGTAAGCCTGAGCCATACAAAGGAAAAGGTGTTAAATTTGTGGGTGAAGTATTAAGAAGAAAAGCAGGTAAATCAGCTTAAAAAATAAGATTATGTCATTAACAAAATCTGATAGAAGACAGAGAATTAGATTCAGAATTAGAAAATCGATTAGTGGTACTGCTACTAACCCAAGACTATCTGTATTTAGAAGTAACAAAGAAATTTACGCTCAACTTATTGATGACGTAAATGGAGTTACTTTATTAGCTGCATCTTCAAGAGAAAAAGAAATAGGAAAAGGTACTAACGTTGAAATCGCTGCTGCTGTTGGAAAATTAGTTGCAGAGAAAGCGTTAAAAGCTGGGATTGATACAATCACTTTTGATAGAGGTGGTTATTTATATCACGGTCGTATTAAATCATTAGCAGAAGGCGCAAGAGCGGCTGGACTTAAATTCTAATATATTATGTCTAAATACAAAAATGTAGAATTGGTAAAACCAAGTGGTCTTGAACTTAAAGATCGTCTGGTAAGTGTTAATCGTGTTACTAAAGTTACAAAGGGTGGTAGAGCTTTTGGTTTTTCTGCTATTGTAGTTGTAGGTGATGAAAACGGAGTAGTTGGTCATGGATTAGGAAAATCTAAAGACGTTTCTGAAGCAATTGCGAAAGCAGTAGAAGATGCTAAGAAAAATTTAGTAAAAATTCCTTTGAACGGACAATCTGTTCCTCACGAACAAAAAGGTAAATTTGGTGGTGCACGTGTATTCTTAATTCCTGCTTCTCATGGTACAGGAGTTATTGCTGGTGGAGCTGTTCGTTCAGTTCTTGAATCAGTAGGTATTCACGATGTATTATCTAAATCTCAAGGATCATCAAATCCTCATAACGTAGTGAAAGCAACTTTTGATGCTTTATTACAAATGAGAAGCGCTCACACTGTTGCAAAACAAAGAGGTGTTTCTTTAGAAAAAGTTTTTAAAGGTTAATTCAAGGAAATTATGGCTAAATTATTAGTAAAACAAGTAAGAAGCAAAATCAACTGTCCTCTTTCTCAAAAGAGAGGTTTGGAAGCTTTGGGTCTACGTAAAATGGGACAAGTTGTAGAGCATGATTCAAACCCTGCTATCCTTGGGATGATAAACAAAGTTAAACACTTAGTTTCTGTCGAAGAAGCTAAATAACAAATACTGTTATGAATTTAAGTAACTTACAACCAGCTGAAGGGTCAACACACAATCAAAATAAAAGATTAGGTAGAGGAGAAGGTTCTGGAAAAGGTGGTACTTCTGCAAGAGGTCACAAAGGAGCAAAATCTCGTTCTGGTTATTCTAAAAAGATTGGTTTTGAGGGAGGGCAAATGCCACTTCAAAGACGTGTGCCTAAGTTTGGTTTCACAAACATCAATCGTAAAGAATACGAAGGTGTTAATTTAGATACGCTTCAATTATTAGTAGACAATGGTGTGATTACTGATTCTGTTTCAATGACAGATTTCGTAGCAAATCGTCTTGCTACCAAAAATGAAATCGTTAAGATTTTAGGTAGAGGAGAATTGAAAGCAAAATTAAAAGTAACTGCCCACAAATTTACTGCTACTGCTAAAGCTGCTATTGAAGCTGCTGGAGGAGAAGCTGTAACTATATAACTTATCTATTAAGATGAAGAAATTTATTGAATCAATAAGTAATGTTTGGAAAATCGAAGAACTGAAAAACAGAATCCTAATTACATTAGGATTGCTTTTAGTATATCGTTTTGGTGCACACGTTACGCTTCCTGGAATTGACGCAACTCAATTAACAGGTTTAGCGGGACAAACTAAAAATGGTTTAGGATCTATCCTAGATATGTTTACAGGAGGTGCTTTCTCTAAAGCTTCAGTTTTTGCTTTAGGTATTATGCCTTATATTTCTGCATCTATTGTTGTTCAGTTGATGGGAATTGCGATTCCTTATTTGCAAAAACTTCAAAACGATGGAGAGAGTGGTAGAAAAAAGATTAATCAAATCACTCGTTGGTTGACTATAGCTATTACACTGGTTCAAGGTCCAACTTATATCTATAATTTGTACAGAACATTGCCTGGTAGTGCATTTTTACTAGGCTTTAATTCACCTGAATTTTTGTTCTCGTCTGTTATCATCTTAGTCACAGGTACAATTTTCGCTATGTGGCTTGGTGAGAAAATTACAGATAAAGGTATTGGAAATGGAATTTCATTATTGATTATGGTTGGTATTTTAGCTCGCTTACCGCAAGCTTTCATACAAGAATTTACAACCAGAGTTACCAATAACAATGGAGGTCCAATGTTGTTAGTTATTGAAATTATTGTGTGGTTATTAGTAATTATTGCTTGTGTATTGCTTACAATGGCAGTACGTAGAATTCCGGTTCAGTATGCTCGTCGTACAACAACTGGGGATTATGAGCAAGATTTAGCAGGTGGTAATAGACAATGGATTCCTCTTAAGCTTAATGCTTCGGGAGTTATGCCAATCATTTTTGCTCAGGCAATTATGTTTATACCTGCGGCTGTAGCCGGATTGTCTAAATCAGACACATCACAATCTATTGTTGGAGCATTTAGTAATATCTTTGGATTTTGGTATAATTTTGTTTTTGCAACTTTAATTATTGTATTTACATTTTTCTATACTGCGATCACGGTTCCTACTAACAAAATGGCCGATGATTTAAAAAGAAGCGGTGGTTTTATTCCTGGCGTTCGTCCTGGAGCTGAAACCTCAGACTTCCTTGATAAAGTGATGTCTTTAATAACTTTCCCAGGATCTTTATTCCTTGCTTTGATTGCTGTGTTCCCAGCCATTGTTGTAAGTATTATGGATGTACAACAATCTTGGGCAATGTTTTTTGGAGGTACCTCATTAATAATTATGGTTGGAGTTGCAATAGATACTATTCAACAAATCAATTCATACTTGTTAAACAAACATTATGATGGTTTAATGAAGACTGGTAAAAATAGAAAAGCGGTAGCTTAATATATTTATGGCAAAACAATCAGCAATAGAACAAGACGGATCAATCATTGAAGCATTATCAAATGCGATGTTCCGTGTAGAGTTAGAAAATGGACATATCGTAATTGCTCATATTTCTGGTAAAATGCGTATGCATTACATCAAGTTATTACCTGGTGATAAAGTGAAACTAGAAATGAGTCCTTATGATTTGTCAAAAGCAAGAATTACTTATCGATATTAAAGGATATTCACTATGAAAGTTAGAGCATCAGTAAAAAAGAGAAGTCCCGAGTGCATCATTGTGCGTAGAAAAGGGAGATTGTACGTAATAAACAAAAAGAATCCTAGATTTAAACAAAGACAAGGATAATTATGGCAAGAATAGCAGGGGTAGATATCCCAAAAAATAAAAGAGGTGTTATAGCACTTACCTATATCTTTGGATTAGGAAGAAGTAGAGCTATTGAGATTTTAGAGAAAGCTCAAGTTAGCCAAGATAAAAAAGTTCAAGATTGGAATGATGATGAGATCGGAGCGATTCGTGATGCTGTTTCATTTTACAAAATTGAAGGAGAATTACGTTCTGAAGTTTCTTTGAACATCAAACGTTTAATGGATATTGGTTGTTACAGAGGTATCCGTCATAGATCTGGTCTTCCGTTAAGAGGGCAAAGAACTAAAAACAACTCTAGAACAAGAAAAGGTAAAAGAAAAACTGTTGCTAACAAGAAAAAAGCAACTAAATAATAAGTAATATGGCTAAAGCAACTGCAAAAAAACGTAAAGTTATCGTTGAATCAACGGGTGAAGCTCATATTTCTGCCACTTTCAACAACATTATCATTTCTTTGACAAATAAGAAAGGTGAAGTTATTTCTTGGTCTTCAGCTGGTAAGATGGGTTTCAGAGGTTCTAAAAAGAACACTCCGTACGCAGCTCAAATGGCAGCAGAAGATTGTAGTAAAGTAGCTCTTGAGGCAGGACTTAAAAAAGTAAAAGTTTATGTAAAAGGACCAGGAAACGGACGTGAGTCTGCTATTCGTTCTATTCATAACGGTGGAATTGAAGTTACAGAGATTATCGATGTTACTCCAATGCCTCACAACGGATGTCGTCCTCCAAAAAGACGTAGAGTTTAATTTTATTTATTCATAGTATAAACAAGGTAGAATATAGATTATCGAAGGATTTGACCTGAATTCATAATCTCTACCTTAAATTTAATTTTTTAGAAATGGCAAGATATACTGGTCCAAAAACTAGAATTGCTCGTAAATTTGGCGAAGCAATCTTCGGAGATGATAAATCTTTCGAAAAAAGAAATTACCCACCTGGACAACACGGGATGGCTAAAAAAAGAGGTAAAAAATCTGAGTACGCTGTTCAGTTAATGGAAAAGCAAAAAGCTAAATATTCTTATGGAATTTTAGAAAAACAATTCAGAAACTTATTTAAAAAAGCATCAGCAACTAAAGGTGTTACTGGTGAAGTTCTTTTACAATTATGTGAGGCAAGATTAGATAACGTTGTTTTTAGAATGGGTATTGCTCCTTCTAGAAGAGGTGCTAGACAATTAGTTTCTCACAGACACGTTACTGTAAATGGTGAGGTTGTAAATATCGCTTCTTATCACCTTAAACCAGGTGATAAAGTAGCAGTTCGTGAAAAATCTAAGTCTTTAGAAGCTATCGAACGTTCTTTATCAAATTCAAGTCATGTTTATGAATGGATTACTTGGAACAATGATCTTAAAGAAGGAACTTTCGTTTCTGTACCTGCAAGACTTCAAATCCCAGAAAACATTAAAGAACAATTAATCGTAGAGTTGTACAACAAATAATAATTGACTTAGTCGAAATTTATGGCAATATTTAATTTTCAAAAGCCCGATAAAGTTATCATGATCGATTCAACCGATTTTGAAGGTAAATTCGAATTTAGACCTTTAGAACCTGGTTATGGATTGACAGTTGGTAATGCACTTAGAAGAGTTTTGCTTTCAGCATTAGAAGGTTATGCAATTACATCTGTTCGTATCGAAGGTGTAGATCATGAGTTTTCTACTATTTCAGGTGTTGTTGAAGATGTTACCGAAATTATCCTTAATCTAAAACAAGTACGTTTCAAACGTCAAATTGAAGATATCGATAATGAAGCAGTTACAATTTCTGTTTCTGGTAAAGATCAATTGACAGCAGGTGATTTTCAAAAATTTATCTCAGGTTTTCAAGTTTTGAATCCAGACCTTGTTATCTGTAATTTAGATTCTAAAATCAAATTGAACTTCGACTTAACAATCGAAAAAGGTAGAGGATATGTTCCTGCTGAGGAGAACAAAAAACAGAACGCTGCAATTGGAACCATTTTTACAGATTCTATTTTTACTCCGGTAAAAAATGTAAAATATGCAATTGAAAACTTCCGTGTAGAACAAAAAACAGATTATGAAAAATTAGTTTTTGAAATTAAAACTGATGGATCTATTAATCCAAAAGATGCTCTTACTGAAGCTGCTAAAGTTTTAATTCACCACTTCATGTTATTTTCTGACGAAAGAATTACACTCGAGGCTGACGAAATTGCACAAACAGAATCGTATGATGAAGAGTCATTGCATATGAGACAATTGCTTAAAACTAAGCTTGTTGATATGGATTTATCTGTGAGAGCATTAAATTGCTTGAAAGCGGCTGAAGTTGATACACTTGGTGATTTAGTATCGTTCAATAAAAATGACCTGATGAAATTCCGTAATTTTGGTAAAAAATCTTTAACTGAACTTGATGAACTTGTTGCAGTTAAAAATTTAACTTTCGGAATGGATTTAGCTAAATACAAACTAGATAAAGAATAATTCAATCCGCCACGGCGGATTAAATTTAAAATAGCAATGAGACACGGAAAAAAATTCAATCACTTAAGCAGACAGACTGGACATAGAAAAGCTATGTTGGCTAATATGGCTTGTTCTCTTATTGAGCACAAACGTATTAACACTACTGTTGCTAAGGCTAAAGCGCTTAAACAATTCGTTGAGCCTTTAATCACAAAATCAAAAGAAGATACGACTCACAACCGTCGTATTGTTTTTGCTTACTTACGTAGTAAATATGCTGTAACTGACTTGTTCAGAGACGTAGCTGCTAAAGTTGGTGACCGTCCAGGTGGATACACTCGTATCATTAAAGTTGGAAATCGTTTGGGAGATAATGCTGATATGGCAATGATCGAACTTGTAGATTTCAATGAACTTTACAATGGTGGTAAAAAAGAAGTTAAAAAAGCTAAAAGCCGTCGTGGTGGTAAAGCAAAAAAAGCTGAAGAAACTACTTCTGAAGCTCCTGCTGCTGAATCAGAATCGACTACTGAAGCTTCTGAATAATTATGAAAGTAATGATTCTATAGAAATCAAGGATAAGCTAATTTTTAGTTTATCCTTTTTTTTTGATTTTTTTTAAAATAAGAAATTTAACTAATTTCAATTTGAAGGTTTTATTTTTATGAATGAATTTTTTAAAAAATCTTGGAGACACTCTTTTAAAGAAGTAAATTTGCAAAACTTATAATTACAAATGAAATGAGTCTGGCAAGTTTCATGTACAATTAAAAAAAAACAACACAAATTAAAGAATGAAATACACGACACGACAAAGCGCCATTTTATTACTAAGCGACGGAACTATTTTTCACGGAAAATCTATCGGAATAAGCGGTAAAACTTTTGGCGAAGTTTGTTTTAATACGGGAATGACAGGATATCAGGAGATTTTTACTGATCCTTCTTATTTTGGTCAGATATTGGTGGCTACAAACGCTCACATTGGAAACTATGGTGTTAATGATCAGGAAATAGAATCTGATAGCGTTAAGATTGCTGGTTTGGTTTGTAAAAACTTTAGCTTTAATTATTCAAGAGAGGATGCATCTGGAAGTTTGGAAGATTATTTTACTAAACAAAACCTAATTTGTATTTCTGATGTTGATACGAGAGCTCTTGTAAGTTATATTCGTGATAATGGTGCAATGAATGCCGTTATTTGTACAGATGGAACTTCGGTAGAAGAATTGAAAAAAGAATTGGCAAATGTGCCAAATATGGAAGGTTTAGAGTTGGCATCAAAAGTTTCAACTACTGAACCTTATTTTTTTGGAGATGAAAATGCTACTTATAAAATTTCAGCTTTAGACCTTGGAATCAAAAAGAATATCTTAAGAAACCTTGCGAAAAGAGATTGTTATATTAAAGTGTTCCCCTATGATTCAACTTATAAGGATTTAACTGAATTTAATCCTGATGGTTATTTCTTGTCAAATGGACCTGGAGATCCAGATCCATTATTTGGCGCCATACAAGTTGCAAAAGAAATTATAGCGGATGATAAACCTTTGTTTGGAATTTGCTTAGGTCACCAGATTATAGCTTTGGCAAATGGTGTTAAGACCTATAAGATGTTTGGTGGGCACCGTGGAATTAATCATCCGGTAAAAAATATTATTACAGGCAAAGGAGAGATAACTTCTCAGAATCATGGTTTCGCTGTAAAAAGAGAAGCTTTAGATGGTCATCCGGAGTTAGAAATTACACATGTACATTTAAATGATGATACAGTTGCAGGGATGAGAATGAAAAATAAAAATTGTTTTTCAGTACAATATCATCCTGAAGCAAGTCCGGGGCCACACGATTCATCTTATTTATTTGATCAGTTCGTTGAGAATATAAAAGTGGCTACCGCTAAAACGATGTAGTTAATAAATAAAGGTCTTTAATAGTAAGAATACGTTTTTACTATTAAATAATTTTATAATTTCGAAAAAAAAAATATAATTTATTAATAAAAAAACAGAAATAATGAGTATTATAATTAAAGTTCACGCAAGACAAATTTTTGATTCCAGAGGTAATCCTACTATCGAGGTTGATGTAGTAACTGAGAATGGAGTTTTAGGAAGAGCAGCAGTTCCATCTGGAGCTTCAACTGGAGAACACGAAGCTGTTGAATTACGTGACGGAGGAAAAGCGTTCTTAGGAAAAGGAGTTTTAAATGCAGTGAATAATGTTAATACTGTTATTGCTGAGGAATTAGTTGGAACTTCTGTTTTTGAACAAAACACAATTGATCAATTAATGATTGATTTAGACGGAACTCCAAATAAATCTAAATTAGGAGCCAATGCTATTTTAGGAGTTTCTTTGGCTGCTGCAAAAGCTGCTGCAAATGAATTAGGTTTGCCATTGTACAGATATGTTGGTGGTGTTTCTGCTAATACATTACCTGTACCAATGATGAATATCATCAATGGAGGTTCTCACTCTGATGCTCCAATTGCTTTTCAGGAGTTTATGATTTTCCCTGTAAAGGCGACTTCATTTACACATGCAATGCAAATGGGAACTGAAATCTTCCATAGCTTGAAAAAAGTATTACACGATAGAGGATTAAGTACTGCAGTTGGTGACGAAGGTGGTTTTGCACCAAACTTAGCTGGTGGTACTGAAGATGCTTTGGATACAATCAAATTAGCAGTTGAAAAAGCAGGATATACTTTTGGAGACGAAATCATGATTGCTCTTGACTGTGCTGCTTCTGAGTTTTATGTAAACGGTAAATACGATTATACTAAATTTGAAGGTGAAACTGGAAAAATCAGAACTTCTGAAGAGCAGGCTGATTATTTAGCTGAACTTGCTGCTAAATATCCAATTATTTCTATCGAAGATGGTATGTATGAAGATGACTGGAATGGATGGAAATATTTAACTGAAAAAATTGGACATAAAGTTCAATTGGTTGGTGACGATTTATTTGTTACTAATGTTGAACGTTTGTCAACTGGTATTGAAAAAGGTATTGCAAACTCAATTTTAGTAAAAGTAAATCAAATTGGAACTTTAACTGAAACTATTGCTGCAGTAAATATGGCTAAAAATGCGGGTTATACTTCTGTAATGTCTCACCGTTCTGGAGAAACTGAAGATAATACAATCGCTGATTTAGCTGTAGCTTTAAACTGTGGTCAAATTAAAACAGGTTCTGCTTCTCGTTCTGATCGTATGGCAAAATACAATCAATTATTAAGAATTGAAGAAGAGTTAGGAAGCACTGCTTATTTCCCTGGATTAAATGCTTTCAAGATCAAGTAATTGTAAGATTATATAAAGATTTAAACCATCCGTTTTTTAATGGATGGTTTTTTTTTGGACTTTTAACAAATTCATAGCAGTATTCTTTTTTTAATTAGTCTTAAATTCCTTAGATTTGATAAATTATTATTTTAAAGATTTATTTCCGATATATTATGTCAAAAATAGCTACATTAGAAGTAGATGGTCAAAAAATTGAACTTCCGGTAATCACAGGAAGCGAAAATGAATCAGCTATCGATATTAACAAATTACGTGATTTAACTGGTATTATTACAATCGATCCTGGATATAAAAATTCTGGTTCTTGTAAAAGTGAAATCACTTTCTTAGACGGAGAATTAGGAATTTTGCGTTACAGAGGATATTCAATTGAAGATTTAGCTGAGAAAGCTAGCTTTTTGGAAGTATCATATCTTTTAATTTTTGGTGAATTGCCAACAGCTCAGGAATTAGAGCAGTTTGAAAATGGTATTAAAAAACATACTTTGGTAAACGAAGAGATGAAAAATATCATTGATGGTTTTCCAAAAACAGCACATCCAATGGGTGTACTATCTGCTTTGACAAGTGCTTTAACAGCATTTAATCCAAAAGCTGTAAATGTTGACAATGAAAAAGAAATGTACGAAGCCATTTGTAAAACAATGGGTAAATTTCTAGTAATTGCTACATGGACATATAGAAAATCTATGGGTTATCCTTTAAATTATTATGATAACACAACAGGTTATGTAGATAATTTTATGCAGTTAATGTTTAAATTGCCTACAGGGCCTTACTCTGCAAATCCAGTTATTGTTGATGCATTAGATAAATTATTTATTCTTCATGCAGACCACGAACAAAACTGTTCTACTTCTACAGTAAGAATGGTTGGTTCATCTCACGCAGGTTTATTTGCTTCAATTTCTGCTGGAGTTTCTGCCCTTTGGGGTCCGCTTCACGGTGGCGCAAATCAGGCAGTACTTGAAATGCTGGAAGAAATCAATAAAGATGGTGGAGATACAGATAAGTTTTTAGCGAAAGCAAAAGACAAAAATGACCCATTCCGTTTAATGGGATTTGGGCATAGAGTTTACAAAAACTTTGATCCGAGAGCAAAAATTATTAAAAAAGCGGCTAAAGAAGTATTAGAAACTTTAGGAGTTGATGATCCTATTTTAGAAATTGCTAAAAAATTAGAATCAGCAGCTCTTGAAGATGATTACTTCAAGTCAAGAAATTTATATCCTAATGTTGACTTCTACTCTGGAATTATTTACAGAGCACTAGGAATTCCAACAGATATGTTTACAGTAATGTTTGCTATTGGTAGATTACCGGGCTGGATCGCACAATGGAAAGAAATGCGTGAAAACAAAGAGCCAATTGGAAGACCAAGACAAATTTATACTGGACATCCTTTGAGAGACTTTAAGTCTAACAAATAAAAAACTTTAAAGCTTCACTTAACTGTGAAGCTTTTTTTATATTTGCTCAAAATATAATACTATTATGTTGCAATTAAATGTAAAGAACGAAACGTCAAGATTGCGTGCTGTAGTTTTGGGTTCAGCCGTTCATAATGGGCCAACTCCATCTTTGGAAGAAGCCTACGATCCTAAATCATTGGAACATATTAAAGCAGGAACATATCCAATTGAAAAAGATATGGTTGCTGAAATGGATGCTTTTAATGCTGTTTTTCAAAAATATGATGTAAAAGTTTATCGTCCGGAAATGATTGAGAATTATAATCAAATTTTTGCCAGAGATATAGGTTTTGTTATTGACGACACTTTTGTGAAATCGAATATTTTGCCAGATCGAGAACGTGAATTAGATGCAATTCAATTTGTAATTGATCAAATGGATGCAACTAAAGTGGTTCGCCCGCCGGAGGAAGTTCATATTGAAGGCGGAGATGTTATGCTTTGGAATAATCATATTTTTATTGGAACATATAAAGGCAGCGATTATAAAGATTATATCACGGCAAGAACAAATATGCATGGTGTTAATTTTATCAAGGAATTATTCCCGAATAAAATTGTCAAAGAATTTGATTTGGTTAAATCTAAGTTAGAAGCTCGAGATAATGCTTTGCATCTTGATTGCTGTTTTCAGCCTGTTGGAAAAAATAAAGGAATTATTTATAAAAGAGGTTTTCGTGAGGAAGCTGATTATTTGTATTTGGTCAATCTTTTTGGAAAGGATAATTTATTTCACATTGAGAGAAACGAAATGTACAATATGTTTTCAAACGTATTTTCAATTGATGAGAATGTCGTGGTTTCAGAGAAGAATTTTACTCGCTTAAATAATTGGCTTCGTGCAAATGGTTTTATTGTTGAAGAAATTCCTTATGCAGAAATTGCAAAACAAGAAGGCTTGCTAAGATGTTCTACTTTACCATTAATTAGAGACTAAAAAATAAAGTTTCAAGTTTCAGGTTTCAAGTTTCGTGTTGTTTACAAACTTGAAACCTGAAATTTGAAACAAAAAAACAAAGAAAATGAAACAAACTACAAATGCAATCGTAATGATTCGGCCAGTTGCTTTTAGAATGAATGAGCAAACGGCTGTAAATAATTATTACCAAAAAGTATTAGACGGACTTTTACCAAGTACTGTAAATGCAAAAGCGCAACAGGAATTTGATACTTTCGTTGAGAAGTTAAGAGCAGTTGGAGTTGATGTGACAGTAATCGAAGACACATTAGATACAGATACTCCGGATAGTATTTTCCCAAACAATTGGGTTTCATTTCATGAAAATGGAGATGTAGCTTTATATCCAATGTTTGCCGAAAATCGTCGCCATGAACGTCGTGAAGATATTTTAGATACTCTTGAAGAAAAAGGTTTTGAGATTTCTAATATAATGGATTATACATCTGCAGAAGAAGATGGTTTTTTTCTGGAAGGAACAGGAAGTTTACTTTTAGACAGAGCTAATGCAAAAGCATATTGTGCTTTATCTCCTCGTGCTGATGAAGAATTGTTTATCGAATTTTGTGAAGATTTTGATTATGCTCCTGTTATTTTTGAAGCATTTCAAACGGTTGATGGGGAGCGAAAACTGATTTATCACACCAATGTAATGATGTGTTTGGGTGAAACTTTTGCTGTTATTTGTGCGGATTGTATAGATGATAAAAAAGAACGCAAAATGGTGTTGGATAATTTAAAAGCTGATAAAAAAGAAATTATTTTAATTACGGAAGCTCAGGTAAATAATTTTGCCGGAAATATGCTGGAAGTTCGAGGAGCAAATGACAAAAAATATATTGTTATGAGCGCATCGGCACATCAAAGTTTAACTCCAAAACAAATTGCACAATTAGAAAATCATGCAGAAATTTTAAGTTCAAGTTTAGATACAATTGAAGCTTGTGGTGGAGGAAGTGCAAGATGCATGATGGCTGAAGTATTTTTGCCAAGAAATTAAAAAGTAATTTCAGAATATAAAAAAGGGATAGAACGTAAGTTTTATCCCTTTTGATTTATATAAATAGAGACAATGAATTACATTAAATTTCCTTTGATAATATTTACGATTGAGCTTACTATATATTGAATTCCGATAGAAATTACAATAAAACCAACAATCCTTGATATTGCCACAATTCCTGAAGCTCCTAATATGCGAGCCAGATAATGCGCGCTTTTAAGTATGGCAAAAATGGCAACAGCAATCGCAAAAATGGCTAAACTAGAAATAATGATCTCATTCATTTCATGGTGTTCCTGATAAAAAGCAATTAATAATGACATCGACCCAGGGCCAGCTAACATTGGTATTGCTAATGGAGTAAGCGCGATATCGTTTCGATGATGTGCTTCATTTTCAATTTTTTTGTTGATGCCTCGTTTTTTGTTGAATTTTCCTGAAAGTAAAGAAAACCCTGAATTTACAATCACGATTCCGCCGGCAATTCTAAGAGCGTCAATGCTGATTCCGAAAAAGGTTAAAACATATTGACCTATAAAATAAGAAACCATTAAAATTATAAAAACATTTATCGCTGTCCAAAGTGAAATTCGCGAACGTTCTTTCTGAGAATCATCCTGCGTAAGTCCAACAAAAATAGGAACAGTACCAATTGGGTTTAAAACCGAAAAAAGAGCAGCAAATAAGTAAATAAATAAATCCATAGAGTTTTGGTTAACGAAGTAAAAATAGTCAAATTTTAATATTACAGAACAATTTGATGTAAGGTTATTCGTTTTTTATTGCTTTAATTCGTAAATTAATAACTTAAAATTAGCTCATTCTTTTTGACTACTTTTGTAAAATATTTTAAAATGATGAAAAATAAGAAAACTTTAGTTCTGGGCGCTACTACAAAACCAGATCGATACGCATATAGAGCTATAAATATGTTAGTTCAAAAAGGACATACTGTTTTAGCAATTGGTCAAAATACCGGTGAAGTAGCCGGTGTAAAAATTCAAACCAAAGCCATTCCGGTTAAAAATATAGACACAGTAACTTTGTATTTAAACCCTACTCGTCAGCGTGATTATTACAATTACATAATCGAAGCTCAGCCAAAAAGAGTAGTTTTTAATCCGGGAACTGAAAATCCTGAATTATATCAGTTGCTTGAATTGAATGATATTAAGGCAGAAGTTGCTTGTACTTTGGTTTTATTAGCAACAAATCAATATTAATTTTCGGATGGTCCAATTTAGTTCAAATCCTTTTTTATTCTGTGTCACTAATAAAAAAGGATTTGATTTTATAATTTAAGTAAAAAAACTCTTTAGTAGTATATTTGCTCTTTTAAAATACAGTGAATTTAGTTGTCCCCAAGTCTGCTAAACCATTAAAAGTATTACTTTTGTCGTTATGGAATTTTCATCAAAGTTAATAGAAAAAGCAGTTAACGAAATGTCGCAATTACCAGGTATTGGTAAGCGTACGGCATTACGATTGGTTTTGCATTTGCTAAAGCAACCAAAGGAGCAAACTGGTTTTTTATCTCAGGCATTGCTTAATATGCGTGAGGATATTAAGTTTTGTAGAAGCTGTCATAATATTTCTGATACAACAGTTTGCGAAATCTGTGCAAATTCAGCCAGAAACCATCAGACGATTTGTGTCGTAGAGGACATTAGAGATGTGATGGCAATCGAAAATACAGGACAATACAAAGGAATATATCACGTACTCGGAGGAAAAATTTCTCCAATTGAAGGTGTTGGGCCTGGACAATTAAATATCTCAAGTTTAGTAGAAAAAGTGAAAGCCGGAAAAGTAATTGAGATTATTTTTGCGCTAAGCTCTACTATGGAAGGTGATACAACTAATTTTTACATCTATAAGCAAATTGCAGAATCTGATATTGTGATTTCGACAATTGCAAGAGGAATATCTGTTGGAGATGAATTAGAATATGCAGATGAAATTACACTTGGAAGAAGTATTTTACAAAGAGTACCATTCGAAAAAACTTTTAAAAACAACTAAATAAAACCAAACAAAAGTTAGATTTCCTGAAGATTAAAGGAAAAGCTATATTTGCGACTAAATTTTAAATAATGACAAGAAAAAGCTTTTATATATTGCTGTTAATTAGCACACTTTTTACATCTTGTATTCCAATAAAAGATTTGGTGTATTTACAAGATAAAAACACTTCAGCAGAACAAAATACAATTGCTGCAGTAGAATCTAAACCTTATAGATTGCAAGTTAATGATATTGTTAGTATCGATATAAAAGCAATTGATCCTAAACTTGTTACTATTTTTAATTCAACCGAATCCGCTTCAGGAACTACGGCAAAATCCGAATCATCATTATATTTTAATGGTTTTACGGTAGATGATCATGGAAATATCCGTATGCCAATTTTGGGTGAAATAAATGTAATTGGATTTACAATCGAGGAAGTAAGAGTTAAAATTGAAAAAAAGTTACTTGAAGAATATTTTAAAAGTGATGCGAATATTTTTGTAACTGTCAAATTAGCGGGTTTTCGATATACGATTAATGGAGAAGTGGGAAGCACGGGAACTAAAACACTATTTCAGCAACATGTAAATATTATGGAGGCTATTGCAAATGCTGGAGATATTACGACTGTTGGAAATAGAAAAGCTGTAACAGTAATTCGTCAAACACCAACGGGAGTTCAAATGAACGATCTTGATCTTACAGATGTAAATGTGATGAAATCTCCATATTACTATTTACAGCCTAATGATTACATTTATGTAAAACCACTCAGACAAAAAACATGGGGAACAGGACAAACCGGAATACAATCAATTGGTACAATTATAACCTTGTTGTCATTGGCAACGACGGTTTATTTGATTCTGAAAAATTAAACTAAATTCAAAATGTTAGATATAAAAGATTTTTCGATTTTTGAAAATCATTCAAATTTTGATTTTAAAGGGTTTTTATTGAAAATCGCCAGTTATTGGAAATGGTTTCTCGCTTGTTTAATAATTGCATTTACAATTGCATATCAGGTAAATATTCGAAAAGAGAAAATTTATGCAATGCAAACGATGATTTCTATCAAAGAAGAGAGTAATCCTTTTTTTACTTCAAATACCAGTTTAGTCTTTAACTGGGGAGGAATATCTGATCAGGTAAATGGAATTTCTACTATATTACAATCAAGATCGCATAATGAATTAGTTGTAAGTAAGTTGCAATTTTATATTGATTATCTGAAACAAGGAAAATATAATTTGACCGATGCATATGGAGCAGTTCCTTTTTATCTAAATATTGATAAATCAAAAGGTCAGCTTGCAAATACTTTAATTGGGATTAAGTTTTTAAGTGAAAATGTATATGAAATTCGAATTCCGTTTGAAAATTCTTCAGTTTCAGTAGTAGACTACACGACCAATACTTATTCGAATACAAATGTACAGCCTACAGAATTTGTAAAAAGGTATAAAGTTGGAGAACAGGTTACATTGCCTTTTTTAAATTGGAAATTACAAATCAATGATAATCCCGGTTTTTATAAAGGAAATGAATACTTTGTAAAATTCAATGATTTTAATGGCACAGTATCAAAATACAGAGGTATAAATATTGATTCTGATGATAAAGGTGGTTCTATATTGACTTTAAGTATGCAGGGTACAAACAAAGCCAGAATGGTAGAATACTTAAATGCTACTGTGAGAATGTTGATAAAAATTCAGCTTGACGGAAAAAATCAATTTGCAAACAATACAATACGATTCATAGATAGTACTCTTGTGGCTATGGAAGGGCAATTGAAGCAAACCGGAAACGAATTAAAAACTTTCAGAAAAGATAAGAATGTTTATGACATAGAAGCCGGAGGTGCAAAGTTTTCAGATCAAATAATGAATTTTGATGTAGAGAGAGATCAAATTTCCAGAAAAATAGCATATTATAATTCATTAAAAACTTATTTGAATAACAGTGTCGATTATTCCAGGCTTCCGGCTCCTTCAGTTGCTGGTATTGAAGACCCAAATATTGTTGCCAATGTATCAAAAATAATAGCACTTTCTACTCAAAGGTCAGAGATGGCTTATGCAGTAAAAAGCGATAAGATTTTTAAAGATTTTGATAACCAAATGCGTGCTGTTAAAGATGTTTTATTAGAAAATATCGGTACGGCGAAATCTTCACTATTGTACGATTTATCTATGGTGAATGCTAAAATTGGTCAGGCAGAAAGTACAGTTAAAAAGTTGCCGGAAGAACAACAGGAGTTATTGAAGATTAAAAGAAAATATGATTTAAATGATAATATTTATACTGAATTTCTTCAAAAACGAAATGAAGCAGAAATTGTAAAAGCTTCTAATTTATCCGACATACATTTTATTGATCCGGCCAAAGATATTGGAGGTGGTTTAATTGGACCAAAAACTTCTGTAAATTATGTGTTGGCTTTATTTTTGGGTATCTTAGTTCCTTTATTATTCGTTTTTGGAATTTTCTTCATTAATAATTCAATTCAAAATACTGAAGACGTAAATAAATTGACCCAGATTCCACTTATTGGAGTAATTGGTGTAAACAAGGATAATGTTAATTTAGCAGTATTCGACAAGCCAAAATCTGCTCTTTCTGAGTCTTTTAGGGCTATTCGTTCTTCATTACAATTTTTGTATAAAAAACAGCAGGTAAGTGGTGCAAAAACATTAATGATCACTTCTTCCATAAGTGGAGAGGGAAAAACATTTTGCTCTATAAATATTGCTACTATTTTCGCTTTAAGCGAAAAGAAAACTGTTATTATTGGTTTAGATTTGAGAAAGCCGAGATTAGCTGACGAGTTTAATTTGAGTAATCAGGCAGGGGTTGTGAATTATTTAATTAAACAAAAGACGTTGAGTGAAATTATTAACCCAACTGAAATCCCTAATCTTGACGTTATACTTTCCGGCCCTATTCCACCCAACCCATCTGAACTTATTATAAGTGAAGCTATGAAAGAGTTGATAGAAGAGCTAAAACAAAAATATGATTATATTATTTTAGATACTCCGCCGGTTGGTCTGGTTTCCGATGCTTTAGAATTGGTTCAGTATGCAGATGTAACATTGTATATAGTTAGACAAAATTATACTAAAAAAGATATGATCACGTTGTTGAATACTAGAGTAAAAAGAGGAGAGCTAAATAACACGAGCATTGTCTTGAATGGATATGAAAATAAAGCAAAATATGGAACTGCTTATGGATACGGTTATGGAGTATATTCTAATGGTTACCATGAAGAAGAAGTAAAACCAGGTTTCATGAAGTCTCTTTTTAATAAATTCAATAAAAAATAAATTCAATAAATGGAAACATCGACTCAATATAAAATTTTGATTACGGGTGGAGCAGGTTTTATTGGTTCAAATTTATGTGAGTATTTTCTAGAATCAGGTCATAAAGTAATTTGTTTAGATAATTTTTCGACGGGTCATCGTCATAATTTGAAAGATATTTTAAATCATCCAAATTTTAAATTAATTGAAGGAGATATACGAAATATAGAAGATTGTGTTTTGTCTGTAAAAGATGTTGATTACGTTTTGCATCAGGCAGCTTTAGGTTCTGTGCCAAGGTCTATAAATGATCCCATAACTACAAATGATGTTAATGTTTCAGGATTTCTTAATATGCTGGTAGCTTCACGCGATGCAAAAATTAAACGTTTTATTTATGCGGCAAGTTCTTCAACTTATGGAGATTCTCAAGGATTGCCAAAAGTTGAAGATGTTATAGGAAAGCCTTTGTCTCCATATGCAATTACGAAATATGTAAATGAATTATATGCAGAGATTTTTAGTAAAACGTATGGTTTAGAAACCATTGGATTACGTTATTTTAATGTTTTTGGAAGAAAACAGGATCCAAATGGTGCTTATGCTGCAGTAATTCCTAAATTTGTAATGCAATTCATGCATTATGAAAGTCCGGTAATTAATGGTGATGGAAATTATTCTCGTGATTTTACGTATATTGATAATGTAATTCAGATGAATGAATTAGCTATGACAAGTCAAAATCCGGAAGCTATAAACACTATTTATAATACGGCATATGGTGATCGAAATACATTAAATGATTTGGTTGGGTATTTAAAAAAATATTTAGCTGAATTTGATTCAAAAATAGCAGATGTTGAAGTTGTTTATGGAGCAAGCA
Organism: Flavobacterium sp. MMLR14_040; assembly: GCF_033657265.1. Lineage (NCBI taxonomy): Bacteria > Pseudomonadati > Bacteroidota > Flavobacteriia > Flavobacteriales > Flavobacteriaceae > Flavobacterium > Flavobacterium sp. MMLR14_040. The sequence continues at coordinate 336,569 of NZ_JAWVWO010000002.1, read as the reverse complement.
GAGTGGGAGATATTCCGCATTCATTGGCAAGTATCGATAAAGCAAAAGCGGTGTTAGGTTACGATCCAAAATATTCGTTGCAGGAAGGATTAAAAGAAGCAGTAAATTGGTATTGGAATAATTTGAAATAAATCAAGGATAACATAATAAGAAATAAATGGAAATCACAAAAATTTGTTGTATTGGAGCTGGTTATGTTGGAGGGCCAACAATGGCAGTAATTGCGCAAAAATGCCCTCATATTCAAGTGACTGTTGTTGATTTGAATGAACAAAGAATTAAAGATTGGAATGATCCAAATACAGAAAATATACCCATTTACGAACCGGGACTTTCAGAAATTGTAGCTCAGGCCAGAGGAAGAAATCTTTTTTTCTCCACAGAAGTTGAAAAAGCAATCGATGAAGCTGAAGTCATCTTTATTTCAGTAAATACGCCAACCAAAACCTATGGAAAAGGAAAAGGAATGGCTGCGGATCTTAAATATATTGAATTATGTGCAAGGCAAATTGCAAAAGTTGCTAAGCAAAATAAAATTGTTGTAGAGAAATCTACTTTGCCTGTTCGAACTGCTGAGGCTATAAAAAGTATTCTGGATAATACTGGAAATGGAGTTCAATTTCAGATTTTATCAAATCCTGAATTTTTAGCGGAAGGAACAGCTGTTTCAGATTTATTAAATCCAGACAGAATTTTAATAGGTGGAGATACAACACCAGAAGGCGAAGCTGCAATTAATTCTTTAGTTGATGTTTATGCTAATTGGGTTAGCAGAGATAAAATATTGACTACAAATGTATGGTCGTCAGAGTTGTCAAAACTGACCGCAAATGCATTTTTAGCTCAACGTATTTCTTCAATAAATGCAATGTCTGAATTATGTGAAAAAACCGGAGCAGATGTAAGCGAGGTTGCCAGAGCGATTGGAATGGATAGTAGAATCGGTCCTAAATTTTTAAAAGCATCAGTAGGATTTGGAGGTTCATGTTTTCAGAAAGATATTCTTAATCTGGTTTATATTGCTAAGTCGTATGGATTACTTGAAGTTGCAGATTATTGGGAGCAAGTAATTATCATGAACGATCATCAAAAAAGAAGATTTTCAAATAAAATTGTTCAGACGTTATATAACACAGTTGCAGATAAAAAAATTACTTTTTTAGGTTGGGCATTCAAAAAAGACACCAATGATACACGTGAGTCTGCCGCTATATACGTAGCAGATGATTTGATCAATGAACAAGCGAAAATTTCAGTTTATGATCCGAAAGTTTCAAGAAATAAAATGCTAAATGATTTAAATTATTTAGAAACAAGGTCAGTTGAAGAAAACAATTCAGCAGTTTTAACGTTTGATGATGCCTATAGTGCTTGCAACGGATCACATGCAATTGCAATTCTTACTGAATGGGATGAATTTGCTGCTTATGATTGGAAGAAAATTTATGATTCAATGCATAAGCCAGCTTTTGTTTTTGATGGAAGAAATATATTAAATGGTAAGGAATTAGAAGCAATTGGATTTATTTATAATGGAATAGGTTCTTAATTGAAGATTAAAATTAATCTGAAATTTAAATAGTAATAACAATAAGGGCTGGATTTTCAATATAGAAAAAATTATGAATTGGTATGTTATTTATACTAAACCCAAATGGGAGAAAAAAGTTGCCGAAAAATTAAATGAAATTGGAATTGAATCTTACTGTCCTGTCATTACTCAAATAAAGCAATGGTCAGACAGAAAAAAGAAAGTTGAAGTACCACTTTTTAATTCTTATGTATTTGTTCAGTTATTAGAGAGTGAACGCAATTCTGTTTTTCAAGTTTCGGGTGTAGTTCGATATTTGTTTTGGTTAGGAAAACCTGCAATTGTAAGAGAGGAAGAGATTAATATTATAAAGAAAAGTTTAGCATCTCCTAATTTAAGTGATGTTTCAGTAACTTCAATTCAGGTTGGAGATCGTATAACATTAGAAACCGGAGCTTTTAGTAATCAGGATGCAATCGTAAAAGAAGTTTCGAAAACCCATTATATTTTAGTTTTAGAATCTTTGGGATGTGTTCTGAAAATAAAATATAAATAATTTTAGGACACAATCAACATCAAATAATACGAATAAGAGAGCAAAAATCACTTTTTGTGTGATATTTGCTCTCTTTTTTCTTGTAAAAAAAATCGTTGTTATCTGATTTGTAAAGATTTGAAAATCCGTTATTCTTTTTATTCTGTTTCTTTTGTAGTTCTGTAAGAAACTCATTGAATAAATTGAGTGAATGTGTTATATTTGCCAAAAAATGATTCTATGGTATCTGTGTCCAATATTTGTGACTCAGAGTAGCGAAGCTATGAGTTATAATGATCAAAGTTGATAAAAGATAAGAAAAATGGATGAAAACATAAAAATTGCCATTATAGGTTTGGGTTATGTTGGTCTTCCTTTAGCGAGACTATTTGCTACTAAATATCCAGTTGTGGGTTTTGATATAAACGAATCAAGAGTAGCTACTTTAAAATCAGGTACTGATACAACTTTAGAAGTGGATGATGAGACTTTACAAAAAGTCTTAGTTGCTAATCCTAATAATGAAAATGGATTGTATTGCACTACTACTCTAAGTGATATTGCAGATTGTAATTATTTTATAATCACAGTTCCAACGCCAGTTGATAAAAATAATCGTCCAGATTTAACTCCTTTATATAAATCTAGTGAATCTGTTGGAAAAGTCTTAAAAAAAGATGATATTGTAATTTATGAATCTACTGTATATCCAGGAGTTACAGAGGAACAATGCATACCAGTTTTAGAAAGAGTTTCAGGTTTAGAATTTAATGTTGATTTCTTTGCGGGATATTCACCAGAAAGAATAAACCCGGGAGATAAGGAACATACTGTTGAGAAAATCTTAAAAGTAACGTCTGGATCAACAAAAGAAATTGGTTTAAAAGTTGATGCTCTTTACAAATCTGTCATTACAGCAGGTACACATTTAGCACCAAGTATAAAGGTTGCCGAAGCCGCAAAGGTTATTGAAAACTCACAAAGAGATATTAACATTGCTTTTGTAAATGAACTGGCTAAGATATTTAACTTGATGAATATTGATACGCAGGAAGTGCTAACTGCCGCAGCGACTAAGTGGAATTTTTTGCCATTTAAACCTGGCTTGGTTGGAGGACATTGCATTGGTGTAGATCCTTATTATTTAGCGCAAAGAGCGCAAGAATTTGGATATCACCCTGAAATAATTTTAGCAGGACGACGTTTGAATGATAGTATGGGCGAATACGTGGCATCGCAAGTAGTTAAATTAATGATTAAAAAAGGGATTTCAGTTAATGGAGCAAATCTTTTAATGCTTGGCATTACTTTTAAGGAAAATTGCCCCGATGTTAGAAACACCAAAATTGTAGATGTAGTAAAATCATTAAAAGAATATGGTATATCAGTTACAATATATGACCCATTAGCAAATATACAAGAAGTTAAAAAAGAATATAAATTGACAACAGTAGATTCATTACCGGCAGAAAAGTTTGATGCTATTGTCTTAGGAGTTGCCCATACTGAGTTTTTAGAATTAAACTTTTCAGAGTTACAAAAATCAAATAGTTTATTATATGACGTAAAAGGAGTTTTAGGTACTATAGCCGATAATAGATTATAGAACTGAAATTCTTTTTTTTATACTAAAAGAAAAATGGAGAAAAACAATTCAATTATACATGTAATTTTGACGGGAGGAGTTGGTAGTAGATTATGGCCACTTTCCCGTAAGAGTCAACCTAAACAATATCTTGAGATATTTGAGAATAAATCTTTATTTGAGATGACGGTTGACAGGAACAGTCATTTAGCAAATAAAGTAATGGTTGTAGGTAATGTAGACAATCATCATTTAAGTGGTAAGGTTATGAATAAAACCAATACTGCTTATGTGAATATTGTTGAAGCTACTCCAAGAAATACAGCTGCAGCTATCGCTTTCGCAGCTTTTGCAGCAAACCCGGATGATATATTAATTGTAACACCTTCGGATCATATTATTGATCGTATGGAAAATTACAATCAGGCGATTAATGAAGCAATTTCAAAAGCACAAGATGGTTATATAGTGACATTTGGAATTATTCCAACCAAGCCAGAAACGGGATATGGTTATATTGAATCAAAAGGGGATAAAGTTTTGTCATTTAGAGAGAAACCTAACGAAACGACTGCAAAGGAGTTTATTGCAAAAGGGAATTTTTTATGGAATAGTGGAATGTTCTGTTTTAAGGCCGGAGTTCTTTTAGAAGAGTTAAAGCAATTTCAACCTGAAGTTTATGAGAAATCAAAAGCTGTTTGGGAAGCAAGTAAGGATGGTTTCTTAGATTTAGATTTATCCTTAGCAATACCATCCATAAGTATTGACTATGCTGTAATGGAACGTAGTAAAAAAATAAAAGTAGTTCCAGCATCATTTTCATGGTCAGATTTAGGATCTTTTGAATCAGTTTATGATTATTTAGTTTCAAAAGGACATCATATTGATAAAAATGGGAATATGGTTATTGGTAGCGGAAAGCACACTACATTTTTAGGATTAAAAAATACTATTTTTGTTTACACTGATACAGCAAATTTAATTCTGCAAAAAGAAAATTCACAAGATGTTAAAGATATCTATAGCGAATTAGAGAAAATAAATTCTGATCTGCTAAATTAATTAATGAAAATGAAAAAAATTCTTATAACAGGTGGTGCTGGTTTTATTGGTTCTCACGTGGTTCGTCGCTTTGTAAATAAATATCCTGAATACCAGATTTACAATTTAGATGCTTTAACTTATGCAGGAAATCTTGAGAATATTAAAGATATTGAAAATCATGCAAACTATACTTTTGTAAAGGGAGATATTGTGGATGAATCTTTTATAAATAAACTTTTTTCAGAACATAATTTTGATGGAGTTCTACATTTAGCAGCAGAATCCCATGTTGATCGATCTATAGAAGATCCATTAGCATTTGTTAAAACAAATGTTATTGGGACTATGAATTTATTAAACGCTGCCAAAAATCAATGGAAAGATAATTTCGAGGGCAAACGTTTCTATCATATTAGTACTGATGAAGTTTATGGGTCACTAGGAGCAGAAGGTCTATTTACCGAAACGACTTCTTATGACCCTAATTCCCCATATTCAGCTTCCAAAGCAAGTTCAGATCATTTTGTGAGAGCTTACGGTGAAACTTATGGGTTGCCATATGTTTTAACTAATTGTTCTAATAATTATGGTTCATATCATTTTCCTGAAAAGTTGATTCCTCTTTTTATAAGTAATATAATCAATAACAAACCATTACCAGTTTATGGAGATGGGAATTATACTAGAGATTGGCTTTTCGTAGAAGATCACGCTATTGCAATTGATTTAGTTTTTCATGAAGGTAAAAATCATGAAACATACAATATAGGAGGATTTAATGAATGGAAAAATATTGATTTGGTAAAATTACTATGCCAGATTATGGATGAAAAATTAGGGAGAATTGAAGAAACTTCTCAAGAATTAATTACTTATGTAAAAGATAGACCGGGCCATGATTTACGATATGCAATTGATGCTTCTAAAATTAATAAAGAATTAGGGTGGAAACCATCTGTAACTTTTGAAGAAGGATTAGAAAGAACTATTAATTGGTATTTGAATAATGAAGAATGGTTACAAAATGTAACCTCTGGCTCTTATAAAGATTATTATCAAAAGCAATATTCTTAAACCAATAATTCTTTTAAACCAAACTTTAAGGTTAAATTGTAAACCATATATGAAAAAGATAATATACGTTCTTGCACTGTTTTTTATTTTACTAATGTCGTCTAATGCAAATGCTCAGGACATTATAAAATCTAAAGATTTAAGTACTGTTAAAGTTGATTATTTATCAGATGATGAAATTGGTAAAATAGTTTCTCAATTAAAAAGCAATAGTGCAACAATTGATGATGTTGAATCAATGGCCTTGTCAAAGGGAATGAGCCAAAATGAATTCAATAAATTAAGAACCCGAGTTAAAGACTACGAGAAAAAAAACTCCAGCGATAAAGATAAAAAAGATAAAGATAAAAAAGACAAGGATAAAAAAGACAAGAATAAATTAAAAGATACAGACGAAGATTCAGAGTTTGGAAGAAAACAAGAAAAAATAAAAAACGAAAAAATAAAAGATTCCTTAAATGCTTTGATTTTTGGATCTGAATTATTTGATAACCCAACTTTAAGTTTTGAGCCAGATCTAAAAATGGCCACGCCAGTGAATTATGTTCTAGGGCCAGGTGATAAATTAGAAGTTAGCATCTATGGTGTTCAGCAATTTGATGATACTGTTCCAGTAAATTTTGAAGGTAAAATTACAATTGAAAATGTTGGACAAATTGCAGTAGCGGGGATGTCAATTGAAGCTGCGACGCAAAAAATAAGAGCCGCAATTGCAAGAGTGTACAGCACTGTTAGATCTGGACAGTCACAAGTTAGTGTAAGTTTAAGTGATATAAGAACTATCAAAGTAACAATTGTTGGAGGGAAGCAACCTGGAAATTATTCTATTTCATCTCTTGCCTCTGTTTATAATGCGTTGCATCTGGCAGGTGGACCAGGAAAAAATGGTAGTTATAGAAATATAGAATTAATCCGAAATAATAAAGTTTATAAAAATATTGATATTTATAAGTTTATAGTTAAAGGAGATCAATCGGAGAATGTAAATTTAAGAGACAATGATGTAATTAGAATTCCTGCCTACACAGAAAGAGTAGTAGTGGAGGGAGAAGTAAAAAGACCGGGAATTTTCGAGATGAAAAAAGGAGAAACATTTTCTGATTTACTAAATTTCGCTTCTGGATTTAATGAATTTGCTTATACAGCATCAGTAAATGTTTTGCAAAAAACAGGTAAAGAGTTTAAAGTTCATGATATAAACGAAAGCGAATTTGGTTCTTATTTGCCTAAATCAGGAGATGTCTTTAAAGTTACAAAAATCTTAAATCGATTTGAAAATCGTATTAAGATAGAAGGGGCAGTTTTTAGACCAGATTATTATTCCTATAGTGAAGGAATGACAATTTCAGATCTTATTACAAGAGCAGAAGGTATTAAAGAAGATGCTTATACAAAAAGAGCAAGAATTATTCGATTAAAAACAGATTTAACTACAGAAATTGTAAATGTTGATTTAAGCGCAGCTTTGTCAGGGGATTTAAATTCTGACGTTGAGTTAAAAAGAGAAGATATTGTTACAGTTTATTCAATACTTGATTTTAGAGAAGAATATAAAATTACTATAGATGGAGAAGTAAAAAATCCTGGAGAATACGAATATTTTGATAATTTAACCTTAAACGACCTAGTAGTACAAGTTGGAGGGTTAACAGGTTCGGCTTCAAAAAGAGTTGAGATTGCAAGAATGGTAAAATCTGATGCAATTGACGATAGCGATCCAAAGCGTATCGAATTAGTAGAGCTTGAAATCACTGCAGATAATAATGAACAAATTAAAAATTTTGTTTTAAAACCTTTTGACGTTATTAATATAAGAAAAATGGCGGTTTACGAAAAACCTGAAATGGTTAAAGTTACTGGAGCAGTAACTTATCCAGGGAAGTATGTACTCGCTAATAAAAGGGAGACAGTTTACAATGTTGTAATGAGAGCTGGAGGATTAACATCAATTGCTAATTTGGATGGTATGAAAATTAAAAGACCAATTAAGGAAGAGCAAATCGAGCAGTTAGAAAGTGTGAATCTTAATCTGGATAAAAAAATAGCAGAAGAAGGAAAAGACCTGAAAGAATCAAATTTAAAAGAAAAGGATACGCTAAGTTCTAAATTATCTAAAAAACTTAGGGATGAATTAAAATTTGCGACGATTCCTGTAAACTGGGAAAAAATTGTAAAAGATAAAAATCATTATTCGAATGTTACCTTGTTTCCTGGCGATGAAATTGAAGTAGCAGTTTATAATGAGGGAGTAAAAGTAACAGGAAATGTATTATTAACTTCTGAAATCCCGTATAGAAGTGGAAAAGGATTTAGATATTATATCGATGCTGTTGGAGGTGTTGATTATAAAGGTTGGAAGAAAAAAGCATATATAATTTATCCAAATGGTAAGGCTTCTGTGACCGGTTCGTTTTTATTTTTTAGATCTTATCCAAAAGTTACTCCGGATTCTCAAATAGTAGTGCCGGAAAAACCAGAAATGAAAAAAATGAGTGCAGGAGAATGGGCTGGTATTGGAAGTGCCCTTGCTAGTATAGCCTTATTAATTGTCACAGCTTTTAAATAAGAAATTTTAATGGAGAAAAAATCTATTGAAAACGATGAAATATCGTTGAAAGAATTAATAGTTAAAGTAAAAGAATGGTATGTATACCTTTTATCTCAATGGAAAATTATTGTTTTAGTCGGAATAGTTGGTGCTGCTTTAGGAGTGACATATTCTTTAATAAAAAAGCCTATTTATACTGCAAGCTTGTCATTTGCGTTAGAGGATGAGAAATCAGGTGGGGGCGGTTTAGGAAGTGCATTAGGTTTAGCTAGTTCATTCGGTTTAGATTTGGGAGGAAGTGGAGGTGGAATTTTTACAGGTTCTAATCTAACAGAACTCTTTAAATCAAGATCTATGGTCGAAAAGACATTGCTATCTTCGGTTAATCTAAATGGCAGGACAACTTCTTTAGCAGAAATGTATATTGAAAATAATGATTGGAGAGAAAGTTGGGACGAGGATCCTAAATTATCAAAATTAAAGTTTTTACCAAATCCAGATCGTAAACATTTTACTAGAATTCAAGATAGTATCATGGGGGTAATGTTTAATAATTTATCTAAGTCTGGATTAACTGTTGGTCAAAAAGATAAAAAGATATCAATTATTAATATTGATGTATCGTCAAGCAACGAGTTATTTGCTAAATATTTTTGTGAAGCTTTAGCAAAAGAAGTAGGTCAATTTTATATTGAAACAAAAAGTAAAAAAGCCAGAATGAATATGGCAATTTTAGAACGTCAAGTTGATTCAATTAGGAGAGAACTAAATGGAGCTATAAAAGGTGTTGCTGTTGCAAATGACAATACTTTTAATTTAAATCCGGCATTGAATGTTAGACGTGCTCCATCTGCTAGAAGGCAGGTTGACGTTCAGGCTAATACGGCAATTTTAACAGAATTAGTTAAACAATCGGAATTAGCTAAAGTTACTTTGCGGAAAGAAACTCCATTAATACAGGTTATTGACAGACCAATTTTACCTTTGCCAAAGATACGTTTCGGAAAAGCCAAGGGTTTAATTATTGGTGGATTTTTAAGTGGATTATTAACAGTCTTTATATTGATTGCAAGGAAAGAGATAAAAAACATTTAAAAACATTTTATATTTAGTATCATAAATTGTAAAATAATTTTAATAAAATAACTGTAAATAATATTTTAGCAAATAAAAAATATGGATCTTCTAAATAAAACAATTTTAATAACGGGTGGTACAGGTTCTTTAGGGAAAGCTTTAACCACACATATTTTTAAATATCATCCCAATATAAAGAAACTTATAATTTTATCCAGAGATGAACAGAAACAATTTCAAATGGCTCAAGAGTTTACAGAAAGTAAATTTCCTCAAATTCGTTTTTTCTTGGGTGACGTTAGAGATCAAGAAAGGTTAATAAGAGCATTTCAGGGAGTTGATATTGTTATTCATGCAGCAGCTATGAAACATGTTCATTTAGCTGAGTATAATCCTGATGAGTGTATAAAAACAAATATAGGTGGTGCTCAAAATGTTATTCATGCTGCTTTGCAGACCACTGTGAGTAATGTAGTTGCTTTGTCAACTGATAAAGCTTGTGCTCCAATTAATTTATATGGTGCTACAAAATTGACATCAGATAAATTATTCGTTGCAGCTAACAACATTAAAGGGGGAAACCCAATTAAATTCTCTGTTGTAAGATATGGAAATGTAATGGGATCTAATGGCTCTGTAATTCCATTCTTCTTGAAAAAGAAAGCTGAAGGGAAATTACCAATAACAGATACGACTATGACTCGATTTAATATTTCGCTTCAAGGTGGTGTTGATATGGTAATGCATGCTATTGAAAAAGCTTGGGGGGGTGAAATTTTTATACCAAAAATTCCATCATATAAAATTACCGATATCGCCGAAGCTGTGGCTCCAGAATGTAGTATAGAAATTGTAGGTATACGCCCGGGTGAGAAAATTCATGAAGAAATGATTACTTCATCTGATTCGTATAACACTTATGATCTGGGCAAATATTTTACAATTTTACCTTCTGTGCCTAATTTTAATCTTGATGATTTTATTTCTTCTTTTAATGCAGTAAAAGTTTCAGAAGGATTTAATTATAATTCTGGTACAAATACAGAATGGGAAACTGTCGAAGGACTGAGAAAATTGATTAAAGAACATGTAGATTCAAATTTTTAACAAATGATTGATAAAGTTATACCTTATGGTCGCCAAAATATAACTCAGGATGATATTAATGTTGTTATTGCCTCATTGCAATCTGACTATTTAACTCAAGGACCACAAATTTTAGAATTCGAACAAGCATTTGCTAGATATGTCGGTAGTAAATATGCTGTTGCAGTTTCAAATGGAACTGCAGCTTTACATTTAAGTACATTGGCATTAGATTTAAAAGATGGGGATAAAGTTATTACTACTCCAATTACTTTTGCTGCTTCAGCAAATTGTGTGAGATATTGTGGTGGTGAGGTTGTCTTTTCAGATATTGATCCTAATACATATCTTTTAGATATTACAAAAGTTAAGGAACTATTGAAATCGGTACCAAAGGGTACTTATAAAGGGATTATTCCAGTTGATTTTGCTGGGAGAGCTGTAGATCTTGAAGCTTATAGAGAATTAGCAGACCAATATGGATTATGGATTATAGAAGATGCTTGCCATGCTCCGGGAGGATTTTTTATGGATAATAATAATTCTATTCAGAATTGTGGGAATAGTAACTTTGCTGATTTAGCTATTTTTTCTTTTCATCCAGTTAAACATATTGCTTGTGGTGAAGGAGGAATGATTACGACAAATGACAAGGTCCTCTATAAAAAACTTTTAGCATTACGTACTCATGGTATTACAAAAAATGAGGTAGAGTATCATAATTCAATGAATTTTGCTAATGGAGTTGATAGTGATACGATCGATACTTATCCGGGTTGGTATATGGAAATGCAGACTTTAGGATTTAACTATAGATTAACTGATTTTCAGGCGGCGTTAGGAATTAGCCAGCTTAAAAGAGCTGATGAAGGTTTGTTAAAAAGAAGAGACATAGCATCTGTATATAATAAAGCGTTTATAGGAAAACCTTATATTAAGGGACAATCAGGTATTATTGAAGGTCATGCTTATCATTTGTATATTATTGAGGTTGAAGATCGTTTAGGATTATACAATTATTTAAGAGAGAACAATATATTTGCTCAAATTCATTATATACCATGTCATTTAATGCCTTATTATAAAGCATTTGGATGGAAAGAAGGGGATATGCCAAATTCAGAAGAATATTATAAAAGATGTATCAGTTTACCAATGTTTCCAACTTTAACAATTGAAGATCAGAATTTTGTAATAGATAAAATAGACTTTTATTATGGAAGGCGATAATCAAAAGAACTCATTTTTAGGATATGAGGCTAACGCTTGGTTTGTTAGAAACAAAGCGGTAATTGATAACTACAATTTAGATCGAGATAGGGTAATAACTTTGATTAAGGAATATAATCTAGATCCTAAGAAAGTACTGGAAATTGGATGTTCTGCGGGTTATAGGTTAAATGCTATTAATTCCATATACAAAGATTGTGTTACGTATGGTGTCGAGCCTTCTGATAAAGCTATTGAGTATGGCAAAGATAATTATCCTAATGTTAATTTCATACATGGTACAGCAGATGATTTAATGGTATTTGATAAAGAATCTATTGATATTGTCATCGTTGGTTTTGTTTTCTATGTCATTGATAGAAGTATATTATTAAAAGTAATAGCTGAAATAGATAGAGTACTACGAAATGGCGGGATACTTATTATTGTTGATTTTTTTTCCGAAAGTTCTTTGAAAAACGTATACCATCATATTAAAGATTTTAAAGCATTTTCATTTAAGCAAAATTATGATGAAGTATTCACTTCGTCTAAACTGTACTATCTTTTAGATAGATCTACATGGAATCACTCAGAAAAGGTATTAGATGCAACTGATAATTACTATGATAAATACAGTATATCACTTTTAAAAAAAGATATAAACGCTAGTTATAAATAATTATTTCTGTTATTTAATTTTAAATTATAGACATTTATCTTGTAAGAAATGATTAGATCAACAAAAAAAATTGTATTAGGAACAGTTCAGATGGGATTGGACTATGGTATAAATAATGAAACAGGAAAAATAGATTTCGAAAGTAGTTGTCAAATTCTTTCAAAGGCTTTTAAACTTGGTATTGATACATTGGATACGGCAGAAGCCTATGGTAATGCACATCAGGTTATAGGAGATTTTCATAAATTAAATCCAAACTCAATATTCAATATAATTACAAAAGTACCACATGGCAAAATTCACGATTTTGAAAGTAAAGTGTATGATTACCTTAAGGAATTGAATGTTGATTTTTTAGAGGTTTTAATGTTCCATTCTTTTGATTCTTATTTAAGTAGTAAAGAAAGTATTTCCGTTTTAAATAATTTAAAAAAGCAGGGTATAATTAATCATATAGGAGTTTCTGTTTACACAAATGAACAAATTGAAGCATTGTTATTAGATAATAATATTACTGTCGTACAGATGCCTTTTAATTTATTGGATAATGTATCGGTACGCGGTGAGGTAATGATTGCTATGAAGAAGCATGGAAAAATAATTCATACAAGATCTTCTTTTTTGCAAGGATTGTTTTTTAAAGAAAATTACGATGATAATACTATAGCTCAACAATTAACATCTGAATTAAATTCCATAAAAAAAATAGTTAAAGCTCAAAATACTAATATCTCAAATTTAGCATTAAGTTATTGCTTGAATGAGGTATTAATAGATCAAGTTTTAATTGGTGTAGATTCCGAAGAACAGCTTATAGATAATTTGAAAGCTATAAATTATAAGATTGGGGATGATGTAATTGTTGAAATTAATTCATTAAAGGTTAAGAAATTAGATTTATTAAATCCATCATTATGGAAGTAAAAACAGTATTAATAAGTCAAGCGAGAGTTGGAAGTACTAGACTTCCAGGAAAGGTGTTGAAAGAAATAGGAAATCAATCTTTACTCCAGATACACTTGAATAGATTGCAAAAATGTACAAAGGTTTCAAAAATAATTGTAGCTACTACAGTTATGTCAATTGATACAGTTATTTCTGACAAGGTTATTGAATGGGGTTATGAAGTTTTTAGAGGATCTGAAGCTGATGTTTTAGATCGCTTTTACCAATCTGTAAAGGATGAAAAAGCCGATTGGATTGTGAGAGTTACATCCGATTGCCCTCTAATAGATCCTAATTTAGTTGACGAAGTTATAGCATTTGTTCAGGAAAATGATAAGGATTATGGATCAAATGTTCTTATTGAAAACTTTCCAGACGGGCAGGATATTGAGGTTTTTAAATTTTCGGCACTTAAAAAGGCTTGGGAGGAAGCTAAATTACTGTCAGATAGAGAGCATGTTACAACTTATATAAGAAACAATTCTGATTTTAAGGGGGGAAGTTTGTTTTCTGCAATTAATTATCAATGCTATGCAGATTTTTCTAATATTAGAATGACCGTTGATGAACAGAGTGATTTCGATTTAATTGAGATAATTATAAGTAAATTAGGAACATCGAAATCTTGGATAGAATATGTGAATTTTATTATTGAAAATGATTTAATCAAAATAAATGATCAAATTATTAGAAATGAAGGATTATTAAAGTCATTAAAAAGAGATCTATAATGGGAGCAGGACAAGAATTATATAAAAAAGCTAAAACATTAATACCTGGAGGTACAATGTTACTATCTAAAAGGCCGGAAATGTTTTTGCCAGATTTGTGGCCTTCTTATTTTTCAAAAGCCAAAGGTTGTAAAATTTGGGATCTGGACGGTAGAGAGTTATTAGACATGTCTATAATGGGTATCGGAACAAATACACTTGGATATGGTAATGACGAAGTTGACGAGGCCGTTATGGAAACTGTGAAAAACGGGAATATGACTACTCTAAGTTGCCCAGAAGAAGTTTATTTAGCAGAAAAATTGATTGAATTAAATCCTTGGGCCGATATGGTACGCTTTGCCAGGAGTGGAGGTGAAGCGAATTCAATTGCAATTCGTATTGCACGTGCAGCATCTGGAAAAGATAAAGTTGCAATATGTGGGTATCATGGATGGCATGATTGGTATTTATCAGCAAATCATAATGGAAGTGATGATTTATCAGGACATTTGATTCCAGGTTTAAGTCCAAAGGGAGTACCTAAAAATTTGAAAGATACTGTGTTCCCATTTAATTATAATAATTATGAGGAGTTGTTATCAATCGTTGAAAAGAATGATATTGGGGTAATCAAAATGGAAGTAGTGCGAAATTTTGGGCCTGAAGATAATTTTTTGCATAAAGTGAGAGCTTTAGCTACTCAAAAAAATATTGTACTTATTTTTGATGAATGTACTTCTGGTTTTAGAGAAACCTTTGGAGGTATTTACAAAAAATATGGAGTAGAACCAGATATGGCAATGTATGGAAAAACTATTGGTAATGGATATGCTTTAACTGCAGTTGTAGGAAAAAGATCTGTTATGGAGGCTGCCCAAAGTACCTTTATCAGTAGTACTTTTTGGACTGAAAGAATAGGTCCTACAGCAGCAGTTGCTACTCTAAAAGTAATGGAACGTGTTAAATCATGGGAATCTATTACCCAAATAGGAACTAAAATGCGTGAGGGTTGGCAAAAACTTGCAGATACTCATGGTTTAAGTATCACAATATCAGGCATACCAGCTTTAAGTACCTATGGTTTTAATAGCTCTGATGCAATGGCATATAAAACATTAATTGCACAAGAAATGCTTGATAAAGGTTTTCTTGCCAGCACTAATTTTTATGCATCAACGGCACATAATGACGACAATCTTGAGTTATATTTTACCGCTTTGGACGAGGTTTATCATCAAATAGCAAATTGTGAAAATGGCAATTTGCAAATTGAAAACCTTTTAAAAGGACCAATTTGTCATGGTGGTTTTAAGAGATTGAATTAATAAAAAAATGAGAAGTTATAAATGTTTGTCAACTTTGATTTTTCGAGAAAATTTATTTTCGTTAGTTCCAATTAGAGACGAGGATAAATATGATATCTTAAAAATAAGAAATGAGCAAATTTATCATTTAAGACAAAAAAATGTATTGACTAAAGCTCAGCAGGATTATTATTTTAGTGAAATTGTTGCTAAATTATTTGAAGAAGAAAAACCTAATCAAATTTTATTTTCTTTATTAAAAGACGGTGAATTTATTGGATATGGAGGATTAGTCCATATAAATTGGATTGATAAAAATGCTGAAATTTCGTTTATTATGAAAACTGAATTAGAGCAGAGTAGTTTTTCTACTATCTGGCTCAGTTATTTAAAACTAATCGAAAAAGTAGCATTTGATGATTTAAAAATGCATAAGATTTTTACTTATGCTTTTGATTTAAGACCTCATTTATATACCGTACTTGAAAATGCTAATTTTGTTGAAGACGCCAGATTGAAAGAGCATTGTTTTTTTGATAATGAATATATTGATGTCGTAATTCATTCAAAAATAAATAGAATATGTTAAGTTTTAAAAAAGCAAGTTTGGCTGACATGAAACTGTATTTTGAATGGGCAAACGATTCAATTGTTCGAGAGCAATCATATAATTCTGGTACAATTGATTTTGAAAATCATGAAAATTGGTTCAGGTCCAAATTAAGTGATAATTCATGTATGATGGTGATTTTTGAGAATGAAGAGAATTTGAAGGTTGGACAAATAAGAATCCAAAAAGAAAGTGACTACGATGCTGTAATTGGCATATCTATTGCCTTAGAGCATAGAGGTAAGAGTTATGGAAAAGAAATGCTAGAAATGGCAACAGATTTTTTTTTACGTTTAAACCCAAACTTTACAATAAATGCATTTATAAAAGAAACAAATTTAAGTTCTAAAAATGTTTTCGAAAAAGCTGGATTTAAATTTAAGGAGATGAGGAAGTATGAGAATTTTAATAGTTTTCATTACATAAAAAAAGAACAGAATGAAAATAGATAATTTCAAAATAGATGAAGAAAGCAGTGTTTTTATTATTGCAGAGCTTTCAGCCAATCATAATGGTAGCATAGATACTGCTATTGAAACTATTCGC
Organism: Flavobacterium sp. MMLR14_040; assembly: GCF_033657265.1. Taxonomy (NCBI): domain Bacteria; kingdom Pseudomonadati; phylum Bacteroidota; class Flavobacteriia; order Flavobacteriales; family Flavobacteriaceae; genus Flavobacterium; species Flavobacterium sp. MMLR14_040. The sequence goes on along the minus strand of NZ_JAWVWO010000002.1, from coordinate 320,080 downwards.
GCCGCAAAACGAGCAGGGGCAGATTGCATAAAATTTCAGACGTATACAGCTGATACTATAACAATTGATTCCAATAAAGAAGATTTTTTAATTAAAGGAACAATTTGGGAGGGTAAAAATCTTTATAAATTGTATCAAGAAGCTTATACTCCATGGGAGTGGCATGAAGAGTTGTTTAAAGTGGCAAAAGAAGAAGGTTTAGTTTGTTTTTCTTCCCCATTCGACAAAACTGCTGTTGATTTCTTAGAGACTTTGAATGTACCTGCTTATAAGATTGCTTCTTTTGAAATTACTGATATACCTTTAATAGAATATGTGGCTTCAAAAGGAAAACCCATAATTATTTCTACTGGTATAGCTGAAGAGGTCGATATAGAATTAGCTTTGGAAGCGTGCAGACGGATGAATAATAATGAAATAGCCTTATTAAAATGTACGTCGAGCTATCCAGCACCAATTTATGAGGCAAATATGTGCATGGTTAAGGACCTTGCGTTAAGGTATAATGTAATAAGCGGCTTATCTGATCATACTATGGGCGCTACAGTGCCAATTGTAGCAACTGTTTTTGGTGCTAAAATCATTGAAAAACACTTTATTTTGGATCGTTCTATAGGTGGGCCAGATTCTTCTTTTTCGATGAACGAAGAGGAGTTTACAGCAATGGTTAAAGCAGTAAGGGAAGCTGAACATGCAATAGGTAAAGTAGATTATAAACTAACTGAAAAACAGGCCAAAGGAAGGGATTTTTCACGTTCATTATATGTTATAAAAGACATGAAAGAAGGCGATATAATTACAAAAGAAAATGTTAGGGCTATTCGACCTGGTTTCGGCTTGCATCCTAGATATCTAAAAGATCTTTTAGGGCAAATCGTCACTAAGGATATTGAAAAGGGAGAAAGATTTGATTTAAAGATGTTAAAATGAAGAAGCAGTTAGGAAATAACTATTATAATACTATTGTTTCAAATGAGGATAATGAAAATTATGATTTACTGCTTAACGATGTAAATGCTGCATTATTTGATTACAGTGATCATCATGCTGCAAATAAACCTAGTTCAAAATCGTTGCTTAAAAATTTTGTAATTAATAAACTATTTTTTGTTTTTTATTTTCGGAATAAATTAAAAAGCAAATATAATGGCAGAAATATAATTTTAAGTAATGCATATATTAATTTAGATATTCCAACTTCGATTACGCTATTACCACCATGGCAGTTTTCAATTGCAAAAATTTCGCTAGGCAATTGGAGAATAACAATGATAATAAGAAAACTGAATTTAATTCGTAAAAAAAAAAGCATAAGACTTTTATTGTCAGATAAATTTAAGTCTTTGAGGATTGAGTTTGAAAAAGAGTTAAATATTTTATTTGCTAAAAATAAGGTTTTAGCTATAATTGTTTCTAATGATATGGCTTTTTTCGAAAAGCTTTCCTTAAAAATAGCCAGAGAGAATGCAATTCCAAGCTTTGTTTATTTACATGGGCTGCCGGCCAGATATAATTGCATTGATGATAACAGAGCAGATTATCTCATTGTATGGGGAACAGGACTTAAGCAATTATATAAAAATGTGGGTGTTAGGGAGGATAAAATTTTAACTTTAAAACATCCTTTTTATTCTTCATTTGACTCTGTTACACTCAACTCAAATTTAACAAATGTTTTGGTACTTACTAAAGCTACGTGTGGAGTTCCTTGTGATTCATCCAAACTTACTTTAACAGAAAGATCTACGGTCCTGTATTATACTGAGCTAGTTAAAGAAAATTTAAAAAAGTTGGGAGTAAAATGTGCTATATTGAGACTCCATCCATCTGAAGATGCAGATTTTTATTTAAAAAATCTTACTGATGACTTTTTTATTATAGATTCTTTGCCAAAAAACGAATCATTGATTAGAGCCAGTCTTGTAATAGGACCTAGTTCCACTATGATTTTTGATGCACTTAAGATTGGTGTAAATTATGTCTTATTTGATCCTATTTTTGAGGGACTTACGTTGGAAGGTCTGCCATTAGTGTCTCCATTTACAGGAGACTCATTTGTAAAGCTTTCAAATAATTTTAAAGATATGGTCTACAATATCAATAATCCCGATAAAAATATATGCTACGATAAATTAAATGATTTTTTGAGCATAGATATAAATGATGAGAATAAATTTTTAAATATTATAAACGCTAATAGCTAAATTATCTAGGTTATCATTGAATATTTAGATTAATCCAATTAATAAAAAAACGTAGTGCAGCAATCATACACAAAAAATTATTTTAAAATTTATCTTTGGCAAGGTATTTCATTGGTATTAAATTTTCTGTCGATGTTTGTGGTAATTCCTTATCTTACTTCGGATCCAATTACTTACGGAATTTATTCAGTATGTATTTCATTTTCTATATTTCTTGCTTATGCTGATTTGGGATTTATGGGAGCAGGTCAAAAATATGCTGCTGAATATTTTGCGAGGGGCAACAAAAAAGAAGAAATTAAAGTTATTGGTTTTACCAATTTTGTTTTATTGGTTTTTTTATCATTGTTTTCTATTGTTTTTTTTATTTTGAGCCAAAAACCAGAGCTGTTAGTTAAAGGAATTAATACGGTCAATCAACATTATATAGCTTCCAGTTTATTACTAATTTTAGCTATTTTTACTCCCACTACTTTGTTGCAACGTTTATTGCAAATGATATTCGGTATACGAATGGAAGATTTTATAATACAGCGCACAAATATCATAGCTAGTATATTTAAAATAATTTCGGTTTTGTGGTTTTTTCGTGAGCAGAACTATGATATAGTTGGGTATTTCTTATTTACTCAAATAGTTAATTTTATAGCGGCATTAATCACGTTGTTTATTGCTAGAAAAAGATACAATTATGATTTCAAATTCTTATCTCACTCAATCTGTTTTAATAGGACAATATTTGATAGAACGAAAGGTCTGGCATTTACAAGCTTGTTTATGACCTTCTCATGGATATTATATTACGAATTAGACTCGGTAGCAATTGGTAAGTTTTTAGGAGCTAATCAAGTTGCTATTTATTCTATAGGATTAACTGTGCTTTCTTTTTTTAGAAGTGTATTAGGGATTTTTTTTTCTCCTTTCAATATTCGGTTCAATCATTTTGTTGGGAGCGGTAATGACGAGTTATTAAGGTCATTCTATTTACAAGTAATAACCATTTTAGCACCTGTGGTAATTTTTCCCATAATAGCAATTGCTATTTTTGCAAAGCCAATTGTACTTGCTTGGGTGGGTATTAATTATTTAGATTCGGTAGAGGTAATTCAATTTCTGGTTTTCTGTAATGTTTTTGCATTTGTTACCTATCCCACAAGCTCTTTGCTGATTGCAAAAGAAAGGCAAAAGACATTATATTTTGTTAGTGTGTTGTTACCTTTTATTTTTTGGTCAGGAATTGCCTTAACCATAAGTGCTTTGGGGATAAATTCATTTGCAATTTTTAAATTGGTAGCCTTTGTATCTTCTGCTTTTGTTTTTTATAAATTAATGATCGATTATTTGAATTTGAATATTTTGGAATCTTTGCAAAACATTTTTTCTCCAATGCTCTTCCCTGTTTTATTTTTAATTTTTATTTCATTTCTGGTAAGAGACTATTTGCCTGAGGAAAAATCGAAAATAAATTTATTAAGTGTTGCAGCTGTAATGTCAGTAATACTTGTCGTATCTTTTGTTATTCAATATTTTGTTTCAGAAAGTTGGAGACTGCAAGTAAGTAAGACTTTGGGGCTATTTAAAAGCAAATAGTTTTTTAAAATCATGAGAAAACAAAAAATACTAATCTTTAGTGATTGTTATATATATGGTGGTAGCGAGAAGTTGATGGCTTTTTTATTGAAAAATGAAATTCTAAATAAAAATTTTATCTTTCTATATGCCTACCGGAAACATAAGAGTTATGAGATAGGGCTGGAAAATGAAAAGTTGTTGGATAGGAAGGGAAATCATCCTTTACTTTTATTGTCAAATGAAACATTATTTCATAAAATAAATATATTAAAAGTAAATAATCTAGTGAAAAAGGTAATTAAATTTCCTTTTTTTTTAGTCGAGAAAATTAAGTTTTATTTTTTGTGGAACTTGTTGGTTTTAATGTATCTCTTGCTAAAAACAAAACCAACTTTAGTACATATTAACAATGGCGGATATCCTGCAGCTAAAAGCTGTAATATATTTGTTGTCGCCAATTATTTAACGATCAAAACAAAAATAATTTACCAGGTAAATAATCAAGCACAGTCGTGTAACAGTTTTTTAGAAAGAATTTATGATAAATTTATTTATAAAAATGTCAATCTATTTATAAATGCCTCACATAAAGCAAAACAGCAATTGGTAGAAAAAAGAAATTTTAATCCTAACAAAATTGTCTTAGTTGATAATTGTGTGCCGTTGCCAGAAGTGAAAAAAAATAAACAAGAGCTTTTTAAAGAATTGAATATACCTTTGGATAGTTTCCTTATTGTTGAGGTTGCTTTTTTATCAGAACGTAAAGGACAACGTTATTTGATAGATGCCTTGTCAGATTTGTTTAAAAATCAATTACTTTCTAAAGAAAAAGTATATTGTGCTTTTGTTGGAAATGGAGAGCAGGAAAGTTTTTTAAAAAATTACATTAATGAACTTGGTTTGAATTCAAATATTTTTTTATTAGGATATAGAAATAATAGTGAAGACTTCATTTCAGCTTGTAATTTATTTATATTACCATCTATAAAAGATGAGGATATGCCATTAGTTTTATTATCAGCTTTAGGATATGGAAAACCAATTATTGCTACTGATTTTGCGGGAATCTCCCAGGTAATAGAAACAAATGTAAATGGTGTCTTGCTACCAAATAATTTGGGAACCTTTAAAGAAACTTTAGCAAATGAAATTTATCGATTATATAATGAGGAATTCTTAAGAGTAAAATTGGGTTCAAACGCGAGGGAAACTTATGCTAATTACAGTCCAGCAACATACGGAATAAAATTGAAGCAAATTTATGAGCAAACTTATGCAAGCTAAAGAAACAATTTTATTGCTAGGAGGAACTGGTTTTATAGGGAGAAATATAATTGACTATGTTCTAATACAAAAAGACTTCAATAATTATAAAATTATCGTTTTATCGCGAGATATCCAAAAGAACTTCGGAGAAAGAGTAGAATTTGTAACCGGAAATTATGAAAATAAAGATGTGTTAATAAGTTTGTTCTCTAAATACAGCTTTACGAAAGTATTCCATTGTGCTACTTCAACCACTCCATTATCTTCGAGTAACAATGTTTTATATGATATTAATGGAAATTTAATTGCTACGATTGGATTACTTGATGTGATGAAAGAATTTGGATGTAATTTTATCTTGTACTTGTCTTCAGGTGGAGCTGTGTACGGTGAAAAACATTTGGATTTAATATCTGAGAATGAAATTTGCAATCCTGTAAGTTCTTACGGTGTAGTGAAATTGACGATTGAAAATTATCTACGTTTGTATAAAAAGCAACAAGGAATTAATTATTTGATTTTACGCGTTTCTAATCCATTTGGAAAATTTCACAGTTCTGAAAATCAAGGGATTGTTAATATTGCTATCCGAAGATCTTTGGTAGGAAAAGATTTAGAAGTATGGGGAGACGGGACACAATCAAAAGATTATATATTTATAGATGATTTAGTGGTTATTATTTTTCAGCTTTTAAAAAGAAATATAGTTAATAAAACGATTAATGTAGGTTCAGGGAAATCAAATCAATTAAATAGGATATTGGATATAATTAAAATATATTTGCCGGCTTTAAAAGTGACTTATTTAGCATCAAAAGCAACTGATGTGAAAGATTTTTGTTTGGATATTTCGTTACTACAATCGATTCTTGATTTTGAATTTACTGTATTTGAAGAGGCTATCAAAAAAACAATTTTGTTCGAAAAAAAACAATTGAAATAAATTAAAAACAGATCATTTTAGCCTTAATTTAGATGGAAATAGTAAGATACAATAAAATAGCCTTAATTTTAGTGCTGCTAATTGGTTTTTTTATATTTATGCATTCTCCGTTTGTTGTGTCAATATACGTACCTTTTATTATTCGCATACCACTATTTTTATTTATTGTTTTTTTTTCACTTTTGACAGTAATAAAGAAAAAATATTTTGTTCGCGTCTATTTGCCAATTATGGTTTTTTTAGTCTTTGCCTTTGTGTACTGGGTTTCTGTAGGCGCAATTTTGGCTGAGATTATTTATTCGGTATTGTATTTTTTTTTAGCAATTGTATTATTAGTAAGTGTCAAAAGAAATAGAAGTCTTAGAAGATTGCTGGTGAATTTTTACTTTATTTTGATTGTAGTACTTTCTGTTTTATCAATAATTTCATTTTTAGCTTTTAACTTAGGATTAGCTCCATATGTCTTAAAACCAGTTGGTGAAGGACTGGATGTTTACATGTATTGGCATAATTATTTTTTAGGATATATTAACCCCAAAATTTTTGAATCTGGTGTTATAGGGAGAGTATGTGGTTTTTTGATTGAACCTAGTTATCAAGGATGGTTTCTTTCAACTAATTATTTTCTGATCTCAAAATTCATGAAGAATAAATCTTATGTATTCTTCATTCAGTTAATTGTTTTATTAGGAGCATTAAGCTCTGTTTCTACAATGAGTTGGATTGTGTTTAGTATTGCTTTTGCTTCAATGTTAGGGTTCAAAATCATGTCTATTTTTGGATTAAAAGAAAAAACTGCGAATATTTTATATGGAATTATGCTGTCGGTTGGGATAGCATTAATGTTTACAGTTGTAAATACAGATGAACTATTAGAAAGTTTAGGTCCTTCTTCTTCTGACGATAGAACAGAAAGAGCAGATACTTCATTTTTATATTTAGTCATGGCTTCTCCAAAAGAATTATTTCTGGGTAGGGGGCCTGGATTTATTGGTAAAAATAATGATAGAGGGGAATCTAATCCGATAATTAAATCCTTGGTTGAAAATGGAATATTAACTACAATTCTTGTTTTAGTTTTTATTATATACTGTACTTATCGTTCAAAATATTATATGATTACAACTTTATTATGGCTAAATAGTGTTGTGATTTTGTTTACTCCTTTGTTTATTATTAATGTATTAGTATGTAGGTGGATGGATGAGGGGATTGATCTTAATTTAAAAAAGTATGAATAATAAAGGAAAAATTAGAATTGATACTTTAGATTGGTTAAGGGGGGTAATGGCGTTGTCAATAATGTTTTATCATCTCAAGGGCTGGGAGGGAGTACATTTAAATTCGCATAATTTTTTAGGTAGATTAGGGGTTTACGGAGTTTCTATATTTTTTATATTGTCTGGTTTAAGTATGGCAATAGTATATAATTCTTACATTAAAAATATTAGAACAGCTCTTAATTTTATTGTTAGGAGGATTTTTAGAATTTGGCCTATGTTATGGTTGGTGTCTTTTTATCTTTTTTTTCAACAAATTTTTTCTGGAAATGCTTATAGTTATAAAATGTTAATCATAAATTTAACTACAGTATTTGGTTTTATAAGGCCTTCTGCTTATATGGCTACCGGTGCGTGGTCAATTGGGAATGAAATGGTTTACTATGTACTAACTCCATTAATATTATTTTTTTATAATTATAAAAAAGTAGCTGGAAATTTATTTTTTTTATTTTGTCTTTTGATTGGATTCGTTTTTGCTTTTTATATACTTAAGCCGGTGCATAGTTTATCAAATCAGTGGAATATGTACATAAACCCATTCAATAATTTGTTTTTATATGTTAGTGGTATAGCAATTTATTACAATTTTGAGAAAATTGATTTTAATCCTAAAATTATAAATTCTATTTTGTTATTGTCTTTGTTATTGTTCTGCTTTTTGCCTTTCACAGGTGATCAAATTGTTATTGTTACAGGTATTGGAAGGATTATATTTGTTTTATTTTCAATTTTGATTGTGTTTTGTTTTTATAAGTTAAAAATAAACTTACCTTTTTTTTTAAGTAAACCATTAGAATTACTTGGAGTCTCAACTTATGGGGTATATATAATTCACCCATTAGTTTATTTTTTCTTGAAAGATCAATTGAATATAAAGTTAGGTCTGTTAGTGTTAGTTCCGTTGGTTACAATTTTGTTTTCTATCTTATTATATAATTTTTTTGAATTAAAATTTATTAATATGGGTAAAAAATTGACGTCAACAAAAGTTAGATTTAAAAATTAATAAATTAATATATTTTATGAAAGCAGTAATATTATGTGGAGGTTACGGAACAAGAATTCGTGATGTGGCAGATGATATACCAAAACCAATGATTCCTATTGGAGGAAAACCTATAATTTGGCATATTATGAAGACGTATGCTACATACGGATATTACGATTTTGTACTGTGTATGGGGTATAAAAGTGAAATAATTAAGGATTTTTTTATTAATTATGAACTTCGAAGTGCTGATGTAACTATCAAATTGGGTAAGAAATCGGAACAAATCGTTTCAGAAACAAGTCATGATGAAGATGGTTGGAAAATAACTCTAGCAGAGACTGGTATCAAGGCTATGACTGGAGCTCGCGTTCGACGTATTAAAAAATACATTGGTAATGATTCTCATTTTATGTTAACATATGGTGACGGTGTAGGAGACATAGATATAGAAGCACTGGTTGCTTTTCATAAGTCGCATGGGAAAATGGTTACTCTTACTGGGGTAAGACCTCCGGGGCGTTTTGGAGAATTGGGTATAGCAGAAGATGGTAGTACTATAACTGGTTTTAATGAAAAACCACAAGCAAGTGGTGGACGTATTAATGGGGGGTATTTTGTTTGTAATCGTGAGTTTCTAGATATTCTTAGTGATGATGAAGATTTGGTTTTGGAGCAAGAACCAATGAAAAAGTTGGTAGAGATGGGAGAATTAAAAGTATTCGAGCACGATGGATTTTGGCAACCCATGGATACTTCGAGAGAGTATTCTTTATTGAATGAATTGTATATTAATAATAAGGCACCTTGGGTAAAATGGAACAAAAAATAATCTTTGGAGATGTTTATCGTAATAAAAAAGTATTAGTTACGGGAAATACCGGATTTAAGGGATCGTGGTTATGTACTTGGTTAATTTCATTAGGAGCGGATGTTTTCGGGATTTCGAATGCAATTCCCACCAATCCGTCTATGTTTCAAGAACTGGGGTTGGCGGATAAAATGAAACATTATTTTGCCGATGTTCGTGATTTGGGTGAAATGAGGAAAATTATCTATGAAATTGAGCCTGATTTTGTATTTCATCTTGCAGCACAGCCTATAGTTTCTTTATCTTACAGTGAACCTGTAGATACGATTGCTACAAATGTTATGGGAACCACCAATGTGCTGGAAGTTTTAAGAAATTACACTAAACCTTGTACTGCAATTATTATTACTAGTGATAAATGTTATGATAATGTAGAGTGGATTTATGGTTATAAAGAAACTGATGCTGTTGGAGGAAAAGATATTTACAGTGGAAGTAAAGGTGCTGCTGAATTAATTTTTAAATGTTATTACCATTCTTTTTTCAAAAAAGAAGGCGGAACCGTTCAAGTCGCTTCGGCCCGTGCCGGAAACGTAATTGGGGGTGGAGATTGGGCTTTAGACCGAATTATTCCAGATTGTATGCGTTCATGGAGTGAAGGGAAAGTTGTTGAAATACGAAGTCCAAAAGCAACTAGGCCGTGGCAGCACGTTTTAGAACCTCTTAGTGGTTATTTGCAATTGGGAGAGCGTTTGTATAGGGATCATACTTTGAATGGTGAAAGTTTTAATTTTGGTCCAAAGCCAGAATACAACCATACCGTTCAAGAAATATTGGAAGATATGAGCCTGCGTTGGCATTTCGAAAATTCAAAAGAAGCTTATCAGGTTACAGGAGATATAAAATTCTATGAGGCTGGTTTATTGAAGTTGAATTGCGACAAAGCTTTGTTTCACTTTCAATGGAAGCCAACTTTGAATTATCATACTTTGATAGAGTATACCAGCGACTGGTACTATGAATTTTACAAGAATAGTGGTAATATGTTTTCTTACACACAAGGTCAAATTGAAGGATACGAAAATTTAGCATCACAGGCACATTTAGTATGGACAAAATAACTGTACATGGCGTTTTATTGACTCTATTAAAGAGAATACATCATCCAAAAGGTGATGTTTTTCATGGCATGAAGAAATCGGATCCCGGGTATTCTGGTTTTGGAGAAGCCTACTTTTCTACGATACATACTGATGATACTAAACCATGGAAGAAACATTTAGAAATGACATTAAATTTTGTAGTACCAATAGGAGAAATCCGCTTTGTTATCTTTGATGATAGAGAAAATAGTCCTACAAAAAACAATTTTTTTGATGTAACCCTAGGTGAAAACAAATACCAGAGAATTACTATTCCTCCAGGAGTGTGGGTAGCTTTCCAAGGTGTTGGTTTGAGATTTAACTTATTGTTAAATTTGGCCAATTTGGAGCATGACCCCAATGAAATACAACGTATGGAAAATTTATCAGACATCAAATATAAATGGTAAAAAAGAAAGTACTCGTTACTGGAGGTAGTGGTTATATAGGTGCCCGTCTTTGTTTACATTTGGCAAAGGAAGGTTACTTGGTTACAGCTTTATGTCATTCGAAAATTCCTGATGATAATGAATGGGTTTCTCAAATGGATAGAGTAATTGTTGGTGATGTGAGAAATGAGGAGTTTCTTGATGAGTTATCTGATTATGATTATGAAGTATTGATACATTTGGTGTCATTAGACCATCACCAGTCTAACAGTATTCCTTCAATTGTGACTTCAGTAAATGTCACGCCTGTGTGGTCTTTATTAGATGTCTTTTCAAAAAAGGGATTAAGTAAATTTATCTATTTTTCGACGGCTCAGGTGTATGGAATCCTTCAAAATGAAGTGATAACAGAAAACAGTGCAACTGATACTCGTAATGCCTACGGATTGACTCATTATATCGGAGAGATGTTGTGCGACTATTATAACCGCATTTCGTCTATTGAATGTCGGGTAGTAAGACTCTCAAATAGTTATGGAGCTCCCATATTTGAAGAGAACAATTGTTGGTGGTTGGTCGTGAATGATTTATGTAAAATGGCATATTGTCAAAAGAAAATAATTTTGCAATCAGATGGTACACCATTACGAGACTTTATACATGGTTGGGATTTATGTCATGGTGTTCAGGCTATAATCGAGACTTCAGAGCCATATACGACTTATAATTTAAGTACTGGTAATACTTTTTCTATTTTAGAAATTGCAAAAAAAGTGCAAACTGTTTATGCCAAACGTTACGGAATTGAGTTGCCTCTAGTGGTCACGAAGAATAAAACTAATTCAAAGCCTTCTTTGTATAAGCTAGATAATAGTCTCATTAAAAGTATTGATTTTGAGCCTAAATGGACCCTTGAAGATGGTATAGATGATCTTTTTAATTACCTTGAAAAGATTAAGAAATAAAAATAGAAAAAATGCCTCTAGTTAGTGTAATTGTTACAACTTATAATAGAAAAGAACTTTTAATAGAGACCTTAAATTCAATTTTAAGTCAAACTTTTCAGGATTTTGAACTAATTGTAGTAGACAATTTTTCAAATTATGATTTTTTTAGTCATATTGAAGGCTTAAATGAATCAAAAATAAAACCATTTCAAAATGCAAATAATGGTATTATAGCGATTAATAGAAACTTTGGATTGAAAAAAGCTAAAGGGAAATACATAGCATTTTGTGATGATGACGATGTTTGGTTTCCTAATAAGTTAGAGCGTCAGATTGAAGGATATAAGATTTTTCAGCACAATTCTAATGTCCTAATTTATTCTGAAGTCCTACTTTTTGGTGGAGTTGCTAAAGAAGAAATTTCAAATCGCAAAGTTGTAAAAAATATTAATGATTTAATAAAAAAAAATCAAATTGCACTTTCCTCAACCTTTATATCAAATTCTGAACTATTAGAGTTTGATGAAGATCCAAATTTGGTTACTTCAGAGGATTATGCTTTGTGGCTAAAATTAATTAGTAATGGATACTTACCATTATTTATAAAAGACCCTTTAGTAAGATATAGAATGAGTAGTAATTCTGCGTTTGCAACAATTTCTACCCAAGTTCATATTAAGAACGTTTATACATTAATTAGGCATGTTTTAAAAAATGGTATTTCTGGAATTAACTATTTGCGATATTTTTACAGGATAAATATCGAACTTTTTTATTTTTTTCGCCGAAATAAAAATTAGACAATTTTAATCGCTAACTAGTTTAAGATTGATTTATAGTAATCGATAATAAATTGATAATATTTATGAAAGGTAAGCATATCGTTTTTTTTGTTTCAAGTTTTAATGTGGGTGGCGTAGAACGAGCCTTTGTGAATTTAGCTAATAGTTTTGTTGAAAATGGACATAAGGTTGATTTTGTAGTTAGTCGGAATATTGGAAACCTTCATGCAGAATTAGATATTCGAATAAATGTAATAGATTTAAATGCAAAGAAATTAAGGCATTCTTTTTTTAGTTTATATAAATATATAAAAAGTTCTTCAGCCGATTGTTTAATAGCAGGGCCGACTTACCCGAATATAGTTGCTTTGGTTGCTAATATGCTTGCTTTTAATAAAATGAAAATTATCGTGAGTCAACATAGTTATCAGGATCTTGAAATGCAAAAATTAGGATTAACTGGAAAAATAGCCCCTTTTTTAGTTCAGTTTTTGTATAATAAATCTTATAAAGTTGTTGCGGTTTCAGAAGGAGTAAAGGATTATTTAATTTCAGATTGTAAAGTTCAAGAAAAAAAGATTCAAACGATTTACAATGCAGTAATAAACAATTCTTTTTTTAAGAAATCGGAGGAAGAAATCCCAGAAGCAATAGCAAATAAATTATTAGGAAAAAGGTATATTATCGCTGTAGGAAGATTAGAAGCAGTAAAAAACTATTCTTTCATGCTTCAATCTTTTGTCCAATTGAGAACACAGGGTTTTGATTATGATCTAGTGATTCTAGGAGAGGGAGCAGACCGGGATATGATTGAAAAAAAGATTAATGAGTTAAGATTGAATAATATAATTCATTTATTTGGAGCTTTAGCAAATCCCTTTCCTATTATTAAAAAAGCAAAGCTTTTTATTCACACCTCTTTTTCAGAAGCTATGCCTTTGGTTTATGTAGAATCTTTGGCTTTAAAAGTGCCTGTAGTAACAATAACTAATAAGGGAGCCTTAGAGATTTTGGGAAATATTAAATCAAAATATATTGTAAATTCTCATAATCAGGAAGAATTTACTTCAGCAATATACAAAATGCTTCGATTAAAGTTTTTAGAAGAAGATTTTGTGGAATTGAAACAATTTCATTCAGATGAGATAATGAAATCGTATTTAATGTTAATTGATTAAATGAAAAATAAAAATAATTACCACAGGAGATTTATAGCAAAGAAAAAAATATAAATTTATCAAAATAATAAATACTGATTGAATAGTTTAAAAATGGAACTAAATTTAATCAATATAGATTATAAAGAGAATTAGATAGTAGTAACATGAGTTGCTCAACTAAATTATTCAATTGAAATTGAATTCAAACAAAATGAAAATACTAATTGATTTTACACAAATTCCTTTAAAAAAGGTTGGAGTTGGAGTTTATGCGATGTCTTTATTAAAGGAAATAAACAAAATAAAAAAAAGTGAAGAATATTTTGTAGCTGTTCTAAATGATGACTATGAGGTAATTGAATTATTAAAAGAAAGTAATGTTTTTAAGATTATTTATTTAAAGAAAATTTTTAGAAGACTTGTTTTTAGATTTTTGTTCGAACAATTTTATCTGCCTATTTTAATTTTGAAGAATAAGATTGATGTAGTTCACTCCTTACACTATAGTTTTCCAATTTTACCAATGAAGGTGAAGAAAGTTGTTACTTTACATGATATGACTTTTTTTCTATATCCTAATTTTCACAAAAAAATTAATGTATTCTTTTTTACAAATATGATTAAATTTTCTGTTAAATGTTGTGATGAAATTATCTGTGTATCTGAGGCCACAAAAAGAGATGTTTTCAATATATTAAATGTAAAAAAAGATTTAAGAGAAAAGTTTGTAGTTGTTCCTTTGGGTGTAGATGATAGGAAGGAAATAGTTTTAAATGGAAAAGATTCTAATATTTTGTTGAAACACAGTCTCGAACCCAAAAAATATTTATTATTCATTGGGACCATAGAGCCAAGAAAAAATATTAAATCTATACTAGAAGCTTACTCTATGATTCATGAAAAATATTTAGATTACAAATTGGTTATAGTAGGTAGAAAAGGATGGCATTATGATAATGTTTATCAAACAGTTGAAGAATTAAAATTGGGTGATAGAATTGTATTTACCGATTTTGTAACTGAAAATGAGAAAAACAATTTGTTGGCCAATTGCTATTTATTTTTGTATCCTTCTTTTTACGAAGGTTTTGGAATTCCCGTATTAGAAGCAATGTCATTTGGGATCCCTACTATTACAAGTAAAATATCTTCAATGCCTGAAGTATCAGGTGATGCAGCAATTTTAATCGATCCATATAACGTTAAAGAAATAGCAGATGGAATAACCCTTCTTATCGATGACAAATTTCTTTATCAAGACTTAGTGGCAAAATCCCTAAAACAAGTTAAAAAGTTTACGTGGAATCAGATGGCTACAAGTACTATGAAAGCCTATTTAGAATAACTAGATAATTTTTGATAACCATATGATTATAACAGTTTCAGTAGTTTTATATAATACGAATTTAGATGATTTATTAAAAGGTATAAATAGTATTTTTCAAACAAATTTAAACATAAAGCTTTTTTTAATTGATAACTCAATAACGGATAAATTAAGAGAATTTATAAACGATCCAAGAACTATTTACATTCACAATCCCTCAAATCCAGGTTTTGGTCCTGCTCATAATATTGCTATTCAGAAGTCAATAGAACAAGGAGCTAAATATCATTTTATTGTTAATCCGGATATTTATTTTCATGAGGATGTTATTTCTCCAATGATCAGTTTCATGGAGAATGATGCGTCAATTGGTATGATGATGCCACAAATATTAAATTTAGACGGAACCGTTCAAAATTTACCAAAATTATTGCCAAGTCCATTTGATATTTTGTGGAGAAAATTAAAGAAGCCTCAAAAAGCCTATGAAAAATTCATTAATCAATATGAATTAAGGCAAGTAGCAAAAGATATGATTTATAATGCTCCCGTCCTTTCAGGATGCTTTACATTATTAAATTTAGAAGCTATTAAAAAAGTTGGAATGTATGATGATAAATTTTTCATGTATTTTGAAGATTGGGATTTGTCGAGAAGAATTCATCAGCATTATAAAACAATATATTTTCCATTAGTATCTGTTTATCATGGATATGATTCAGGAGCTAATAAAAGTAGTAGATTATTTAAGATTTTTTTAAATTCTGCAGTGACTTATTTTAATAAATGGGGATGGTTTTTAGATCGTGAAAGAGTGAAGATAAATAAAAGCGCATTATCTCAATTTACATAAATGAAAATAAATATTACAGGTTCATCTGGATTTGTTGGTAAAAACCTTTCTGATTATTTATCAGTTAATTTTTTTTCGATTGAAAAAATTTCTTTGCGAAATTTAAATTGGAAAAATAATCTGACCGGAGATGCCATTATTCATTTAGCTGGAAAAGCACACGATACAAAGAATACTAGTCACGCATCCGAATATTTTGAAGTTAACACAAATCTAACTAAAGAGTTATTCGATGAATTTTTAAAAAGCAATATTAAAGATTTTATCTATTTCAGTAGTGTTAAGGCAGTTGCAGACGAAGTGCCTGAGATATTGTACGAAGATATAAATCCAAATCCTCAAACTCCATATGGTCAATCAAAATTAAAAGCTGAAGAATATATTTTATCAAAAAATATTCCAGAAGGAAAAAGAGTTTTTATTATTAGGCCTTGCATGATTCATGGTCCCGGAAATAAAGGAAATTTAAATTTACTTTATAGTGTGGTCAATAAAAGAATACCTTATCCATTAGCCGCTTTTTACAATGAAAGATCCTTTTTAGGAATAGATAATTTAAATTATTTGATTAAGGAAATTTTGCAAAACAAAGAAATTCCTTCTGGAGTCTATAATTTTGCAGATGATGAAGTGTTATCAACAAATAAGCTGATTGAAATAATTTCGAATACTGCTAATAAAAAGAATTTATCGATAGCAATACCTAAAGGTTTAATAAACGTTATTGCAAAATTCGGAGATTTGATAAAATTCCCTTTAAATTCTGAAACAATACAAAAGTTAACAGAAAACTATAGGGTTTCAAATGAAAAAATAAAGTTAGCTATAGGAATTGAGAAACTTCCAAACACAGCACGGCAAGGACTCGAAAAAACAATCAAAAGTTTCATAACCAAATAAATGGAATATACAATACTTGGAATTCTTTTAATGATCATAATGCTGTTATACTTCAAAGTAGCAGATAAGTTTAATATCATTGACAAACCCAATCAAAGAAGCTCACATAGCGAAATTACCTTAAGAGGTGGAGGAATTATTTTTTGGTTCTCTGCCTTGCTTTATTTTATACAGCATTTTCAGGATAACTACTTTTTCTTTACCGGAATTACATTGGTAAGTTTAGTGAGTTTTTGGGATGACATTCAAAATCTTTCAAATAAAATTCGAATTTCAGTTCATTTTATTTCGATAACCTTAATTTTTTTTGATTTAGGATTATTTAATCTTGTTCCTGTGTGGGGAGTAATAATAGCTTATGTTTTAGCTATCGGACTAATTAATGCCTACAATTTCATGGATGGAATTAATGGTATTACTGGTTTATACACTTTAGTTGTAATGGGGACATTGTTATATGTAAATACAAAGATTCAACTTTTTACAGATGGCAATTTTATAAAATATGCAATGATTGCAAGTTTAGTTTTCTTATTTTTTAATTACAGAAAAAAAGCTAAATGTTTTGCTGGTGATGTAGGTAGTATTGCAATCGCTTTTTGGATAATTTATTTGATCTTAAAGCTTATTCTGATAACAAATTCGGTTATCTGGCTTTTATTTTTAGCTATTTATGGAGTCGATGCTATTTGTACCATATTGCATCGACTATATTTAAAACAAAATATTTTCGAAGCGCATCGTTTACATCTTTATCAGGTATTAAGTAACGAATATAAAATTCAGCATAGGTTGGTTTCATTATATTATGCACTGGCACAAATAGTAATTTCTATTTTGGTTATTTATTTTTATCAAAAAGTACAAGATTTATATTTATTTGTATTTATAATTACGCCTCTGCTTTTAGTATATACTTTAAAATTTTATTTATTGAATAAAAATAATTTGAAAGTTAATATATGACTCCTAAAATAATTCAGGGCGGAAATTTTTCAGATCATCGCGGAACTATTTCATTTGTAAATGATTTTAGTTTTAAAGATATCGAAAGGTTTTACATTATTAGTAATTCAGATGAAAATCCAATTCGCGCCTGGCAAGGACATAAGTTAGATGCGAAGAATTTCTATTGCTTAAGCGGATCTTTTAACATTCATTTTGTAAAAATTGATAATTGGGAAAAGCCTTCAAAAGATTTAGTTATAGAAACAATATTTGTTTCTGATTCAGAAAGTAAAATTGTTCATGTTCCGGCTGGTTATGCAAATGCGATAGAATCTCTTCAAACAAATTCAAAATTAATTTCCTTTTCTACTTTACCGTTAGAAAATGTCAGCGATGATGATGTTCGTTATAATTCAGATTATTGGAAGATAAATGGATAATAAACGAATTTATTTATCCCTTTCACAACAAAGTGGTTTTGAACAAGAATATATTCAGAAAGCACTAGAAACAAATTGGCTTACATCTGGTGGTCCAAATGTTGATGATTTTGAAAATAAATTACAAAATTATTTTTCCAATGCATCATTCATTACAGCATTAAACTCAGGAACTTCTGCCATACATTTGGCTTTAATTTTATTAGGAGTAAAAGCTGAAGATGAGGTCATTTGTCAGACTTTGACGTTTTCGGCATCAGCCAATCCTATTTTATACCAGGGAGCAATCCCTGTTTTTGTAGATAGTGAAGCGGATACTTGGAATATCAGTCCCGAATTTCTTGAAATTGCTATAAAAGATAGAATTAAAAAAGGAAAGAAACCTAAAGCAATCATTACTGTTCATTTATATGGGAATCCATATAAAGTTGAAGAAATACATACAATTGCAGAACGCTATAATATTCCGATAATTGAAGATAGTGCAGAAGCACTTGGGAGTTCTTATAAAGGTAAAAAATGTGGCACTTTTGGAGCTTTTGGAATTCTTTCATTTAATGGAAATAAAATTATTACAACTTCCAGTGGAGGTGCATTAATTTCAAATTCAAAAGAATCAAAAGAAAAAGCGATTTTTTACTCAACCCAATCAAAAGATATTGCTGTGCATTATCAACATAGTGAAATTGGTTATAATTATAGAATGAGCAATGTTTGTGCAGGTATTGGACTGGGCCAAATTAAAGTACTTGACAATAATATTTCAACAAGAAGAACAACCCATTTTTTTTATAAGGATCTTTTTGATAGTATTAAAAATGTAACTCTTTTCGAAGTATTAAATGAAGATTATTTTTCAAACTATTGGTTAAATGCGATTTTGGTTGAGCCAATTTTGGAGAAAAATATAAATAGCGAAACTTTGCGATTGGCTTTTGAAAAAGCAAATATTGAAACTCGGCCACTTTGGAAACCAATGCACCTACAGCCTGTTTTTCTGAAATATCCATATTACGGTAATAAAATTGCTGAGGACTTATTTTCAAAAGGTCTTTGCCTGCCTTCCGGATCAAATTTATCAAAAGAGGATAAAATTAGAATTGAAGAAGTTATCAAAACCTTTTTTAATTATTAAAAAGAAATAAGAATTAGATTTTTAATATGAAAATTGAAGAAACATTTATAAAAGATTTAGTGGTTGTAGAACCAACCGTTTTTGGGGATGAAAGAGGGTATTTTTTTGAATCCTATAGTAAAACTAAATTTGAAGATTTAGGAATTAATATTGAATTTGTTCAGGACAATCAATCCTTTTCAAAAAAAGGCACTTTAAGAGGCTTACATTATCAAAACCCACCTTTTGCGCAAACAAAATTAGTTCGTGTTTTAGAAGGGAAAATAATTGATGTTGCAGTAGATTTAAGAAAAGATTCTCCTACTTATGGAAAAGCTTTTAGTGTTTTATTATCAGCAGAAAACAAAAAACAATTATTAGTTCCTCAAGGATTTGCACACGGTTTTTCGGTTATTAGCGAAACAGCTTCCGTAATGTATAAATGTGATCAATTTTATAATAAAGCATCTGAAGGCGGAATTAAATACGATGATCCATCGGTTAATATCGATTGGGGTATGAATTTAGAAGATGCAATAGTTTCTGAAAAAGACCAGATACTTCCTTTTATCGAAAATTGTAATAGTTTATTTTAATGAAAAAAATTCTTGTAACGGGAGCAAATGGACAATTAGGATCTGAACTCAATTTTTTATCCGTTAATTATCCAAATTATCAATGGATCTTTGCAGACAGAACGATGGTTACATTAGATAATCTCGATCTTTTGAATACGCAATTAAAAAATATTCAGCCCAATATAATTTTAAATTGTGGCGCCTATACTGCAGTTGATAAAGCAGAGACTGAAAAAGAATTAGCATTTACAATTAACAATTTAGCTGTTGAGTTAATAGCAAAATATGCTGCAGAAAATAAAGCGAAATTAATTCACATTTCAACAGATTATGTTTTTGATGGATCTTCAGCTATGGCATTAAATGAAGAAGCACCCACCAATCCGATAAATGTTTATGGAGAAAGTAAGTTGGCTGGGGAAATAGCATGTTTAAATAATAACCCTGATTCAATTGTTATTAGAACTTCTTGGGTATATAGCAAATTTGGCAACAATTTTGTTAAGACAATGCAAAGATTAATGCAGGAAAGAGAATCGATTAATGTCGTTAATGACCAAATTGGTTCCCCAACTTATGCTGCCGATTTGGCTCAGGCGATGATTGATATCTTGGAATCTTCGAATTGGGTTTCCGGTATTTACAATTATTCAAACGAAGGAGAAATAAGCTGGTATGAGTTTGCATTAAGCATAAAAGAATTTGGAGGCTATAATTGTAATGTTGGCGGAATCCCATCCTCTTCATATCCAACTCCTGCAAAAAGACCGGAATTTTCACTGTTAGATAAGAAAAAAATTAAAGCTATTTATAATTTAAATATCCCCAATTATAAAGAGAGTTTAGCAAAAATGTTTGTATAAAATAAAGATGATTTAAGATTCGACTTTAATGTTTTAGCATTGGAAAAAAGTCTATCCAAAATATAAAAAAAAAGATTTATGAAAGGAATTATATTAGCCGGAGGTTCAGGCACGCGTTTGCATCCTTTAACATTAGCAATGAGCAAGCAAATGATGCCTGTTTATGATAAACCGATGATTTATTATCCGTTATCAACGTTGATGATGTCCGGGATTAATGAAATATTAATTATTTCTACTCCACATGATTTGCCGAATTTTAAAAAATTATTAGGGGATGGTTCTAGCTTGGGCTGTAAATTTAGTTATGCAGAGCAGGCGATTCCTAACGGACTAGCTCAGGCTTTTGTAATTGGAGAAGAATTTATCGGTAAAGATGACGTAGCGTTAATACTTGGGGATAATATCTTTTTTGGTTCCAACATGCAAGAACTATTAAAGTCAAATACAAAACCAGATGGAGGTGTAGTTTTTGCTTATCATGTTTCAGATCCTGAACGTTATGGTGTAGTTGAATTTGACGAGAATTACAAAGCGATTTCTATCGAAGAAAAACCAGAAGAACCAAAATCCAGTTATGCTGTTCCGGGATTATATTTTTATGATAATTCAGTAGTAGAAATTGCTAAAAATATTAAGCCAAGTGCCAGAGGTGAGTATGAAATTACCGACGTAAATAAAGTTTATTTAGAAAAAGAAGCTTTAAAAGTTGGTATTTTGAGCAGAGGGACGGCATGGTTAGACACTGGAACTTTTAATAGTTTGATGCAGGCAGGACAATTTGTTCAGGTTCTTGAAGAAAGACAAGGATTAAAAGTAGGTTGTATAGAAGAAATTGCATGGAGACAAGGCTTTATAAATGATACTCAGTTAGAAGAACTTGCCTTGCCTTTAGTTAAATCCGGATACGGATCTTATTTAATTGATTTTTTAAAACAAAAGAAAAAAGTTGTTAAAGTTTAATTTCTGTTAGAGAAACAATTTTTTGAAACCTTTAATTTGTACTTTTGTATGTAATACGAAGTTTACAAAATTAAACAGAACCCAAATTGAATACAGAAGAGCAAGCTAAAATAAGGACTTTGTTCCATAATTTCCTATCCCCGAGAAATTTAAGGGCAAATATTAATAACCTGAGCTATTTACCCAGGTGGATTATTATTGCTATAGATGTTATGGTGCTGATTTTTTCGTTCACATTTACATACATGCTGTTTGAAGGGACAGCATTAGGTTATATTGTTACATCACATCATTTTTACTTTGTTGGGAGCTTACTTTTTGTAAATATATTTTTCTTTTGGTTGTTTAGAACCTATTCGGGAATTATTAGACATTCCTCTTATATAGACGCTATCAAACTATTGTTTTCTCAAATGTCAGTTTTAGTGTTCTTTCTGTTTTTTAATCTGGTTTTCGAATTATACGCCGGACATAAAGCTTTTTTAAATACAGCTCTCTTTATTAATTTAGTCCTGTCTTTTTGCGGATTGTTTTTATATCGTGTAATTGTAAAACAGACTTTTGAATTATACTTTTCAGAGAAAACAAGCACTAAATTAATTAGAACAGTTATTTACGGAACAGATGCCAATGCTATCTCGGTAGCCAATGCATTAAAGTTTGAAACGCCTTCTCGTTTTAAAATAGTTGGTTTTGTTGATAAGAACAATCAAAATGCATCTAAGAGAATGTTGGATTTGCCAATTTTGATTTTAAGGAAAAAATTGCCAGCCTTAATGCGTTCCGTTGCTGCAGAAGGTGTAATTATAGCGGATAAAAGTTTAACAAAAGATGAACAGTTAATTATTGTTGATCAATGTTTAGAGTTCAATTATAGAGTTTATACAGTTCCTTTGATTTCTGACTGGGAAAATCAAAAAGAAATTTCTCAAAAGGTAAAAAATATCCAGATTGAAGATTTATTAGAAAGAAAACCGATAGTTCTGGATAGTAAATCAATTTCAAAGCAATTAAAAGACAAAACAATTCTTATCACAGGTGCAGCCGGTTCCATAGGAAGTGAGATAGTAAGACAAGTACTTGGATTTAATCCTAAAAAAGTAATTATTTTAGATCATGCTGAAACTCCACTTCATAACTTATGTTTGGAGACTTTGAGTATGAATTCTGAAACAAAAATTATTGCTGTAATTGCTGATGTAAGAAGTAAGAAAGCATTAGAAAAAGTTTTTAAAATGCATACCCCACATGTTGTTTTTCATGCTGCTGCTTATAAACATGTGCCATTAATGGAAGAAAATCCTTCACAGGCAATATTAACGAATATTAAGGGGACTAAAAATTTAGCTGATTTAGCGTGTAAATACTTTGTAAAGAAGTTTGTAATGGTCTCAACAGATAAGGCTGTTAATCCGAGCAATGTAATGGGAGCCAGCAAACGAATTGCTGAAAAATATGTACAGTCTCTATTTTTGAAAAACCAAAAAGAGAATGTAGAAGGTGCAACAAAATTTATTACTACTCGTTTTGGAAATGTTCTGGGATCAAATGGCTCAGTTGTTCCTTTGTTTACCAAACAAATTGCTGAAGGCGGACCGGTAACAATTACACATCAGGATATCATACGATATTTTATGACAATTCCTGAAGCTTGTCAATTAGTTTTAGAAGCCGGAGCGATGGGTAACGGAGGGGAAATTTATATTTTTGATATGGGTAAACCGGTTAAAATAATTGATTTGGCGAAGAAAATGATTAAACTGGCAGGTTTTATTCCTGATAAGGAAATAAAAATAAAAATTGTTGGTCTACGACCAGGTGAAAAATTATATGAAGAGTTATTAAACGATACATCTAAAACTTTACCAACTTATCATAATAAAATCATGATAGCACAAGAGATACAGGATGAATATGAAAACCTGCATACTGAAGTCGATGAGCTTATTGGAATTGCTGATTTTTATGATAACGATGACATTGTATCTAAAATGAAAAAAATAGTTCCGGAATTTAAAAGCATGAATTCAGCTTTTGAAGTTTTAGACAAGTAATTTGCTTAATACAGACGAGAAATTTTAAATCGATATTTAAAAAGGTGTTTTAATAAAACGCCTTTTTTGCTTTTTATATATTTGGGAATTGAGTAAAAATCTTGTTAATTCTATTGCGCTGAATCGATTTTTAATTATAATTTATAAGTAACTAAAAAATACTTTTTTATAATTTTTAAATGACTATTATTGCACTCCAAATTGTAATCAAAATAAAATGAAGAATAACAATGTTTCAAATGATTGGCTATTTGAAATAACACCAAAAAACAAATTTTTTTCGCTTAATCTTAAAGAAGTTTGGCAATATCGTGATTTACTATTCTTATTTGTAAAACGTGATGTAATTACAGTATACAAACAAACCGTTTTGGGACCTCTTTGGTATTTAATCCAGCCTTTGTTTACTTCGGTAACTTTTACAATAATTTTTAACAATGTCGCTGGTATAAATACGGGCACAGTTCCTCCTTTTTTATTCAATTTAGCAGGGATTACGGTATGGAATTATTTTACAGCCTGCCTTAACGGAACTTCTGATACTTTTAAAACTAATGCAAATATATTCGGGAAAGTTTATTTCCCGAGAATTATAACACCGCTATCAGTTGTAATTTCTAATTTAATTAAGTTTGGTATTCAATTTTTGATCTTCATAATATTTTATATTTTTTATTATTTTCAGGGCTCAAATTTAGGATTAAATAACATGGTATTATTTTTTCCGGTCTTAATTGCAATTATGGGACTTTTAGGATTAGGTCTTGGAATGCTTATCTCATCTATGGTAACTAAATATCGTGATTTTAGTTATTTAGTTGGATTTGGTATACAACTTCTTATGTATTTATCTGCAGTAATGTATCCGATGGAATTGATTGAAGAAAAACTACCAACGTATGGCTGGCTTGTTCAATATAATCCATTGGCCTATATTATTCAAACTACCCGTTATATGCTTTTAAATGTTGGAGAAATTTCAATTTTGGGATTGGTTTATACTTTTGTGGTTACAATTACCATATTTTTTATTGGTCTTTTAATTTTCAATAAAACTGAAAAAAGCTTTATAGATACAGTTTAGGTTAATTTTCGATCAAAAAGAATAAATTCTTATAAATTACAATTAATAATATATTATAATTGGGAAAAGATATCATTTTAAAAGCTGAAAATGTCTCTAAACAATATCGATTAGGACAAGTAGGAACTGGCACATTGAGTCATGACCTAAATAGATGGTGGCATCAGATTAGAGGAAAAGAAAATCCATATTTAAAAATTGGAGAAACGAATGATCGTTCTACAAAAGGTAACTCTGATTATGTTTGGGCATTACAGGATATAAATTTTGAAGTTGAAAGGGGTGAAGTTTTAGGTATTATTGGTAAAAATGGAGCAGGAAAATCAACACTTTTAAAAATACTCTCAAAAGTGACGGCACCAACAACAGGAAGTATTAAGTCACGTGGGCGTATTGCTTCTTTACTTGAAGTTGGTACAGGATTTAATGGCGAAATGACAGGAAGAGAAAATATCTTTTTAAATGGAGCAATTTTGGGTATGACCAAAAAAGAAATCGCTTCAAAACTTGATGAAATAGTAGAGTTTTCGGGTTGTCAACGTTATATAGATACTCCCGTTAAACGTTATAGCAGCGGAATGACTGTACGCTTAGCATTTGCGGTTGCTGCTTTTTTAGAACCTGAAATTTTAGTTATAGATGAGGTTTTAGCTGTTGGTGATGCCGAATTTCAGAAAAAAGCAATTGGCAAAATGCAAGATGTTTCTAAACAAGAAGGAAGAACTGTTTTGTTTGTGAGCCACAATATGGCAGCAATTAGACAATTGTGTACAAAGACTATCATGATGGAAAATGGCATGATTATTTTTGAAGGAAGTACGAATGATGGAATTGACTACTATTTGCAATCTAATCAATATGAAGGTTATAAAGGAATTTATAATAATGAATCTGTTGGAGAATCCGGTTTTGTAAATATTTCTTTAGTTGATAAAGAAAATGTTAATAGAACTGAATTTGGCTTTGATGAATCTATTGTAATCAAAATAAAAGTTAAAGTTGCCAGACAGCACCTGAAAGCACATTTAGGTTTTAGACTAGTTGATAGAAAGGAAAGAGTAATTTTTACATCAGAAATCAAATTATCAGACAAAATTAGTGAAGCTGGTATACATCAGTTTGAAGTAAAATTGCCACAAAAGTTTTTAGTGCCCAATCAATTCAATCTTACTTTTGGCTTACATCTGCCTAACGTCGAATTAATTGATTATAGAGAAGAATGCTTATCTTTTGAAATTATTGAAACAGGATCAGATTTACATATCTATGGTAAAAATGATTATGGATGTGTTTTTGTAGATTGTAATTGGGGAATTATTAATTAACTTTCTATTTATACTTTTTAAAAGTTATGAGTAATTTCGTCCAAAAAACAATAGCAAAAATTCTTAATTCAAAATTGGTTTTTAAAAATCCATATATTAATATTGAGACAATTGATTTAAGATTGAATGCTTTAAAAATTATAAAATGTTTAGAACAAGTAACTATTGGTGAAAAATCTAAATTTTATGAACAAGCGGAAGTCAGTAATTTTCAAAGAAACAAAAATAATATAAAAATAGGAACTAATAGTCATATAAGAGGACATCTTCAAATCTTTAAACAAGGAGGAAACATTACTATTGGTAATTTTTGTTATGTAGGTGAGAGTTCAAAAATTTGGTCAGCATGTAATATTATTATTGGCAACAAAGTTCTTATTTCTCATAATGTAAATATTCATGATAATATTTCGCATCCAATTAATTCAGAAATGCGAATTAAGGATTATAAAAGAATTTTAGGTGTTGAAAATTATAACGCAGAGATTTTTGATTTAAGGCCAAAATCTGTTTTAATTAAAGACAAAGCCTGGATCGGTTTCAATAGCATTATTCTTAAAGGTGTAACTATTGGCGAAGGAGCTATTGTTGGAGCAGGGAGTGTTGTAACTAAAGATGTTCCAGACTGGACAATTGTTGGTGGGAATCCTGCAAAAATTATCAGAGAAATTCCTGAAAATGAAAGATAAAATGACTTGGGAAGAAACCATAAAATTTATAAGAACTCAACCTGAATTTAAATATTTAGTTGACAAAGCTTATTTTGAAGAAGATTTATCTTTAAATGTTGAACGATTTAAGCAAAGCGAAGAATTTACAGAAACACTTAAACTTTTAAAACAGTATCAGCCTAATGCTAAAACTGTTTTAGATATTGGTAGTGGAAACGGAATAAGTGCTGTGGCTTTAGCGCTGCAAGGTTACGATGTGGTAACAATCGAGCCGGATTCTAGTGATACTATTGGAGCAGGTGCAATTAGAAAATTAAAAGAATATTATAATTTAACTAATTTAGAAATTTACGAAGCTTATGCGGAAGAACTTCAGTTACCAAATGAAAGTTTTGATATTGTTTATACACGTCAGTGCATGCATCACGCTTATGATTTAGATAAATTTGTAGCAGAATCCAGCAGAGTAACAAAAAAGAACGGATTATTTATCACAATTCGAGACCATGTAATTTTTAATAAAAAAGATAAAGAATGGTTTTTAGAAAATCATCCGTTACAAAAATTTTATGGTGGAGAAAATGCATTTCACCCAATTGAATATATAAAAGCAATGGAGAATGCAGGATTACGAGTTGAAAAAGAAATAAAATATTTTGAGAGTGTCATTAATTTTTTTCCAATATCAAAAGAAGAGATTTTTAATCAGTTTCAAGTTAAAAAAAATAAAGCTATTTTGCGTTTAAAGAGTAAAATAGGCATATTATCTAAGCTTTCTCTTTTACAGAATATGTACTTTAAAAGGTTGGGATTAGATAAAGAGACATTTTATAATGAAGATAAAGTTCCAGGGAGAATGTATTCTTATGTAGCTCTAAAAATATGAAGATCTTAATAATAGGTTCCAAAGGATTTATCGGCAGCCATTGTGTTGATTATTTTAAAAATAAGGCATTTGATGTTTATCGGGCCGATGTTAATCAATCGTTGGAGAAAAATACTTATAAAATAGAACGTCAAAATTCTGATTTTTCTCAACCCTTCAAAGATCACCAATTTGATGTGTGCATCAATGCATCAGGTTCGGCGCATGTTGGCTTTTCGTTTGAAAATCCTTCTCAAGACTTTGAACTTAATGTAGTTAATGTCCAGAAAATATTAGTTGCTATTAGAGATTATAATGAAAACTGTAAGTTTATTAATTTTTCAAGTGCTGCAGTTTATGGTAATCCACAGGTTTTACCAATTGTAGAAAATAGTATTTGTAAACCACTCTCCCCTTATGGTTTTCATAAATTACAAAGTGAGTTGTTATTAACAGAATATCATAAATTTTTCGGTTTAAATACCTGTAGTTTACGTGTTTTTTCTGCCTATGGTCCACGATTAAAAAAACAATTGTTCTGGGATTTATATCAAAAAGCGCTGCATAACAATGTTGTGTCACTTTTTGGAACCGGTAAGGAGACTAGAGATTTTATTTATATAGATGATTTATTAACTATTATAGATTTAGTTATTGAAAATTCCCCATTTCATGGAACAATTTACAATGTTGCCAGTAACCTGGAAACTACAATTAATGAAGCGGCGCAGATTTTTATAAAAGAGTTTTCTCTAGAAAAGAAAGTAACCTTTAATGGAGAAGCCAAAATAGGAGATCCAAATAATTGGGTCGCAGACATGAAAAAACTTAATAATTATGGGTTTCAACCTCAGTTCAATCTGAGTTTAGGACTTAAAAAATATATTGAATGGCTAAAGAAAAGCGAATAGGTATTATTTACAACTTTGATGAAAACTGGATTGGAGGTGCTTACTACATTCAAAACTTAATCAGTTCCCTAAATTATCTTCCAGAAAAAGAGCAAATTAAATTGTATGTTCTGGCAAAGGATAAATCTCTTTTTAAAGAATTACAAAATATAACTGGCTACCCAAAACTAAAATTTATAGAATACAAAAAGCAATACAATAAAATTGAGCGAGCTTTAAATAAAATTACAATGCTTGTTTTAAAAAAGAAGTTGATTGTAAAAAAAATTAAGCTGGATTGGGTTTTTCCATTGTATTCGATTCCTCAGGATTTGTGTCATATAAAAAAACAATTATTTTGGATTCCAGATTTTCAAGAAAAATATTTGCCTGAATTTTTTTCTGCAAAAGATGTAAAAGTTCGTCAGTCTGCCTACGAAAAGATGGTAGGATTAAATTACCCCATAGTTTTTAGTAGTAACTCTGCTTTAAGTGATTTTAATACTTTTTTTCCTGATTCAAAAAATGCAAGAAACGTTTTGCAATTTGCAGTTGTCCATCCAGATTTGAAAACAAAAACAATAGATGGGGTAAAAGAAAAATATGGAATTAGGGGAGATTATTTTATTTCACCTAATCAATTTTGGCAGCATAAAAATCAAACAGTAATAATAGAAGCTGTTAAAAAACTAAAAGATAGTGGAGTTGTCGTAAAACTTATTTTTACCGGTAAAGAATACGATTACAGAAATCCGGAGTATACAAGTGATTTGAAGAAAAAAGTAATTGATTATCAGCTAGAAAATGAAATCATTTTTTTAGGTTTTATTGATAGAGTAGATCAACTTCTTCTTATGAAAAATTCAATTGCTATAATTCAACCTTCGTTATTTGAGGGCTGGAGTACAGTTGTAGAAGATGGGAAAGGATTGAATCAGACTTTAATTGTATCAAATATTTCTGTTCACAAAGAGCAATTAGGAGAGAAAGCATATTTCTTTTCTCCAAATGATTTTAATGAATTAACGCTAAAAATGCTTACTGTTATTAATAATCCTTCAGACAAATTAATTTATGATTTAGACTACACGGAAAACATTAAAAATTTTGCGTTAAATTTAAAATCAATAATTAATAATAATTAATTTTTAAAATGAAAAATGTTTTATCTATTATAACTATTAATTATAATAATCTCGAAGGTTTAAAAAAAACAGTACAAAGTATTTTGAATCAAACCTGGCAGGAATTTGAGTATATAATTATTGATGGGGGATCAACAGATGGCAGCGCTGCTTTTATTGAATCTAAAAATGATCAAATTGACTATTGGATAAGTGAAAAAGATTCAGGAATTTATAATGCCATGAATAAAGGTATTAAAAAAGCTTCTGGTGAGTATTTATTGTTTTTAAACAGTGGTGATCATTTATTTGATAATATTGTTTTAGAAAAATATAATAAGCTTCTTGTCAAAAAAGATCTTATTTTTTTTAATTTGAATTTTGTAAAAGATAAGAGTTCATGGATAAATAAATATCCCGAATTTTTAAATTTTTCATTTTTTATAGTTGATACTTTGCCACATCCGTCAACATTTATAAAGAAAGATTTATTCAAAACGACTGATTATGACGAGAATTTTAAAATAATTTCTGATTGGAAATTTTTTATGGAAAGTATTTGTCAAGACAATTGCTCTTACATTTGGATTGATGAAACTTTAACGACTTTTTATACAGACGGTTTAAGTTCAGAACCTCAAAATAAAAAAATAATATTTAAGGAAAGGCATCTGGTTTTAAAGCCCAAACTTCTCATTTATCTGGAAAATCTAACAGATCCGGAGACTAGAAATGAAGTTGTTTATCTTTATTTAAAAACCCTGAAAAAAAGTTTAACCACAAAGAATTACAATATTTTTTTTAAAGAAGTTCTAAGTTTCAAACCTATAGCTTTTAGATTAAGAATCAAATTAATTTCTAGCGGTATAGCATATGTTTTATTTAAAAAAGGCCTGGATAGATTTTCAAACGATTTAAGAGTATTAAAATGAAAATACTTTTTGTTTCAATGCCTTCTATACATTTTACCCGTTGGGTAGAAAATTTAAAAGATACAAATTATGAATTGTATTGGTTTGATGTATTAAATAGAGGAAAAATAAAAGAACTAGATACAGTTGTTCAGTTTACAGATTGGAAAGAAAGAAAAATAAAACCAATAAAAGGAGAATATTTTTTGTATAAGAAACTGCCTAAATTACATGAGCTTGTTGCTCCTTACCTGGAGAAAACTGCAAATGAAACTTTAGAAGAAATTTTATTAGAAATACAACCAGATATTGTTCATAGTTTTGAGATGCAAGGATGCTCATATCCTATTTTAAAAATAATGAATAAGTTTAATAAAATTAAATGGATTTATTCATGCTGGGGAAGTGATTTATACTATTACAAAAACTTTAAAAGTCATTATTCTAAAATAAAAAATGTTTTAAAAAGAATTGATTATTTGATTACAGACTGTGAAAGAGATTATGTAATAGCAAAAGATTTAGGATTTGTAAATAGTTTTTTAGGTGTAATACCCGGAGGTGCCGGATTTAAAATAGAAGAATTGCAATCATCGAAATTGCCTGTCTCTGAAAGGAAAATAATTTTGATAAAGGGTTATGAACACAATTTTGGAAGAGGTTTGAATGTTGTTAAAGCAATAGAACAAATAGATTTAATAACTCAAAAATATGAAGTAGTTGTTTTTGGAGCTCATAATTCGGTTGCAACATATGTTAAAGCCAAAAAACTTAATTTTAAAGTATATAGCCGTCATGGATTAAGTCACAATGAAGTTTTAAGTTTAATGGGAAAATCTTTGCTGTATATTGGCAATAGCATTTCTGATGGATTACCTAATTCTCTACTTGAAGCCATAGTAATGGGAGCTTTTCCAATACAGTCTAACCCTGGAGGAGTTACAGCTGAGATTATTGATAACGGAATTAATGGACTGTTAATTAACGAACCTAACAATATAGAGTTAATCAGGGATTTAGTTTTGAGTGTGTTAAATAATTTTGGGTTTATCGATGCTGCCTTTAACTTAAATTTAAAAATCGCACAAGACAAATTAGATTACAGTATAAATAATAAAAAAAGTACAGATTTGTATAATGAAGTAATTAATAGTTAGTTTTTATTTTGTGTTATATTGATAAATAAGCTTTAAAATTGAAAAGTTTTAGAAAATGAGAAAAGGAAAAAACCTTTCAAAAGATATTTTATTACCCGTTTCGGATTCAAATCACCGAATAATAATTCCATTATATATTCCGGAAGAAGATGGTTATTATAAGGACGCTTTTACAATTTTTACTTATTGCCTGACTTCAATTCACAAAACTTCATTTTCAAATATAAAAATATCTGTAATAAGTAATGGTTCTTGCAATAGCGTAAACACTAAATTATTTCAGTTACAAGAAGAAAAATATATAGATGAACTTATAATTGAAAAAGAAAACATTGGTAAAGTAAATAGTATTTTAAAAGCATTGCGTACAGCCGAAGAACGTTTGATAACAATTACAGATGCAGATGTTTTATTTGATAACAATTGGGAGAAAGAAGTTTTAGAAGTTTTTAATGCTTTTCCAAAAGCGGGATCAGTAAGCCCGGTCCCTGTTTTCAGAAACCATTTTAGGCTAACATCCAATATATGGTTTGATAATCTCTTTTCACAAAAACTAAAATTTCGCCCGGTAAAAGATCCTGAAAGCATGACATTATTCGCAAACAGTATTGGATGGCCATGGCTTGATATAAAATATAAAGATGTTATTGCAACGTTAAAAAATAAGCAAGGTGCGATAGCAGTTTTAGGAAGTTCTCATTTTGTATGCACATATAAAAAAGAAGTTTTTTCTAAGATGCCTAAAAGCAATAGTATTTATAAATTAGGTGGCGATAGCGAATATTTATATACAGATCTTCCGGTTCTTAAAATGGGAGGATATCGCTTGGCAACTTATGGTAATTATGCCTTTCATTTAGGAAATGTTTTAGAAGACTGGATGATTCAAAAAATGGATACACTAAAAGTAGAAAATAAAGAGGCAAAGATTTTTAAGAATTTAAAAACGATAAAGGCACGGCCCCTTTATTATTTTTTTACTGAAAAAGTATTTAAAAAGATATTTTACAATAGTATTATCAGAAATAAAATTTTGACTTACAAAGGCCTAAGTAAAGAACAAATTAATAATTTATAATATTTATAAATGATTTCAATTGTTATAAGAAATAAAAATGAGGCAGAGGCTCTTGCGTCAATCTTGACTGTTTTGAGGAAAGTATATAATGATGATATTGATGAAATCATCGTAGTAGATAATAACTCTACAGATAATAGTGTTGAGGTTGCGGAAAGATTTAGTTGTAAAATTGTTATAATTGAAAATTTTACTTACGGTAAAGCAATTAATCTAGGAATTGAAAATGCAAAAAATAATTTAATACTTCTTCTAAGCTCGCATGCTGTCCCTGTTGGAAATTCCTTCTTTAAAAATTCAGTAAAAGAGTTTATTTCTAAACCATCATTGGCAGGAATGCGTTATATAAATTCCTATTCAAATTATTTGAGAGCAAATGATAATAATTTTTTGGTAAACGATGGCTTGAAATTTGGTCTGATGGCCGGCTGCGCAATGGTTAACAAAAAGATATGGCAAGAATTTAAGTTTGATGAAAAACTTGTTTTTAGTGAAGATAAAAAATGGTCAGATCAAGTATTGAAGGCAGGATATGAAATTATGGATTTTAATGAAACTTTTTTTTATCATATTAAGCGTGATGAAAAAAGCTCTTTAAATCGGTGGAAAAGTGAAACAATTGCCCATTATCAATTGCATCATTTACATTACCCTTCAAAAATAAAATTAATTGCATTATTTCTATTTAAAATAGGATTTCAATTGCCAAAAGAATATTTGGGTAAATTAAAATATGAAGTGCGGTTGTTTTTTATTAAACTTAATTTGAAAAACAAAATAAACCAGTAACAATAGTTTAGTTATCTAACTGAGAGAGTAATTTTTAAAAAGTAAAAATGATTTCAATTATTATCCCTGTTTACAATAGAGGAAGTTTATTGCCTGAAACATTAGATTCTATTATTAATCAAACATATCAGGCTTGGGAGTGTATTATTGTTGATGACGGCTCAACTGATAATACAGAAGAGATAATAGAATTTTATGCGAAAAAAGATTCTCGAATTCAGTTTCACAAGCGTCCGGATTATAAGCAAAAAGGCGCAAATGCATGTAGAAATTATGGTTTTGAATTAAGTAAGGGAGAATTTATACAGTTTTTTGATAGTGACGATATAATGCATGCTAAACATTTAGAAAAAAAACAAAAAGTATTAGAAAAAAACAAAAATGTACATTTCTGTATTTGTCAAACTCAAAACTTTGAAGGATTATTTAGTGAAAAAAAATTAAAAGAAAGTTCAGTAAATACTATTACAGGAGATATATATGAAGATTATATTTTAGGAAGATGTTCTATTTTAATGATAACTCCTACTTGGAGAAGGGAAGTCTTAATGAACTCTACATTATTTGACGAAACTTTACTACAATCGCAAGACTTGGAACTATATTCAAGAATTCTTTTAAAATTTAAAAACATTGAAATTATACCAGAAAATTTAATTTATGTAAGAAGAAATAATGATTCCATTACGACTTTAAAAGGCAAATTAAATATTCACTTAGAATCTTATCTAGAAGTCAAAAAAAGAGTTTTAATGCAGTCTCCAAATAATTTAAAAATTAATTCGGCACTAATAAAAATGATTTTGGGAATTTTCAGGTATAAATTAGCAAATAAAGAATATAGCGATTGTAAAAAATGTTTGGCTTTTATTGGGACGTACAGTTCGGACAGATCACTAAAATTTAAATATTTCTTATTAAAAATAAATTTCTTTTATCAGGTATTTAAAACATTAGGCAGAGGCGATACGCGATTTAAATCATTACTTAAATTAAAATGATAACAATAGTTTTAACTAACAGAAACCGCGATTTAAAAACTATAAAAAATTGCTTTGAATCTTTGAGCAAACAATCTAATAATAATTTCGAATTGTTTTTTATAGATTATGGATCGGACCAAAATTGCATCAATGATTTAAAGCAATTAATTGTACAATATCCTAAAATAAAATCTATAATTTCTTCGGTTTCCGGACAATTGTGGAATAAATGCAGAGCCATAAATATTGTATTGAAAAAATGCAATACACCTTATTTTTTTGTTGGAGATATAGACATGCTTTTTCATCCCGATTTTATAAACAAATTGGATGAACTTAAAAATAAAGATAAAGTAACGTATTTTCAAGTTGGTTTTTTAAGTCAAAATGAAACCGCAATTCAAAGAGATTTTCATAATGCAACGGTAGATTTTACTTCAAGAAAAGAAGCTACGGGAATGACCTTGTATCCAACTCAATTGTTAAAAGAAATAAATGGTTACAATGAGTTTTATCATGGTTGGGGTGCTGAAGATACAGATGTGCATATTCGACTACACAATCTTGGAGTTGAAATTGATTTTTTTGAAAGAGAGATTCTTTTAAAACATCAATGGCATCCAAAAACATATAGAACAAAGTTAAGTACAGATCCATATCATTTTGAACTCGAAAAAATAAATCATTCCTATATTCAAATTTCTCAAACTAGCAAACAAATAAAAGCAAATATAAACCAGCAATGGGGAGTTTTGCCAGAAGAAAAAGACTATTCTAAGTTATCAAATAAGCCGGATTTTTCAATTGTGACGGAACCGGAAACTTCAAAAGTAAATGCATTATTAGCACAACTGAATAATTTTGAAAATAAAGTGGTTTCAATAATAGTTAAAGACACATCTGAGAGCAATAAGAGAAAACAATTTACAAAAAGAATTTTAGGAAAGAAGTACCTGAAATTTTTACCGATGAAAAGTGTAAATAATATGATTTTACAGGAAATTGTAATGCATTACAGGAATCTGCCCTATCAATATTCATTTGATCAAAATAAAAATTTGATTCATCTTAAAATTTATTTTCGATAATGAAGATACTTATGGTTTCAATTCCATCACTCCATTTCTTTAGATGGACAAGTCAGCTTCAGGATTCTGGACATGAAGTATATTGGTTTGACATTACCGGAATGAGTGAAAAGTCTGAAAGACTAAATTGGGTATCTCAAAAAGTAAGCTGGAAATTAAAATGGAATTATCCCGGAAGATTGTTTGTAAAGAAAAAATTTCCAAAAGTCTATCAGTTTCTTCAACATTTTAATGAGTATAAAACGTCATCAGTTTTTGAAGAATATTTAAACGAAATTGAGCCTGATGTTGTTCATAGTTTTGCTTTGTATTTATCATGTACTCCCATTATTTCTGTAATGGAAAAAAAATCAAATCAAAAATGGATATATTCTTCCTGGGGAAGTGATTTGTTTTATTTTCAAAATGATGAAAAGTATTTAAAAGATATCAAAAGAGTTTTGCCAAGAGTCAATTACTTGTTTACAGATTGCAAAAGAGATTATGAAATAGCAAAAGAACATGGTTTCTCGGGTGATTTTCTTGGTGTTTTTCCTGGCGGGGGTGGATTTGATTTGGCTCATATGGAACAATATAAATTACCTAATGAGCAACGAAAAACTATTTTAATTAAAGGTTTTCAGGGAAGATCGGGAAGGGCAATTTCTGTTTTAAAAGGGATTGAATGCCTGAAAAAGGAACTTATTGATTATAATATTGTTGTTTTTGGTGCCGATGATGAGGTTTTTAATTACGTTAAATATTCTGTGCTAAAAGATTGGTTCAACTTCCAGATAAAAGGGAAAATGTCACATCAGGAAGTTATTCAGCTTATGGGACAATCTAAGATTTATATTGGTAATAGTAACTCAGATGGAATTCCGAATACTTTACTCGAAGCCATTTGTATGGAAATTTTTCCTATACAGTCAAATCCCGGGGGAGCAACAGAAGAAATTATAAATCATCACATAAATGGAATGCTGATAGAAGATTGTGAAAATGTTTATGAAATCAAAAAAATTATTTTAGAGGCTATCTCTTTTCTGCCTACTGCAAATTATGATAAAAGGAAACTTCTACCAGAATTAGATTCTGCCTATTTGCAAGAAAAAGTACAAAAAATATACACTAATTTAATTGCTTAATTATTTTAGGCGCTTTCATAAAATGAGGAATTCTAATCAAAGTTATATTACAATTAATCACATTTAAATCAATAAGAATGATTTAATCCTCTTTATTATTTAAACATAAACTTTATTATTACAAAGTGCCTTTTTTTAACTTTTAAAATTACTTTTGAGGCATTAAAAAGATTACTTATGAAAAAAACAGCCATTATTCCACTTCGTAAAAATTCTAAGGGAATTCCAGGAAAAAACAAGAAAAAAATGTTAGGCCGCCCACTTTTTTCATGGGTTCTGACAGAAGCTATTTTTTCGGAATTAGATGAGGTGTATGTTTTTACAGATGATCAGGAAATAATCGATTATATAAATAAAGAATACCATTGGTCGCCAAAAGTAAAAGCGCTTTTGCGTAATGATGAAAATGCGTCTGATACAGCCTCTACAGAAAGTGTTATGCTGGAGTTTGCAGAGATTGTTAAATACGATTTTGATATTCTGTGCTTATTACAGGCAACTTCTCCAATGACAAGGGCAGTAGATATAAATGCCACGTTAAATGAAATTATCGATAACAAAAAACAATCTGCGTTAACAGTTGTTAATACACATCGCTTTATATGGAATTCTGATGGGACATCTCAAAATTATGATGTTTTTAAAAGACCGAGACGCCAGGATTTTGATGGTTTATTAATAGAAAATGGTGCAGTTTATGCCACAACAAAAGAAGCTTTTTTAAATTCAAAAAATAGAATAAGCGGTTCGATTGGTTTGGTGAAAATGCCAGAAGAATCTCTTGTTGAAATAGATAGTACATCAGATTGGCATATTGTTGAGAATTTATTGGCAGAACGTCAGAAGAAAAGCAAGACGCACCAAAAAATTGAATATTTAATACTCGATGTCGATGGTGTTTTTACCGATGGAAGTGTTTATTATAATGCCGATGGAGAAATGGCCAAAAGATTTGATATGCGCGATGGAATGGGATTGGAAATTATCAGGCAAAATCAGATTCAGGTGATCGCAATAACATCCGAAAATTCTGATTTAGTTGCGCAGCGGATGAAAAAATTGCAAATAAACGACACATTTTTGGGGGTAAAAGATAAATTTTCATTTTTAACACATTTTCTTTTAGATAGAAATAGTAGTTTTGGCGCCGTTGCGTACGTAGGAGATGATGTAAATGATTTGGCAAATATTTGTAGTGTTGGATGGTCTTTTGCACCGGCAAATGCAACTATTACCGTAAAAGCAAATGCTGATTATATATTAACCCATGCATCTGCATCCGGAGCAATAAGAGAAACTTGTGAAATTTTAATAAAGTACAATAAACGTTATGAAGGAATATAAAAAACCTTATGTGATTGCCGAAATAGGATGTAATCATAAAGGCGAAATGTCAATAGCAAAGGAATTAATTAAAATTGCTAAGATTTTTGGAAATGCAGATGCAGTTAAATTTCAAAAACGAAATAATAAAGAACTTTTAACAGAAGAACAATACCACGCTCCACATCCAAATGCATTAAACTCGTATGGAGATACTTATGGTGCGCACCGCGAATTTTTAGAATTTGATGTTAACCAACACCGCGAATTAAAAGAATATTGCGAAGAAATTGGTATCGTTTATTCAACATCAGTTTGGGATACTACTTCTGCAAAAGAAATTACATCCTTAAATCCGGAATTCATTAAAATCCCTTCTGCATGCAATAATAACTTTGATATGTTAGGCTGGTTATGCGAAAATTATTCTGGCGAAATTCATATTTCTACAGGTATGACTACTAAAGACGAGACGGATATTTTAGTAAATTATTTTACTGAAAGAGGCAGAAACAAAGATTTAGTATTATACAATTGTACTTCAGGATATCCGGTTCCATTTGAAGATGTTTGCTTATTGGATATCAATTTGTTAAAACAAAAATACGCAGATAAGGTAAAACATATTGGTTTCTCTGGTCACCACTTAGGAATTGCTGTTGATATTGCGGCTTATACATTGGGTGCAAACATTATAGAAAGACATTATACTATCGACAGAACCTGGAAAGGAACTGACCATGCAGCCTCTTTAGAACCAATGGGCTTGCGCAAATTGTCTCGTGATTTAGATGCTGTTTATCAGGCATTAACTTTTAAATCGACTGATATATTGCCAATTGAGCAAGTTCAAAGAGATAAATTAAAGAACAAAAAAGTTTAAGACGAATGCTTTTTTCAAACAGAATTAGAGTTTTTTGGTGGAACGAAAAAATTATCCAGGGTAAGTCTAAAGAAAACTATGGAGATGTTTTAGGAAAATACCTTGTTGAAAAAATCTCTAATAAAAAAGTAGTTTTTGCATGGCCTAAAAAATTCTCTGTTTTAGATTGGTTTTTACCAATTTATGTAACGATAGGAAGTATTTTAACCAATGTAAATCATAAATGTATTGTTTGGGGCAGCGGAATTATCAGTAAAGATTCTAAAATAAAAAATGCTGTTTTTTTAGCTGTTCGCGGCCCTCAAACCCGAAAACATTTGCTCAGTCTTGGATATAAAGTTCCCGAAATATATGGAGATCCGGCTTTACTCTTGCCGGATTATTTTAATCCTGAAGTAACTAAAAAGTACGAGTACGGCATTGTACCGCATTACAATGATTATAAATTAGTTCAAAGCTGGTTTCAGGGACAAAATCATATCAAAATCATCGATATGATGACCAATGATATTGAGTCTAAAACTATTGAATTTTTAGAATGTAAAAAAGTGGTTTCGTCTTCTTTGCACGGAATCATTATAGCTCATACATACGGTATTCCGGCAGTTTGGCAGCCGTTTTCTGATGGTGTTTTCGGTGACGACATCAAATATCAGGATTATTTTGAGTCGGTACAAATACCTTCTTATAATCCGGCAATAAGAAGTAACGAGTACTCAGAAATAGAATTAGAAAAATTATTTGCTGAGAATGCTAGTTTGCCAAATAAAGAAGTTATAGCGTCACTGAAAAAAGGTTTAATGGCAGTTTGTCCTTTTAAAAATTAGTTTAATTATAGAAAATATTATTTTTAAATACCACTTAGTGTTTAGGTTATGAGTAAAAAAGTATTTGTTTTTTTTCCGGATGGTGTAGGACTACGCAATTTTGCTTTTACAAAATTTAAAGAAATAGGAGAAGAAAAAGGGTATCAAATCGTTTACTGGAATAATACTGTTTTCTCTTTAAAAGAGGAGTTAGGATATGATGAGGTTAAAATCGAAAATCATACGACGCATCCTTTAACGCCTGTTTATTCCAGAATAAGAAAACATATTGAATTAAATGTTTCTCAAAAAAAATTCAATGATAAAGTCTACGAAACCTATAAATTTCCATTTAGTTACAAAGGTTTCAAAAATACTTTAAAAACCTTATACACTAAATTATTGATTGGTTTTAATTCTTCAGAAAAAGGAATTGTAAGGATCAGAAAGCGTATCAATGCCCTGGAACGTTCAACTACAAAATATCAATATTGTAAAGCACAATTACAAGAACATAAACCTGATTTAGTTTTTTGCACCACACAAAGAGCAACACAATCTATTAGTGCGTTATTGGCAGCCAAAGATCTCGGTATTCCAGTTGTATCTTTTGTTTATTCATGGGATAATGTGCCAAAAGCAATGCAGGTTGTCGAAGCTGATTTTTATTTTGTATGGAGTGATTTAATGAAAGAAGAAGTCCTGAAATATTATCCTTTTATACAGGAATCTCAGGTTTTTGTTACAGGTACGCCTCAGTTTGAACCTCATTACGACCAAAATTTATTCAAAAGCAGAGAAGAGTTTTTTAATGAAAATAATTTAGATACTTCTAAAAGATATATTTGCTTCTCTGGTGATGACGAAACGACTTCTCCACTAGATCAATATTATTTAGAGGATCTGGCAATAGCGGTACGAAATTTAAATGCTAAAGGTGAAAATGCGGCTATTATTTATCGTAAATGTCCTGTAGATGTCAGCACAAGATATGACGCAGTTATTGAAGCTAACAAAGATGTAATAACTGTACTTGACCCATTATGGAAACCTGCAGGTAAAAATTGGAACGAAATTTTACCAACCAAAGAAGATTTAGGATTATTACATAACGTTTGTGCACATTCAGAGTTCGTTACAAATGTATGTTCTTCTACCGTTTTTGATTTTGTTGCACATGATAAACCTTGTATTTACTTCAATTACGAGCAGCCACAACTAAAAAAAGGAATCAGAGATATTGGGCAGAATTATAAATATGTTCATTTTAGAAGTATGCCTTCTCAGGAAGCGGCAGTATTTTGTACAGATAAGACAACTCTGGAAGATCAGGTAAAACAAATTTTAGATAAAAAGTTATCGAATGTCTCCGATGGTAAAAAATGGTACGAAATTGTGGTGGGAAAAAATCCAACACAAGCATCTTTAACAATTTGGGATAAAATCAATCAATGCATAAATAAATAATATGTTTTTTAATTCTCTAGCTTTTGCTGTTTTTTTACCAATTGTTTTTTTTCTCTATTGGTTTGTTTTCAATAAAACAAAAAGTACTCAAAATGCTTTACTTATAGTTGCCAGTTATTATTTTTATTCTTGTTGGGATTGGAGATTTCTATTTTTATTAGTTTTTTCTACGTTTCTGGATTATTATACCGGAATCCAGATTGAAAAAGGTAAATCTGAAAAAAGCCGAAAATTTTGGTTTTGGCTTAGTATTATAGTCAATTTAGGATTCTTAGGAATATTTAAATACTATAACTTTTTTGCCTCTTCTTTCTCTGATTTATTAAATTCAGCAGGAATAAAAGCGAGCCCAATTTTATTAAATGTGATTCTTCCTGTCGGAATTTCATTTTATACATTTCACGGTTTATCATACGTCATTGATATTTATTATAAACGAATAAAAGCCGAATACAACTTTGTAGATTATTCCTTATTTGTGAGTTATTTTCCACTTTTGGTCGCAGGACCAATAGAAAGAGCCACCCATTTATTGCCACAGGTAAAAGTTAAAAGAGAATTTAATTTTGAAAGGGCAAAAGAGGGTATTTGTCAAATTGTATGGGGATTGGTAAAAAAAGTGGTCATTGCGGATACTTGTGCAACTTATGCCAATGCCATTTTTGATCATTATACAGCAATGAATTCGTTTTCATTAATTATGGGAGTCATCTATTTTGCATTCCAAATTTATGGCGACTTTTCAGGTTACTCGGATATTGCTTTAGGAGTTTCAAAACTCTTTGGTTTAGACTTATTAAGAAACTTTAATTATCCTTATTTCTCAAGAGATATTGCCGAGTTTTGGAGACGCTGGCATATTTCACTTTCGTCCTGGTTTCGCGATTATTTGTATATTCCGTTAGGAGGAAGCAAAGGGGGACTTTGGATGAAAATCAGAAATACCTTTATCATTTTTGTGGTGTCTGGTTTTTGGCATGGTGCCAATTGGACATATGTTGTATGGGGTTTTATAAATGCTGTTTACTTTTTGCCTTTACTGTTGTCAAATAGTAATAGAAATAATATGGATGCCATTGTATTGAAGTGGAATTTTGATTCTGCAAAAGTAATAATGAGCATTTTGTACACATTTTTATTAACCTGTATAGCCTGGGTTTTTTTTAGAGCAAGAACCATAACAGATGCAGTTTCATATTTAAAACGTATTGTTACAGATAGAAGTTTTAATTTTCAATATCTCGATAACGAAAGATATAGTTATGAGTTATTGCTTATGATTGGCCTTTTTGTTTTGATTGAATGGAATAGCCGTAACAAAATTGAACCTATTTCGGGAAAAAGAAGCTTTTTAAAATTGAGCTTTGCAATAATAGCAATAATGGCTTTCGGGACTTTTTCAGACTATAAAGAATTTATATATTTTCAATTCTAATGAAGAATTTTTTAATTTATATAGCCAAGATTATTTTTGTAACAATCTTATTGGCCATTGTTTTAGACGGACTTTATAGTGCGATGTTCATACAATGTAAAAACCGAGGAAAAATAGATCAGATTTATAATTCAGAAGGAAGGAAATATGATGTAGTGATTTTGGGTTCTTCAAGAGCAAACAATCATTTTGTAGCTCCAATGTTTGAAGAAAAAGGATTAAAAACCTTTAATTATGGCATGAGCGGTTCACATTTATTTGAAACAGCCCTAATGCTAAAACTTATGATAGAAAGAAAATATCAAATTAAGAATGTTATTCTTGAAGCTGATTTAAACCTTTCCAGCATTAATCAATCTGAAGGCATTGCTTCAAGATTTTTGCCTTACATTCATAATTCAAATGTTATTAAAGAACATTTTCAAACACAAGATCATTTTAATGAATTGTATTATATTCCATTTTATAGATATATTAAATATGAAGTACGAATAGGATTTAGAGAAATGTTTTTTAATGCGATTCATAAAAAAACAACACATTTAAATAAGCTGGGATATTATCCTCTGGATGGAGTTGAAAACGGCAATATGAAAAATAACATTGTCAAATTGAATCCATTGCCACATAACAAATACTACGAAGAAATTAAAAGTATTTGCAAAGCAAATAAAATAAACCTGATTGTTG
The DNA here is from genome assembly GCF_033657265.1 of Flavobacterium sp. MMLR14_040. NCBI lineage: Bacteria > Pseudomonadati > Bacteroidota > Flavobacteriia > Flavobacteriales > Flavobacteriaceae > Flavobacterium > Flavobacterium sp. MMLR14_040. The sequence goes on along the minus strand of NZ_JAWVWO010000002.1, from coordinate 276,857 downwards.
TAATGACGCCAATGTGTGAAAACGTAAAAGGTATGAACTATTTTGAAAAGGTAAAAAAAGCGTATCCCGAAATTCATAATTATGAAAATGTAGTAGTCGAAAATAAATATTTTGAGTCTTGTGGTCACATGAACAATACAGGGTCCGAAATGTTTACAGCCAGGATTTTAAAAGACTTTTTTAATAAATAACTTCTGAAGACTTTTTAAAATGATAACATACTCTAAAATAGGAAAGAAGGGGAATTTGGGAAATCAGCTTTTTCAAATCGCATCTACTATTGGTTTGAGTATTAGAAATAATCAGCAATATGCTTTTTCACAGTGGAAATATCAGGAATATTTTAAAAATAAATTACCACTTTTAACATCTGATTTTTCAGGTTTTATAAATGCTGAAGAGACCGAATATAATTTTCATGAATGGGATATAAAAGACAGGGATTATGATCTTTCCGGTTGGCTTCAAACAGAAAAATATTTTGATAAAGGATTAACCAAACATCATTTTGAATTCGCTGATTCGGTAACTAATCACATTAAAAAAAAATACGAAAGTGCTTTTACGAAGCGAACCATTTTGCTTTCAATACGAAGAGGCGATTTCGTAAATCATCTGGATTATTTTCAGTTGCCAATTAATTACTATTTAAATAGTTTAGCTCAATTTTTCCCAAATTGGCAGTCTTGCAACTTGATTGTTTTAAGTGATGATATTAAATATTGTAAGTTTCATTTTTCATTTTTAGAAAATGCTTTTTTCGCAGAAGATTTAAATGGTATAGAACAGCTTTGCCTGGGTTCATTGTGCGATGATTTTATAATAAGTAATTCTACTTTTTCGTGGTGGACAGCCTGGTTGGGTGAAAAAGAACATTCAAAAATAATAAGACCATTAAAGAACTTTGATGGCGTCAAAAGTCAGGAACTTAATGATAAAGATTATTTTCCGGAAAGGTGGATAAAATACAATCATACAGAAGAGATAATTAAACTTGAAGATATAGTTTTTGATATCAAAAGCAAAAAAAACAGACATGAAATTGCCGCATATATTTCGACTTATTTTGATGTGGAAATGAATCTAAACCACAGTGAAACTGAATCATCTAAAAATATTTATGTTTTAGAGAAAGATTATTTTTTACCTCCTTTGGTAATTTATTCGTCTTATTTAAAATTGAAAGAAGATTCAAATACTTTAGTTGTCAATAATGTAGTTAGATCTTTTAAAGTTTCTAAGCCATTAAACTATAATGATTTTCTTTTACAAAAAGACTTCGGTTTGTTTTCAACTATTTTTTCATTTTCGAAAACCAACGAAAACTCAAAGGCTCAAAATCCTGACATTTATTTAAAAAGGAATAACAATGCAGTTTTGGAGCCAAAAGAATCAATATTATATTTTTCAGGAGGACAATTTTGTGCAATCGGAGCGTATGGTTATAGTTTTAAAAAGTTAATGAAAAGAAAAGAAATAGAATTAAAAAGAACTATTAAAAAAATACTTTCAATAAAATAATATGGCAGCAAAGCTACATGTCGCATACATTGTTTCTCATTATCCACATAAAGCTTTTGGTCACGATGGCGGATTAGGAACCAGCGTTTACAACTTAGTTGAAAAACTTAGAATGAGCGATGTTCAGGTTTCTGTTTTTGTGTACGGACAAAAAAATGAGTTTGTTCTGGAAGAAAATAATGTAACGATGTATAGTCTTACGGACAGCAAAGTAAAATTTCTTAAGTTTTATTTTAACAGAAAAAAGATAGAAAATTTTATCAATAATAAAATTCAGGAAAAGAATATTAATATTATTGAAGCACCGGATTGGACAGGAATTACCGCTTTGATGAATTTTAAAATTCCATTGATAATTCGTTTTCACGGAAGTGATGCTTACTTTTGTCATCTCGAAAACAGAAAACAAAAGCCTAAAAATTTCTGGTTTGAAAAATTAGCCATAAATGGAGCAAAAGCTTTTATTGGGCCAACAAGCTTTGCCGGAGAAGTCTCAAAAGAACTATTTAAAATAAAAAATAAAGAGATAAAAACGATTTATCACGGATTAGAATTACAAAAAATCACAAACGATTCTCCTTTAATTTATGAAAAAGGGATTATTCTCTATGTAGGTACATTAATTAGAAAAAAAGGAGTTTTAGAATTGCCCGAAATTTTTAATAAAGTGCGAAAAGAATTTCCTGAAGCAAAACTGATATTAATTGGCAGCGATGCTTCTGATATAAAAACAAACTCAGGTTCTACATGGCAATTAATGCAAAGTCAGTTTAAAGCTGATGATTTAGAACATGTAAGTTATTTGGGGAAAATCCCATATAACGAAGTTCAAAACCATATTAGAAAAGCAAATATATGTGTTTTTCCAACTTTTGCAGAAACTTTAGGAATGGTTACCATAGAATCAATGGCCATGCAAAAAGCCGTTGTTAATAGCAATATTGGCTGGGCACAAGAACTTATTATTGATGAAGAAAGTGGTTTTTTAGTACATCCGGAAAATCATAATTTATACGCCGAAAGAATTATACAGCTGTTAAAAGATGACACATATTGTTTAAGAATTGGTCAGCAAGCCTTAAAAAGAGTCGAAACCAAATTTGATATTAATAAGGTAGTGCTTGAGAATATTGCTTTTTATAAAAAAATAATCAATTAAATATAAAGTAAAAATGATAGTTATTTATCATCAAAATAATAAAATTGTAAATGTTGAACATGGAGCTGAAAGCCTGAATTTTTCTCAAAAAGATATTACCAAAACTTTATTTGAAGTTGCGGTTTCTTTTCCGGATGAATTATTGATTTGGTGCCAGTTTGATTTGAAATCAAATCTTAATTTTTCAGCTATTTCTGAAATTTTTCACCATCATAAAATACTGGCATCTTTCAATTTATCAGAAAAAACATTTTTGTCTGATGCAATTGGTTATGTTGAAGTATCTCCATTTATTAATATTAAAAAAGAGATAAATTATCCAACCTGGCAAATGAGTGGCTCTGTTGGAGGTATTTATGCTTCGACATTATTAACTTTTAAAAAGTTATATAAAACAGCAGATAGTTTTGAATATTTTTTAAATTCTCTAGCTAAATTAGCAATGCCAAATGGTCTTTTGTGTTATTCTGAACCTAGACTATTAATAGGTACGTGTAATAAAATTAAAGAACATAAAAGTAATTTTTTTTACTTATTTCGATTTGTAAAACAGCATTATAAAACCCGTTGGATATTTTTACTTCTGCTCAATTTGTTTTTATATGAGAGAAAAGTAGCTTTTTTTCCATTTTTGTTAAGCCTTTTCTATAGTAAAAGAAAATTCGAAAATAATTTATTAGCTAATATAAAAGTTCAATCAACAAAAAAAGTACTGGAAACAGGAACTATAGATGTTATCATTCCTACTATAGGAAGAAAACAATATTTATATGATGTTTTGAAAGATTTATCAGTCCAAACTCATTTACCAAAAAATGTAATCATTGTAGAACAGAACACAAACCTTGAAAGTGTTTCAGAGCTTGATTATCTTACAAACCAAAGTTGGCCATTTTCAATAAAACATACTTTTACTCATCAGGCTGGAGCTTGTAATGCGAGAAATGTGGCTTTGTCACAAGTGAAGAGTGAATGGGTCTTTTTAAATGATGATGATAACAGATTTGAGCCACAATTAATTAGTGAAACTCTTAAAAATTGTGTGCAATTTGGTAGTAAAGTAGCAAGCAATTCTTATTTGAAAAAAAATGAAAAGAAAATTGATAACAATGTTTACCAGGCAGTTTTTTTTGGCTCGGGAAATAGCTTTATCGCCAGTTCTTTGTTGAAAAAAGTTTCCTTTGGAATGGGATTTGAATTTGGTTATGGAGAAGATAGCGATTTCGGAATGCAATTAAGAAATTCAGGTGAAGATGTTCTGTTTTTTCCCAATCCTGAAATTTTACATTTGAGTGCACCTATTGGAGGTTTTAGAACAAAGCCGGTTTTAGCCTGGCAAAATGAAATTATTCAGCCAAAACCTTCACCAACCATTATGTTATTCAATCAATTGCATTTGACGAAAAAACAAATTAATGGTTATAAAACAATATTGTTTTTTAAGTTTTATCGCGTTCAGACAATCAAAAATCCAATTAAATATTTGAAAAATTTTAAAAAACAGTGGAAGCAAAGTTTACATTGGGCTAACGAATTAAAGAATAAAAGATGAAGTTTTCATTGATTGTTTGTACTTATATGCGTCCTGCATCTCTAGTAGCTTTATTAAAATCTGTTGAAAAACAGACGTTATATCCGAATGAAATTATAGTTGTTGATGGCTCTCTGAATAGAGAAACAGAGATTGCTTTAACGAATAATGAATTTCAAAACCTAAAATATTTTTTAGTCAATGATGAGGACAGAGGCCTTACTAAACAACGAAATTTCGGAATTTCTAAAGTTGCTGAAGATTCAGAAATTGTTTGCTTTTTAGACGATGACACTGTTTTAGAATCTGATTATTTTGTAGAAATCATAAAAACATTTCAAACAAATAATGATGTTTCAGGTGTTGGCGGAGTTGCCATTAATGAATACAAATGGAAACTTCAGCAAGAAAATGTTTTATATAATAAAAACAAATTTTATTTGTTTGAAGGTTACTATTATAAGGAAGGTTTGCGCAATGTAATGAGAAATTACCTTGGTCTTGCCTCAAATTTAGGCCCCGGAAAAATGCCGAATTATTCACATGGGAGAACATGCGGGTTTCCGATGACAGGAAAAACGTATGAAGTAGATTTGCTGATAGGAATGTCGATGTCTTTCAGAAAAAGTGTTTTTGACAAGATTAATTTTTCAAGATTTTTTGAAGGTTATGGCTTATACGAAGATGCGGATTTTAGCTTAAGAGCTTTAGAATTTGGTAAAAATGTAATTAATACAAAAGCGCATTTATCGCATTTTCATGCCGAATCAGGAAGACCAAATAAATATAAATATGGTATAATGGTAGTAAGAAACGGCTGGTATGTTTGGAGAGTTAAAAAAGCAAAACCAAATCTAAAAGAAAGATTTAAGTGGAATGCAATAACAATTTTACTTGCTTCTATCAGATTTACCAATGTAATTACAGATCAAAATAAAAAAGCAGCTTTTACCGAGGCACTTGGCAGAACAGTTGGATGGTGGAGTTTACTATTTAATAAACCTCAAACAAAATAAAGGTATTTATGAAAACAATTTTAATTGCACATAATTATACCGAAAATTCATTTGCGTCAATGAGTTATTATTTGGCGCATCATTTGGCTGATTTAGGAAATAGGGTGATTTTTATTTCGCATAAGCCCTTTTTTAAAGAAAAAGAGATTATTAGTAAAGAAAAAGGGGAAATTATTGTGTATTCATGGCCAACTCAAAAAAGGCCAACTTCTATAAAAGATGTTCTTTGGTTTTCTAAGATTTACTTTAAATACAAGCCAAATGTGGTGGTTGGTCATTTTGTTGGAGCCAATATTACAATTGCAATGTCAAAGGTATTGTCATTTTCGAAAGCTAAAACATTTGCCTATTATCATACGTTAAGTAATCAGATTTTAACAGATAAAAAACAGAGCGGAATAAAATATAAAATGCAGTTTTTACGAAAAAAGATGTTTTATAAATTATTCTGTAATGCTATTGTTTGCCCATCAGAATTGGCAAAATCAGATCTGGAAAAATACTATTCTGTTACAAAAGGAATAGTTGTTTTAAATCCGATGAAAGATCGATTTAAGAATAAAACTGATATTGGACAGAATATTAGTATATCTTTTTTAGGAAGATTAGATCCTTCAAAAGGAATTTTAGATCTTATTAAGGCGTTTAAAATTTACTGTGATAAAGTTAAAACGACAAATATAATTTTGAATATTGCCGGAACCGGAAGCCAGGAAAAAGAAATTAAAGAATTGGTAAAGAACGATGACAATATTTTTTATTTTGGAGGATTAGGTTATGATAAAATTGATGACTATCTATGTAAGAGCCATTTTGCCATAATACCTTCAAAAGTTGATAATTTGCCAACTGTTGGTTTAGAAGCAATGATGAATCAGACACCTTTATTGATTTCTAATTCAACAGGATTAACAGAATATGTACAAGATAATCATCAGTGTTTTAAATTCGATTCAAATCAGGAATCTATGATTTCACTTTTTGAAAGAGTGGAAAGTAGCTTTAATCAACAAGCACAAATGAGTGTTAATGCCAGAAATACTTTTTTGGTCAAATTCACGATAGACAATTATTGTATTAATTTTTCTAACGAATTACTCAAATGAAACTTGTAATCATTACACATGTCAACCATATTCAAAATGACAATCAGTATTTTGGTTATGCGCCTTATGTTCGCGAAATGAATATTTGGTTAAAATATGTTGATGAAGTTATAGTTGTTGGTCCTTTACTTAAAGGGAATCTAACAGCAATTGATATTTCATACAATCATCCTAGAATCAATTTTAGAAAAACACCTAATTTCAATTTAACCACTTTTAAAAATAGTATATTTTCTGTTTTTAAATTTCCAATCATAATTTGGAGAATATTTTGGGCAATGAAAGATGCAGATCATATTCACCTGCGTTGTCCAGGAAATATTGGTTTGTTAGGTTGTATAGTTCAAATTCTGTTTCCAAATAAAATAAAAACGGCTAAATATGCTGGAAATTGGGATCAAAAAAGTAAACAGCCCTGGACTTACAGACTGCAAAAATGGATTTTGAGCAATACTTTTCTAAATCGAAACATGCAGGTTTTGGTTTATGGTCATTGGGAGAATCAATCAAAAAATATAAAACCTTTTTTTACCGCGACATATCCAGAATCTGAAAAAGAGATTTTTAAAAAAGCAGGATTTGAAGAAACTATAGAATTTGTTTTTGTTGGAAGTTTAGTTCCCGGTAAAAAACCTATATACGCCGTAAAATTATTAGAGCAACTAATTAAAAAAGGACACAATCTGGTTTTGAATTTGTACGGAGAAGGAGTCGAGAGAAGTGCTTTAGAACAATATATTCAAGAAAACCAACTCGGGAAAAATATAATCCTGCATGGTAATCAGGATATAGAAACAATAAAAAAGGCTTATCGAAAGAGCCATTTTGTATTATTGCCTTCTAAAAGTGAAGGTTGGCCAAAAGCTGTTGCCGAAGCTATGTTTTGGGGGTGTGTTCCTGTTGCCACAAAAGTCTCATGCGTACCTTTTATGCTTGATAATGGAAACAGAGGGGTTTTGTTGGATATGAATTTGGATAAAGATGTGGCCGATATGGAAGAAATACTTACAAATGAGGCAGTTTTTTTTACTAAAAGTAAATCAGCTATAGAATGGTCACAAAAATATACAACTGATGTTTTCGAATCTGAAATTAAAAAGCTTTTAGGAAAATGAGAATTGTACAAATTATAGATTCCCTTGAAGCTGGCGGAGCTGAAAGAATGGCGGTAAATTACGCAAATGCTTTAGCTAAAAAAATATCGTTTTCAGGTTTAATTACCACAAGGAAAGAAGGAGCGTTAAGAGGTCAAATAGATTCGAAGGTTTCTTATCTGTTTTTAAAAAAGAAAAAAGTGATTGATTTTCAGTCTGTTTTTCGTTTGCGAAATTATATTAAAAAAAATAAAATTGATATAATTCATGCCCACAGTTCTTCATTTTTTATCGCTGTCTTAGTAAAATTAACTTTGCCCAGAATAAAAATCATATGGCATGACCATTACGGTACAAGATCAAAAGAAACAAAAGAAAAAAATAAAGTTTTAATTCTTTTATCTGCTTTCTTTTCTTCTATTTTTGTTGTCAATCTTCAATTAGAAGAATGGAATACGAAAAATATGAATTGTTCGAAAGTAATCTTTATTCCTAATTTTACAACATCAGGACATGCACATGAAAAAGTGACTACATTAAAAGGCATCCCAAATAAAAGAATTATTTTTCTGGCAAATTTAAAAAAACCTAAAAATCATATTTTAATTTTAAAGGCATTTTTTGATTTAAAATTAAATGAATCTGAATGGACTTTACACCTTATTGGTAGAGATTACGGTGATGATTATTCAGATTTATTAAAAAACTTTATAAAATCGTATTCACTTGAGAATTATATACATTTGTATGGCGAAAGAAATGATATTAAATATATTTTATCTCAGGCTTCGATAGGAGTTTTAGCTTCAACAGAAGAAGGTTTTCCAGTTACTCTATTAGAATATGGACTAGAAAATTTAGCCGTAGTTTCTACAAATGTAGGGTATTGCTCCTCAGTTATTAAGGATGGCTTTACAGGATTATTATTTGATCCTTTTTCTGATGATGAAGTTAAGTCTCAATTAAGAAATTTGGTTGACAACGAAGCTCTAAGGGAAATGTTAGGATATAATTTAAAACAATCGATTTTAGAACATTACTCAGAGGAAATAACAATTAAAAAGTTGATTTCAGCATATAAAATAACTTATTAATGAAAGACAGTAAAATATCATATTTTTATATAATTACAATACACGCATTAATTGCACTAGCAGTTTTTGCTGTTCCATTTTTATCTAAAATTTATGCCATTTTAGTACCGGTAGTTGGTTTTTTAATTGTTGTAAAAAAGCAAAATAAAAATAATGAAGTTCTTTTAGTAGCAGCCTATATGGTTGGATTTGAGGTTTTTTTGCGAATGACAGGAGGGAATTTTAATAATGAATTTGTTAAATTTAATATTATCGGTTTCATGTTCTTGGGAATGATTTATAGTAATTTTTCAACAAAGGCCTTTGTCTTTTGGTTTTTTTTAATACTATTAATTCCCGGTATATTGATGGCTGTTGCAGTTGCTAATTTTAATACAGACATCAGGAAGGCATTGGTTTTTAATTTGTCTGGCCCCGTTTGCTTAGCCAGTTGTGCTGTTTATATGTTTAAACGAAATGTTTCGTTTTCAGATCTGCAAAATATAGTCATGGCAATGGGGTTTCCAATATTTACGACTGCAATTTACCTATTTTTATACAACCCTAGTGTAAAAGATGTAGTGACGGGAACACAATCTAATTTTGCAACTTCTGGGGGATTTGGTCCTAATCAGGTTTCTACAGTTTTGGGATTAGGAATATTTATCTTTTTTGCACAGTTCCTTTTATTTTCAAAATCAAAAAAACTGATGTTTTTAAATGGGGCTTTGTTACTGTTAATTAGCTTTAGAGGCATAGTTACTTTTTCGAGAGGTGGTGTAATTACTGCAGTTGTTATGATTATGTGTTTATTGTTCTTGTTGTACTATTTTTCAAGTCCAAGAGGCAAAAGTAAATTTACAAGAGTCTTCATCGTAACGATTTTAATGGGAATTGGACTTTGGACCTACAGTTATTTGCAAACCGGAGGGTTGATCGAGAAACGTTATGCGAATAAAGATGCCAAAGGTAGAACCAAAAAAGATCGTCTTGGAGGAAGAGAAGAAATAATAGATACAGAATTGAAACTTTTTGTAGATAATCCTATCCTTGGGGTAGGCGCAGGCATGGGAAAACAGGCGCGAGAGGAATCTTTTGGTATGGAAGCAGCCTCTCATAATGAAATTTCACGTATGTTAGCGGAGCATGGGGTATTTGGTGTTATTGGGCTTTTTGTATTATTTGTTACGCCATTTGTTCTTTATTTTGATAACAAACAACATTTGTATTTTCTTTCCTTTTATGTTTTTTGGCTTCTTACTATAAATCACGCTGCGATGCGGACCGCAGCTCCAGCTTTCGTTTATGCCTTGACTTTACTATCGGTCAAAGTGAAGATTCCTGAAAAACCTGAAAATTAGGTAGTTTATATTCTTTTTTTTATAATACATTTGTTCTACGTTTTAGCCCCAAACCAAAACCAAATAAACCAATGTTTACAAAAAATAAAATTCATTTCGAGATATCGGAAAGAAAAGTGTTGCTACATGCTTTCGATGCTTTTTTTGTCCTGCTCACGCTATACCTCTTAAATCTGCTTTTCAATTTCCAATATTTTCAATTTTCGATTGTAAATTATTATAGGGAGATTGTACTAATATCTTATATATACATCTTCGGCTCCATTTTCGAGATGTATAACCTGCAAGTTGCAAGTAATCAGTTTCAAATTCTTAAAAGTACTGTTTTTACAACTACAACTACTGTATCAGTTTATCTGTTAACTCCTGTTTTATCTCCGGAATTACCCAAAAACAGAATTGCAATTGTAATATTTTATTTTGCTGTTTTGTTTGCCTTATTATCGTGGAGATATATATATGTTTTTTTTCTGGCTTCTCACCGCTTTGTTCAAAATGTCGTTTTAATATGTGATCAGAATCAGGTTGAAGAATTGGTGTTAGGACTAGAAAATGTTGATCCGCATTATAAAATAATTGGTTTTGTAAATTCAGATTCTGTTTATGAAAAAGATTTAGATTTTCATTATGTAAAACAAATTAAAAAGGAAAACCTGGAAGATTTTGTAATCAGACATAATGTTGCTGAAATTGTAATTGCTTCTCAAAAAACAGACGGAATTACAGCCGATTTATACCAGCAATTACTCCATTTGCTGCAATCAGGAAATATAATTCGCGAGTATACGCAAGTATACGAAAGTAAAACACAACGTATTCCGGTTCAGTATATTGCCAGAGATTTTTACCGTTTTTTTCCTTTTAGTCGTAGCAACAATAATAAATTATATCTGTTGCTGGTGCGAGTACTTGAGTTCTTTTTCTCGTCCGTAGGATTGTTGATATGCATGGTTTTGATACCATTTATATCTTTTGCCAATCTTTTGGGAAACAAAGGAAAGTTATTTTACACACAAGAGCGAGTAGGAAAGAATGGTGATGTTTTTAAAATCTACAAATTTAGAACCATGGTCGAAAACTCTGAAGCAAACGGAGCCGTTTTTGCAACAGCTTCAGATAAACGTATTACACCATTTGGTAAGTTTATGCGTAAATCGAGAATTGACGAATTGCCGCAGTTTTTTAATGTTTTAAGAGGCGATATGGCAGTAATTGGACCAAGACCCGAACGTCCGTTTTTTGTTGCTGAAATTGCGCAGATAATGCCGTTTTACGAAACAAGGCATGTTATAAAACCGGGACTCACAGGTTGGGCACAGGTAAATTACTCTTATGGGGAATCAATAGAAGAGAGTTTGATCAAGCTTCAATATGATTTATATTACATCAAACACCGAAGTATATTTCTGGATTTAAGCATCACCTTCAAGACAATTACAACAATTGTCTTTTATCGCGGACAATAATCAGATGATGATAGGAATACGTTTTTTGTTTCGTATTGCTACTCTTACCAAAACAAAACCACTTGTAATTATCATTGGTAATACAATTATAAAATGCGCTTTATTGATCATAAAGATGCTGTAGATTACTAAGAACATCAAATGTAAAACGGCAAATCGATACGTCCATTTTTTGTTTTTTGCAATGGAGAGAAAAATCAAAATAAGCAAAAATGGGCTAAATAAAAGTACATTGTAGTTCATCGATAATTCCAGGTGGAAAGAATAGAAACCAACACAAACAAAAAAGATTCCCATTAAGGATAAAAGCAAAAGATAAATTTTGTCTACAATTTTGTTGTGCGCTAAAACTACAAAAGCCAAAATGATGAGGTAAGAATAAATATTGTTCCACCATGAAGTCGGCGTTTCTTTTTCGAAAAAAAGAAGTGTTTTGCTTTTGGCAGCCAAAGGTTTATTTTGAAAGCTTACCTTTTCTAAACTATTTTTTAATTCAAATGGCAAAAATATTCTCGTTCCTAATTGGTCTACTTTTGTTCCGAAAATAATGCTTGTGCCTAATTTTTCGTAAAAATGACCATCAAAATAAGGATATAAAATAGATCTGTAAGTAATGTCCGTGTCGCCTTTTTTTACAATTACATTTTCATTCAAAGTGTTATTGATAATATCTACCACCATCGAAGTACAATTTTTATCAATAAATTTATAAGTGTAATAGCGATCTTCAGAAAGTAAAGTGGCGTTTAATTTATCAAAAAGCTTTTGTTTTAAACCCTGTGAAATAAGTAATTCCTGCTCAAAAACACTTCTTTTTTCAATGTTATATTCCTCTATAAATTCAGAGAAAGAGTGTGTGATTACAAAGTACTGTAAATCTCCCTTGGTGAATTTTGCAACGAAATTTGGAGTCCTAAAATCAAAAGCGCCATAATTATAAACAATATCAAGATTATTTGCCGGATCAGAAACCCTAATCGCCGTATGTCCGAAATAGGAATAGGTTTCATTTCCTAAACCACAAGTAAGAACGCTAACTTTAGCATCTTTTGATAAAGGTACACTTTGGCTAAAACCAATACTGAAACTTAGTAATACTAATAAATTAAAAAGTGTTTTAAAATTGACTTTTTTCATGATTAAAAATTTTAAGAAGTGTGATGGTTTTTAATTATTATCTAAAGATACCTAAATCTACTTTCAAAGAAAAAATATTCGAATACAAAGCAGTACTTTGGTTTCCTAAATCAGTCAGGGCATAATCAACCTGAATGCCTTTATATTTAAATCCCAAACCAATGTTGGGTTGAAAATTTATTTTTTCAGTATTATCCAATTGCGTAACATTTTGGAAATTTCCCGCTCCCGCTCTTAAAAAAACAAGTTCAGTATATCCAAATTCAAAACCTACAGCCGGATCAATGCTCACTACTTTTGATGAGATAATATCGTTTGTTTGTTCAAAACGCATATTCAAATTTGTAGCAACCAAAAGACTGTAATCGTTATGAAATTCTATCTTTTTTGAAACCCCTAATTGTGCTTTTGGTAAGGTAATTTCAGTACTTTCGGGTAGTTCAGTATTTTCTCCCGGAATTGCATTGGCAATTTTTTCGTATTCTTCTTCATCAATATTCCAAACATTATAAGTCGTTGTAATATCACGAAGCATTAAACCAAATTTCCAGTCATTTTTCTCAAACTGTAAACCAAAATCAAAACCAAATCCCCATGAATTGGCAAATTTTCCAATAACACGTCGAATTATTTTTGCATTTACACCATATTGAAAACCTTCAACAGGCAATTTTCTTGCGTACGAAAAAGTAAAACCATAATCGGCGGTCGAAAACAAGCTAATTCGGTTGTAATCAATATTTCCCTGACTGTCGATCAATTCGGTTGTGTCCATGATGTCATCAACACCAAAACGAATCATCGAAATTCCCCAGGCACTTCTCTCATCAATCGGGCTTGCATATCCTATATAATCATATTGTGCAATGTTTGCAAAGTAATTGGCATGCATTAAGGAAATCTGATGATCTTCAAGATGTGTCAAACCTGCCGGATTCCAATAAACTGAATTTACATCTTCTGTAGAAGCAACTACAGCACTCGACATTCCTAATGCTGCGGCGTCAACACCAATGTTCATAAACTCGTTCGAATATTTTCGAATAGTTTGTGCATATTGTGTAAAACTCCAAAATAATAAAAGCCCAAAAAGTTTCTTCAACGGATTTTTTTTTGCAAACCGAAGTCTGTTTTAATTTTCATCAAAAATATAATATTTTACTCATCTAATTTCTTCCTTTTCATAAATATTGCAAAACGGAGAGTTTGAAATAAAAAACTCTTGCAAAAACACCTTTTTCATACACTTATTATGCTAAATTTGCGCTAACCATAATCAAATTTTATAAAACATGAATATCAAAAAACACATTCCAAACCTAATTACATTAATTAACCTTTTTTGTGGTTGTATCGCAGTTGTTTTCATTTCAGAAGCCAATTACGAAATGGCTTTTTACATGGTTTGTTTAGGGATCTTTTTTGATTTTTTTGATGGTTTTTTTGCCCGATTATTTAAAGTTTCAAGTCCGCTTGGATTACAGTTAGATTCTTTGGCAGATATGGTAACCAGCGGAGTTGCTCCGGGTTATGTAATGTACAGTTTGTTCACCAACAGTGCACACGAATTAGGAACAAATCCAGCAATTCCTTTTTTAGGATTTATTGTAACATTGGGATCTTGTTATCGATTGGCAAATTTCAATATAGATACCCGTCAAACTGATTCGTTTATTGGTTTACCAACTCCGGCAAATGCACTTTTTATTTTAAGTCTGCCTTTGGTTTTAAAATTCTCAGATTCATTGCTGATGTTGGAGATTTTAACGAATCAATGGGTTTTGTTGGTAATCACTTTATGCAGCGCTTATATTTTAAATGCAGAAATCCCGTTGTTTGCATTAAAAGTTAAAAAGTTCAATTTGAAAGATAATGCACTTCAAATCGTGTTTTTATTAGTTTCATTAGCTTTGGTAGTAGTGCTTCAATATATCGCAATTCCGTTAATCATCATTTTTTACGTGTTGTTATCGGTAGTGAATAATATGTTTTTGAAAAAGTAGGTTATTTGAATGGCAAGAAAAACCACTACACGAAGAAATTCTTATTCTAAAGCAAAACCTAAAAGATCTGTTTTTGGCAGCGCCATTCGCTTTATTTTTTATTCTTGCTTAGTGCTGATTTTTTTAGGTACGATTTATCATTATCGTGCGGGATTGGCTTTTTATCTTGGTTTTAAATCAGGGAAAGTTTTAGAAGAAGATGAGGTAGACAAACACCTTTCTGACGTTAGAAATATTCAGGTCTTAGAAAATCACAAAGGAAAAGTGATTGGTATTGACGTATCTGAATTTCAGGGAAAAGTGGATTGGGAAGAAGTTGAAATTTTAGAAGAAAAATACCCGGTAAGTTTTGTTTTTATTCGTGCAACTGCCGGAAACGATAGAGTAGACAGGCAATTTAAGAAAAATTGGGATGGAGCCAAAGAAAATAAAATCATGCGTGGCGCTTATCATTACTATCGCCCCAATGAAAATTCTATAGAGCAGGCGAATCTTTTTATCAAAACCGTAAAATTGCAAAAAGGTGATTTACCGCCCGTTTTAGATATCGAAAAATTACCAAAGAATCAATCTTTAGATAGTTTGAAAAAGGGTTTAAAAAGATGGTTAACTAAAGTGGAAACACATTATCAGGTTCGCCCGATAATTTATACGGGAGAACGTTATTACAGCGATTTTCTAAAAGAAGAATTCAGTGAATATTTATTCTGGATAGCCAACTACAATTTCTACAGAGAAAAAATTGAAGACGATTGGCTTTTTTGGCAATTTACAGAAAAAGCTTCTTTGCCAGGAATTGAGCATCGGGTTGATGTAAATATCTACAACGGTGATTTACAGCAATTGCAGTTTATTACAGTGGAGTAGGTTTTCAGTGTCAGTTTTAACTCTTACTTTGATAAAAGAGCAATTGGAATTAAAGACAATACTGCTATTAAAATTAAAACAGAATAAGGATTAGCAAAATTTACAGTGTAGCCCATCCATTGAATTCTTTTTGGCGGAAGTAATCGTTTATCTTTCGGATTGTAATAAAAGCATCCTAAATACCAATTGTTTGGGTCTTTATGCCAATTTTCGTAGTCTTCCTGAGTTGGTTCTTCTGAATTCATATTTTTTAGTTTTCAGTCGAAGTCACAGTTCTCAGTGCTCACTGTGGACTGAAAACTGCGACTGATTACTTATTTAAAACTCTAATTTTTTCTTACGTAATTCGAAGTTTTGTCCCAAATAAACACGGCGAACCATTTCATCTTCAACAAGTTCTTCCGGAACTCCGGCTTTCAAAATTCCACCTTCAAACATTAGGTATGTTTTATCGGTAATGGCTAAAGTTTCCTGAACGTTGTGATCGGTAATTAAAATTCCGATATTTTTATTTTTCAACTGCGCTACAATTCTCTGGATATCTTCAACCGCAACAGGGTCAACTCCGGCGAAAGGCTCATCCAGTAAAATAAATTTTGGATCTGTTGCCAGGGCGCGCGCAATTTCGGTACGACGACGTTCTCCTCCCGAAAGTAAATCACCTCGGTTTGTGCGAATGTGTTCTAAGCTGAATTCTTCAATCAAACTTTCCATTTTGGCAACTTGCTCTTCTTTAGAAAGTTTAGTCAATTGTAAAACGCTCAGAATGTTATCTTCAATACTTAACTTCCTAAAAACAGAAGCTTCCTGTGCCAGATAACCAATTCCTTGTTGAGCACGTTTGTACATTGGATAATCAGTAATATTCAAATCATCAAGGTAAATATTTCCCTGATTTGGTTTTACCAATCCCACAATCATATAAAAAGAAGTTGTTTTTCCTGCACCATTCGGACCCAAAAGTCCAACGATTTCTCCCTGATTTACTTCAACAGAAATTCCTTTTACAACACTGCGTCCTTTATAGGTTTTGATTAAATTATCGGCTCTTAGCTTCATTATTTTAATTAGATAATTAGATAATTTGAAAATGAGATAATTGAAAAACTAACTCAGTTCAATTTTAAAATTTATAAGAAGAAACAAATTAAAAGTAAAATAATCAATCAGATAAATGAATTAACAAAATATTGCGCTTTCACAATCAGATAATTACAATTTAAGCAATTATCTAATTATCCAATTGACCCATTTTCTAATTTGCAGCTTCTTCTTCCAAAGCTTCCCAAAATTCGTATGCTCTTCTTAAATGCGGAATTACAATTGTTCCTCCAACCAAAGTTGCGATTCCCATAGCTTCCATCATTTCTTCTTTTGTAACACCTTCTTTATGGCTTGTTTCCAAGTGATATTTTACACAATCATCACAACGTAAAACTGCCGAAGCAACCAATCCTAAAAGCTCTTTTGTTTTTACATCAAGAGCACCTGGTGCATATGCGTTAGTGTCAAGGTTAAATATTCGCTTTACAATTTTGTTATTGTCAGCTAATAATTTTTCGTTCATTTTAGAACGATAGTCGTTAAATTCTTGTATGATATCAGACATTTTCTTTCAATTTATTTTTATAAACAATCCTTGAAATCAGGATACTTATTTCGTATATAATTAACATTGGGATAGCCACAATAGTCTGGCTCACTACATCCGGAGGTGTTACAATTGCCGCAATAATTAAAATAAGGATTACTGCATATTTCCAATATTTTCTTAAAAATTCAGGAGTTACAAGTCCCAGTTTAGTTAGGAAATAAATGATAATAGGCAATTCAAAAAACAATCCGCTGGCAAGAATACTGGTTTTTACCATTCCCATATACGATTCTATCGTAAATTGATTGACTACCATTTCACTAATAGAGAAGGTAGCAACGAAATTTACCGACATCGGAATTACAATATAATATCCAAATATAACACCGCAAAAGAAAAGTAATGAAGAAGTGAAGATGAATATTTTGGCATTTTTTCTTTCTTTTTCATACAAAGCCGGACTAATAAATTTCCAAAGTTCATATAAAATATAAGGAAAACTCAGAATAAAACCAGCCAGGATACACATCCAGACAAAAATGTTTACCTGTCCTTCCATTTCGGTATTCTGAATAATGAAATTCAATTTAGTAATACAAATGCTGTCAGCAAAACCTAACTGATGTGATAAGTCGCAAAACCATACGTAGGTGAAAAATGTGGGTCTCGTTGGACCTAAAATGATTTCATCAAATAAATAATCACTGATGAAATAAGTAATAAATGCCATTATCATAATAGCAATTGTACTTCTTACTAAAAGCCATCTTAATTCCTCAAGATGGTCTAAAAATGACATCTCGCCAAGGTTCTTTTTTGCCATTATACGATTCCTTCTTTTAAAATGTCATGTAAATGTAATACTCCTTTGTACTCGCCATTATCAGCAACGATTAGCTGCGTTATTGAAAAATCTTCTAAAATATTTAAGGCGTCAATAGCCATAGTTTCAGATGATACTAATTTAGGGTTTTTTGACATAATATCCTTTGCAGTCAAATCTGCAATAGTATCTACGTCATTTAGCATTCTTCGGATGTCTCCATCGGTAATAATTCCTATTATTTTATCATTTTCGATTACTGCTGTAACTCCTAATCGTTTTTCAGAGATCTCAAAAATAACTTTTTTAACTGAAGTATCCGGTGTTACCATTGGTTTTAATGAGTGCTCGATCATGTCTTTTACGCGAAGCAGTAATTTTTTTCCTAAAGCTCCGCCTGGGTGATAAACTGCAAAATCTTCAGGTTTAAAATCACGCATTTCCATTAAACAAACCGCAAGAGCATCACCCATAACAAGTTGTGCAGTTGTACTGTTTGTTGGCGCCAGATTTATTGGGCATGCCTCCATGTCTACTGTTGTGTTTAAAACATAATCAGAGCCTTTGGCCAATGATGAAGTTATGTTTCCTGTAATGGCAATTAAGATATTTCCAAAACGTTTCAATAACGGAACCAAAACTTTAATCTCCGGGCTGTTTCCACTTTTTGAAATGCAAATAATGATATCTTCTTTCTGAATCATACCCAAATCGCCATGAATAGCTTCTGAGGCGTGAAGGAACATAGAAGGCGTTCCGGTTGAGTTAAAAGTAGCGACCATTTTTTGTGCGATAATGGCGCTTTTTCCTATACCTGTAACGATCAATCTGCCTTTTGTTTCGTAAATGCGTTGGGTTGCTTCGAAGAAATTTTCGTCAAGAAAATCAATTAGATTTGTAATTGCTTCACTTTCAGAGAGTATTGTTTTTTTGGCGATCGCCAATATATTTTCTTTTGTGATCAAAACAGAATATTTAAAATTTGTATGTATAAAAGAAAGTTGTATCTTTATGTGTTGCAAATTTATACAAAATATCCATTAATATAAAGAATGAATTCAAACGAAATTGAAATACACAAGGAATTAAAGAAGTATTTCGGCTTTAGCCAATTTAAAGGCTTGCAGGAGCAAGTCATTACGAGTATCTTAGGTAAAAAGAATACTTTTGTAATTATGCCAACTGGCGGTGGAAAGTCTCTTTGTTATCAATTACCCGCTTTAATTCAGGACGGAACGGCAATTGTTGTTTCTCCTTTAATTGCTTTGATGAAAAATCAGGTTGATGCCATCAGAAGCCTTTCTTCAGAAAACGGAATTGCGCATGTTTTAAATTCCTCTCTTACCAAAACAGAAATTGCACAAGTTAAAAAAGATATTACATCTGGTTTGACAAAGCTTTTATATGTCGCGCCCGAGTCTTTAACAAAAGAAGAATATGTGGCTTTTTTACAAAGCGTGCCTATTTCATTTGTTGCTATTGATGAAGCGCATTGTATTTCAGAATGGGGTCATGATTTTAGGCCGGAGTACAGAAACCTGAAAAATATTATTAAACAATTGGGACAGGTTCCTATTATAGGACTTACCGCAACTGCAACCCCAAAAGTTCAGGAAGATATTCTTAAAAACTTGGATATGTCTGATGCAAGTACTTTTAAAGCATCGTTTAACAGACCAAATTTATACTACGAAGTTCGTACAAAAACCAAAAATATAGAATCGGATATTATTCGATTTATCAAACAACACAAAGGAAAATCAGGAATTATTTATTGTCTTAGCCGTAAGAAGGTAGAGTCAATTGCCGAAGTTTTACAGGTTAACGGAATTAGTGCCGTACCGTATCACGCAGGTTTAGATGCCAAAACCAGAGCCAAACATCAGGATATGTTTTTGATGGAAGATGTAGATGTTGTGGTTGCAACAATTGCTTTCGGAATGGGAATTGATAAACCAGACGTTCGTTTTGTAATTCATCATGATATTCCAAAATCACTCGAAAGTTATTATCAGGAAACCGGTCGTGCCGGTCGTGATGGCGGAGAAGGACATTGTTTGGCTTATTATTCTTATAAAGATGTAGAAAAACTGGAGAAATTCATGTCAGGGAAACCGGTTGCAGAACAAGAAATTGGTTTTGCGCTTTTGCAGGAAGTTGTGGCTTACGCCGAAACCTCAATGTCACGCCGAAAATTCTTATTGCATTATTTTGGTGAAGAATTTGACAGCGAAAACGGAGAAGGTGCCGATATGGATGACAATGTTCGTAATCCCAAAAATAAAATTGAAGCTAAAGAACAGGTTGTTAAATTGCTGGAAATTGTTCGCGATACCAAACACATTTACAAATCAAAAGAAATTGTCTTTACTTTAATAGGCCGTATCAATGCCGTAATTAAAGCACATAAAACAGATATACAGCCATTTTTTGGTTCAGGCTCAAGTCATGACGAAAAATACTGGATGGCTTTACTTCGACAAGTTTTAGTTACAGGTTATCTGTCAAAAGATATTGAAACGTACGGAATCATAAAAATTACTCAGGAAGGATTAGATTATATTAAAAATCCGGTTTCGTTTATGATGTCTGAAGATCATGAATATAATGAGTCTGAAGATGAAGCAATTGTAACAGCATCAAAATCATCCGGTACCGCCGATGAAGTTTTAATGGGAATGTTACGCGAACTACGTAAAAAAGTAGCCAAAAAACTGGGAGTTCCTCCGTTTGTTGTTTTTCAGGATCCTTCTCTTGAAGATATGGCTTTAAAATATCCTATTTCTTTAACAGAATTGTACAACATTCACGGTGTTGGTGAAGGAAAAGCCAAGAAATACGGTGGCGATTTTGTTACCTTAATTAATCGTTATGTTGAAGATAATGATATTATTCGTCCAGACGATTTAGTTGTAAAATCTACAGGAGTAAATTCTGCCAATAAATTATATATTATTCAAAACATTGACAGAAAATTATCTTTAAATGATATTGCTTCTGCCAAAGGACTTACGATGGATGCTTTGATTAAAGAGATGGAGCAAATCGTTTATGCGGGTACTAAATTAAATATTAAATATTGGGTTGATGATTTACTTGATGACGATCAGCAAGAAGAAATTCACGATTATTTCATGGAATCAGAATCAGACAAAATCGAAGATGCTCTTAAAGAATTCGATGGCGATTATGATATTGATGAATTAAGACTGATGAGAATTAAGTTTATTAGCGAGGTAGCTAATTAAAGTTTTACAGTCTCAGTTTACAGTTTGTAAACTGAGACTAATAATATAAAGTCAAAGTAACTGAAAACTGCGACTGAAAACTGAAAACTACTCATAAACTTCCCCACGATGCGGTTTCAAAGCATCTCTTACCTGAATCATATTTTCATCGGTAACCACCATAAAAGCAATGGCCTGCATTTCGTTTATGATTTTAAACCCCGTAATATTTAGCGGAAGTTTTTCTATGGTGATATACTCTTTCAAATGAATTTCATGGTGTTCGGCAGTTTTTGCCGAAGCCGGACCACGAAAATCCCAAATTAATTTTATTTTTCTAGACATTTTTTTTAAAGGTGCAAAGGTTCAGAGTTGCAAAGGTACAAAGTTGTGTGAAGATATTCGTTGTATTTTAAATTGTATATATCGTATATATGGTATATTTTTGCTTAAAATTATTTCAAATGAGAAAGTTAATAGATATCGACGAAAAAACATTAACTAAATTAAAGGTGATTTCAATTTTTGAAAAGACAAGCGTTAAAGGATTAATTGAAAATGCAGTACAAATGTACGTGAAAAATATGCAGTCAAATCAATTTAATAATCTGTCAGAGGAAGAAAAAGAAGATCTTGGTTTGATGATGTTAATGCAGGAAGTAGACAGAAACGATAAAGTTAGCGAAGAGGAAATCTTCAAAATATTAGGTAAATGAAAGTTGAATATTTAAAACAATTTTCTAAAGATTTACTAAAAATTAATGATGAAACTTTAAAGAATAATTTATTTGAGGTTATTGTTTTGCTAAAAGAAACCCAAAATTTAAATCTTCTATCTAATGTCAAAAAACTGAAAGGTCATACAGAAGCTTACAGAATTAGGATTGGAAAATATAGATTGGGATTTTTTTTCGATGGTGAAGTGGTAGAACTTGCCCGATTTGCAAAACGAGAAGACATTTATAAATTATTTCCATAAGATTTCAGAACACATACAACATGCCAAAAGAACTTCTATTACAAGTTTCTCCCGATATTGCAGCAAACGAATCGCTGCTTAAAGACTATTTGTCTAAACAAATAAAAGTTTCTCCACAGGAAATTCAGCATATTGCCATTTTAAAACGTTCAATTGATGCGCGCCAAAAAGCGATAAAAATCAATTTGAAAGTTACTATATATTTAAAAGGCGAACCTTTTCAGGAAACCAAAATTGAGCTACCTATATATAAGAACGTTTCATCGGCTCAGGAAGTGATTGTTGTGGGTGCTGGTCCAGCCGGACTTTTCGCAGCTTTGCAATTGATAGAATTAGGCTTAAAGCCAATTGTAATCGAACGCGGAAAAGATGTTCGCGGACGCCGACGTGACTTAAAAGCAATCAACGTAGATCATTTGGTAAACGAAGATTCGAATTATTGTTTTGGCGAAGGCGGAGCAGGAACCTATTCTGACGGAAAATTATATACACGTTCTAAAAAACGTGGAGATGTTACCCGAATTTTAGAGCTTTTAGTAGCTTTTGGAGCTTCTGAAGATATTTTGGTAGAAGCCCATCCACACATCGGAACAAATAAATTACCCAAAATTATCGAAGACATCCGAAACAAGATAATCGAATTTGGCGGTCAGGTTTTGTTTGATACCCGAGTAACCGATATTTTAGTAAAAAACAATGAGGTTGAAGGAATCGTTACTCAAAACGGAGATAAAATTCTTGCCAATAAATTAATCTTAGCAACAGGACATTCAGCGCGAGATGTTTTTGAATTATTAGATAAAAAGAAAATCCTAATCGAGGCAAAACCTTTTGCATTAGGAGTTCGTGCAGAACATTCGCAACAATTAATAGATAGTATTCAATATAGCTGCGATTATCGTGGGGAACATTTGCCTCCGGCGCCGTATTCAATCGTAAAGCAGGTAAATGGACGAGGAATGTATTCTTTCTGTATGTGTCCGGGTGGAGTGATTGCGCCTTGTGCTACAAGTCCTGGTGAAGTGGTTACAAACGGCTGGTCGCCATCAAAACGCGATCAGGTTACGGCAAATTCAGGAATTGTAATTGAGTTGAAATTGGAAGATTTTAAACCTTTTGCAAAATTTGGTGCTTTGGCCGGAATGGAATTTCAAAAAAGTATAGAGCAAAAAGCGTGGCATTTGGCTGGAGAAACTCAAAAAGTTCCTGCACAGCGAATGGTCGATTTTACCCAAAATAAAGTTTCAGCAGATATTCCAAAAACATCTTATGTTCCAGGAACAACTTCGGTAGAAATGGGACAGGTTTTCCCCGGATTTTTATCGCAGATTTTACGCGAAGGTTTTAAGGAATTTGGAAAATCAATGCGTGGTTATTTAACCAACGAAGCCATTTTGCACGCTCCAGAGAGTAGAACCTCATCGCCGGTTAGAATTCCCAGAGATCCTTTAACGTATGAGCACTTGCAGATAAAAGGTTTATATCCCTGCGGAGAAGGCGCTGGTTATGCAGGCGGAATTATATCTGCTGCTATCGATGGCGAAAAATGTGCTTTAATGATTGCCGAAACACTAAGATAATATAAGCCTATGAAAAATTTCTTTTCTAATTTGTTTGGTAGAAATAACGATCCAAAATCAATTGTTTCCTTTGATGTTCTTAATGCCATTTACTCGTATTTGTATAACGTAAATGATCAAATTGAATTTAAAATGAAAGGTGTTCACCATACTGTTGTGACCAATTTATTTACTTTTCCAAGTGCATTTAATTACGAGCAAGCTAAAAATGAATTTGAAAAAAGTGGTTTGAAAGATGCGTATGGACTTTTAAATGAACTGTATCAAAAAATAGATATTGGAGCACTTTCTCAGGAGGAAATTGAAAAAGGACTTGAATATGATTATATACATATTCAGTTTTATTCTGAGCCGCCAGCCAGAATCAAAAAAGATCTGAAACATATTTTTCATAATTTTATTATCTTTTTTTGCTGTACAAATAGTTTAGAAACTAATGATTTCAGGATTCTATACACAAGTGACTTTTTTATGGATTATGTAAAAGGAATTCGTAATGCTCAATTTATTGATATAAAGAATCCTCAAAATGATGTTCAGGAGATAGGTTTTAAAGAATTTGAAAAAGTACTACAGGCAATTTGCCAATATATAAATATCGAAATTCCTGAAAGTGTCGAGCTTCCTTCAACAGAAAATTTAATAGAAGATGAAGAAGTTACAGTTGAAACTTTTGAAGAATTTATTAATCTGGTTTCAAGAGGAAATGCAGACGATAAATTGGTTAAAAAACAATCGAAGAAGCTTTTAAAGAATTTTAAAAAAGGACCGGAAAATTATTATGAGACGGTTGAAGCACATTGGGGGCTTTTTGATAGTGTGGACTGCTGGAACAGCGATTGGAAATTTGATCCCGAAGATGCTGAGTATTTCATTTCAGAAATGATTGGCCATGATCTTAATTTTGCCTATCCGGAGGAAACTTTTAGTCATAATTTGTTTCCTTATATTCAATCGGCACTAGAGAAATTAGATTTGGAATTAATGACTTATGATACACATGGAGATAATTATTTGTTTTTTGTAGCAAATAAAAATGATGTAGGCAGAATTTTAGCCTTGTCTGAGTTGACGAAGATTGAGGTTAATCAATTGTGATTCGTTATAAAGAATCAATTTTGTGTAGTCCCTATGGGACAAATATGGAAATTGTAAAATTATTTTTTCTACCAATATGTAATCTCTACGAGATATTATTTTGATAGCATTTTCTAAAAGTACAATCTGTAAATTACTCCGTTAGGAGTTACATATTGGTAGGAAAAACGTTTGAAGAGAGGAAATGTCCGGTAGGGACTACATAAATATGTGCGCAATCTTGTCATTTCTAAGGAAAAATTTTCGCAAGAAGTCTACAAAGATTGTTTTTCTTGTTGAGTTACTTGCGGAGATTTCTCCTTCGTCAGAAATGACAAAAAAATAAAAAGTTTTTTTACCCCAGATTATTAATTACGGAATCAAAATTATTTTTCCTGTACTTTTTCTGCTTTCAAGATAATCATGCGCCAGTTTTCCTTCTGATAATTTGAAAGATGTTGGTGTTGAAAGCGTTATCTTTCCTTCTATAATCCATTGAAATAATTGATTGGCTCTTTTGATTCTTTCTTCTTTCGAATTTAAATAACTCCATAAATCACCTCCGGTTAGGGTTTTTGAGCCGTCCATTAACATTCTCGGATCTACAGGCGCAGGATCGCCGCCCGCCATTCCGAAGAAAACAACTTGTCCGCATTCTTTTGTGACCTCAAAACTGTCCAGTAATGTGCTTCCGATACTATCGTAAACGACATCAACTCCATTTGGGATTATCTTTAAAACATCTGATTTCCAATCATTATTATATAGAAAAACATGATCTGCGCCTTGTTCAAAAGCAACTTTTGCTTTGTCTGAAGATGAGGTTAAACCAATAACATTGGCGCCTAAAAATTTACTTATTTGAGTTAAGATCTGACCAACTCCACCAGCAACTGCGTGAATTAAAATCGTTTCACCTTTTGCTGTTTTGTGACTGTCGGTTGCTAAATAATGCGCTGTTAAACCCTGAAGCAAAATAGAAGCTGCGGTTTCAAAAGAAATGGCTTCAGGCAAAGGCAAAATATGATTGGTATTTACGGCAACTAATTCTGCATTTGCAAAAGGAACATCGGCGAAAGCCACACGATCGCCAACTTTATATTCGGGATGATTGTTTGCGTCAACTACAATTCCGGCGCCTTCGTAACCTGCAATAAAAGGCGGATTTCCTTTTAAATGATAATTTCCTTTTCGTCTGTAAACATCGGCAAAATTTAATCCGATGGCTTTCATTTCGACTAAAATTTCATCGCTTTTTAATTCCGGATTTGGAATTTCTATATATTCTAAAACATCTGAATCTCCAAAAGTAGAGAAGGTAAGTGCTTTCATTTTTTTATATTTTTTAGGAATACAAAGTACGTGAAAAATCAGCTGTAGATTTAAAAGCTTGTCTTAAAAGTGAATAAAAAACCTCGCTTCAGATGAAACGAGGTTTTGGTTTTTATAGCCACGAATTTCACGAATATACACTAATTAATTAGTGCTGATTAGTGAAACTCGTGGCAAAAAAAATAAATTATATTTTAGGAAATTTCATTTCATTGAAAGTACTTTTTTGAGCTGCCAATTTTTCAATTTCATCCCATTTTCTTGGAGATTCAGCTGATAGATTTTCGTATGAATTTTTTTTGATGAGAATATCATCTTCGATGCGAACACCAATATTCCACCATTTTTTATCGCATTTACTGTTTGCCGGAATATAAATTCCAGGTTCAACCGTCAGGATCATATTTTCTTTTAAACTGCCCATATAATTTCCTTTGTCGTGAACATCTAAACCAAGAAAATGCGAACAACCATGCGGATAGTAGATTTTTACATCTGCAGGATCTGTAATAATTCCCAGTTTAATTAATCCGGCTGCAATAACTTCTTTCGATTTTTTATTTAAATCCTGAATTGGTGTTCCTTCTTTGCAGATTTTAAAAACCTCTTCCTGCGCGTCGTAAACCAATTGATAAATGGCTTTTTGCTCTTCGGTAAATTTTCCGTTTGCCGGAATTGTTCTTGTAACGTCGGCAGAATAACCGTGATATTCAGAACCAACATCCATTAGCAACAATTGATTGTCGATTTTTGTGGCGTTATTTTCTCCATAATGTAAAATACATCCGTTTGCTCCGGCACCTATAATTGGCGGATAACCTTCGCCTTCAGCACCATAGTGCTTGTGAATGTAAGCATGAATTCCGTCAGCCTCGTTTTCGCTCATATCGGGACCTACGGCTTTCATAACTTCGTTGTGGGCAACACAGGAAAGTTTTACGGTTTTACGCATTAAAACCAGTTCCTCGGGTGTTTTTATTTCTCTAAGTGAATTTGTAATTGTTCTGAAAAGTTCCAGAGAAGTTTCATTTTCTGTCATAATTCCAGCTTTCGTTTTGAAAGAATCGAGCAAACCAGCAAGATCAAAACCGCTTTTGTCTCTCCCGATATCCGTTGGAATTTTATCATAAATAACTTTATCAAATTTTTTGAAATCAATGTCAAAGTTTTTAAAATCCTTACCATTGTAAACTGTTGAAAAGCCTAACTTAGATTTCGCGCCATCGGTTCCTAAACGTCTTCCTGTCCACATTTCGCGATTGGCATTTTTTTCTCTCACAAAAAGAACTTCGTTGTACTTTTCACCACTTCCCTGATTTTCTTTAAAAAGTAATAAAACACCATCCGGTTCCTTATAACCTGTTAAATAAAACAAATCAGGATTTTGATGATAATTGTAATTTACGTCTTTTGAAAAAACTCTTTCAGGATATGAAAAAATTACTGCTACAGAATTTGCAGGCATTAAAGCTCTAAAAGCCTCTCTTCTGCCTTTATGAAATTCTTTGGAAAGATAATCGGTTGGTAAATTTTCCTGAGATTGAACTTGATTGATTGTAATTAAGAAGGCAAAAAGTAAGAGCAGTCGCTTCATTTTTTTTGATTTTTTGATGATGAATTTGTTTTTTATGTGATGCAAATTACAAAAAATACAATTGCGTACTGGAATTTAGATCTTGAAGTGATATTGTTTTTTAAGAAAAACATGTAACTTAGAGATGTGAATATGCCAGCTTAACGGTTAAAGTTTTTTTGTTTAAAACTGAAAACCGGGCATGAATATTGAGAAACGAATGCTAGGGGATGATTTAATCTTCAAGGAAAAACAAATTATTTAATTCAAAAAAAAAACACACATTATGAAAAAATACACCATCGCAATCGTTTCGGTTTTAACCTTATTACTCGCTTCATGTATGGCATCAAAAGAAAACAAAAGCGCTGCCAGTATTTATGATACAACTTGGGAATTAGAATATATTTCAGGACCAAGAATTGCTTTTGAGGGATTGTATCCAAATAAAAAACCACAAATTACTTTTGATCAGAAAGAAAAAAATGTTTTTGGTAATAATGGATGTAATGGCTACAGCGCGCCATTTACTTTAAATGGAAATTCTCTGACTTTTGGAGAGCCGGGACCAACTACAATGATGTTTTGTGATGGTGGAGGAGAAGCACAATTTTTGCAGCAGATGAAAAAAATCACAAGTTATTCTATTGACAAAGATGGGAAACTAAATCTAATTCAAGGCGATGTGCCAATGATGAGATTTAAAAAAGTAGCGAAATAATTTTAATTTAAATTGACTTTAAAAAAAGCGAAATGATTTAATTCATTTCGCTTTTTTTACGCTTTACTTCTTTTTTAATTTGTCTTTAAAGACTTTTTCGAATTTTTCTATTTTAGGCTGAATTACCATTTTACAATAAGGCTGATTTTTATTGTTTGCATAATAATTTTGGTGATAATCTTCGGCCTTGTAAAACTTGGTAAAAGGTTCTACTTTGGTAACAATTGGGCTATCGTAAACTTTTGCTTTATTCAGCTCGGCGATAATACTTTGAGCAGCGTTTTTTTGCTCTTCATTTTTATAAAAAATCACCGAACGATATTGCGTTCCAACATCCGCTCCTTGTCTGTTTAAAGTTGTAGGATCGTGAACGGTAAAGAATACTTTGAAAATTTCGTTGAGGTCTGTTACATTTTTGTCATACGTAATTTGTACCACTTCGGCGTGACCGGTTGTTCCTGTGCAAACTTCTTCATAAGTTGGATTGGCGACTTTTCCTCCCGAAAATCCCGAAACTACAGATTTTACCCCGTTTAAATTTTCGTAAACAGCTTCTACACACCAATAACAGCCTCCGCCAACGGTGATGGTTTCCAGATTTGAAGCTTTTTTTGTTTGTGCCAATCCGGTAAGGGATAATGCAAAAAAGCAAATTAAGATTGTATTTTTCATTTTAAGAATTATTTGTTTTGAGAATCAGGAATAAAATCAAGCGCGATCGAGTTCATGCAATAACGTTTTCCGGTTGGTGCAGGACCATCATCAAATAAATGCCCTAAATGTCCACCGCAACGTCCGCAAAGCGCTTCGATTCTTTCCATTCCTAGTGAATTATCATTTTTATAGACTACACTTTTTTTGTTGTCTTGTTCAAAAAAGCTCGGCCAGCCGCAGCTACTTGAAAATTTGGCTCCCGATCTAAAAAGGAGGTTTCCGCATGAAGCGCAATAATAAGTTCCTTTTTCATCGGTGTTCCAGTATTTTCCTGTAAAAGGTCTTTCCGTATCCGCCTGACGCATAACGGCGTAAACATCTTCCGGAAGCACTTTTTTCCATTCCGCATCGCTTACATTCAACTTAGTAGTATCTGTATTTGAATAATATGGATTTCCGGGTTTGTCGATTTTATTTTCCATCACAACTGTTTTTGTATTTTGTTTTTTTGATGATTGCCCGCATGCCTGAAAAATAAAGAGCGGAAGCAAAAAGCAAAGACTGAAAAATTGAGTTCTTGTTTTCATGTTTTATGAGGCTTTTAATTGTAAATCAAAGATACGACGAGAGTTGGCTTAGAAATGTCGGCTAATTTACAATTGAGTTTTTTTTAAGTATGTTTTAACTTTTTTTTATTTACGTAAAAGCAATCGGTTTAGTTTTTTAGACTTATTTTTAAGGGAATTTTAAATCAAAAAGTATTTTTAAAGTTTTGAATATGAAATGCTTGTCGCGGATGGCAGCTCGTTAAACTTTTCACAATCTTTTTTAGGATTTTCAAGCCATTTCTTTTTTCGTATTTTTGTTTGTACAAAACTACATATGATAGAAGAAAACGTAATATTAGTCAATCAAAACGATGAACAAATTGGCTTAATGCCAAAATTAGAAGCGCATGAAAAAGCACTTTTACACCGTGCATTTTCGGTTTTTATTTTAAATAGTAAAAATGAAATCATGTTGCAGCAGCGTGCGCATCAAAAATACCATTCTCCTTTGCTCTGGACGAATACTTGTTGCAGCCATCAGCGTGAAGGCGAAACCAATATAGAAGCCGGAAGCAGAAGATTGTTTGAAGAAATGGGTTTTAAAGCAGAATTGAAAGAACTTTTTCATTTTATTTATAAAGCACCTTTTGATAATGGTTTGACAGAACACGAACTCGATCATGTTATGATAGGCTATTATGATGACGATCCTGCCATCAATTTAGAGGAAGTCGAAGATTGGAAATGGATGAAAATTGAAGATATTAAAGCAGATATTGAACAAAAGCCTGAAATTTATACTGTATGGTTTAAAATAATTTTTGATGAATTTTATCATTTTTTAGAAGACCATAAAATTTAATTATACCAACCAAACCTAAATGAGAGTAACCATATCAAGAAAAGCACATTTTAATGCTGCACATCGATTGCACAGAAAAGATTGGACATTTGAAAAAAACGATGCTGTTTTTGGAAAATGCAATAACGCCAATTTTCATGGTCATAATTATGGTTTAACAGTAAGTGTTACAGGAAAAATTGACCCGGAAACTGGTTTTGTTTTAGATGTGAAAGTATTAGCGGATATTATACTAGAAGAGGTAGAAATTCCGTTTGATCACAAGAACCTGAATCTGGATGTTCCGGAATTTCAGGATTTGAATCCAACAGCAGAAAATATTGCCGTTGTGATATGGAATAAAATTAGAAAAAGAATTCAGCCTGATTTTGACTTAGAAATCGTTTTGAATGAAACGGACCGCAATTTTGTAACTTATAAAGGAGAATAATAAATGTCATTAAAAATAGGAGATATAGTTCCGAATTTTACTGCAAAAGATAGTCACGGAGAACTTTTTGAAAGCCGAAATGTTTTAGGAAGAAAGCCACTTGTGATTTATTTTTACCCAAAAGATAATACACCCGGTTGTACTACTGAGGCTTGCAGCTTTAGAGATCAATACGAAGATTTTAAAGATTTAGGTGCCGAAGTAATCGGGATAAGCAGTGATAGTGTAAAATCACATCACAAATTTGCCAAAAAACATGAATTGCCATTCATTTTGTTGTCTGATCAGGATAAAAGATTAAGACAGCTTTTTGGAGTAAAGAATAATTTATTTGGTTTGTTGCCGGGAAGAGTTACTTATATTATTGACAGAAATGGAGTTGTAATTTATATTTTTGATAATATGAATGCAGCAAAACATATTCCGAAAGCATTAGAAACCATCAAAGAATTAGTATTATAGATTAAAAATTAGAACACAACATTAATTAAATATTTGCCAAAAAATAAAAACTTATGGAACCAAAAATGTACCCTTTACAATTTGAACCAATTTTAAAAGAAAGAATCTGGGGAGGAGAAAAACTAAAAACTATTCTTAACAAACCAATTACTTCTAAAATAACTGGCGAAAGCTGGGAGTTATCAACTGTAGAAGGAGACGTGAGTATTGTGGCTAATGGTGAGTTGAAAGGAAAATCATTGATGGAACTTATTGACGAATCACCAAATGAAATTCTGGGAACAGAAGTTTACAAACGTTTTGGAAAACAATTTCCATTGCTTTTTAAATATTTAGATGCAAGAGAAGATCTTTCGATACAAGTTCATCCAAACGATAAATTAGCAAAAGAGCGTCATAATTCTTTCGGTAAAACCGAAATGTGGTATGTAACGCAAGCTGATGCTGATGCAAGAATTATTGTTGGGTTTAAAGAAGATTCAAGCAAGGAAGAATATGTAAAACACTTAAATGATAAAAGTTTAGTTTCGATTTTAGATACTGTAAAAGCAAAGCCGGGGGATGTTTTCTTTTTAGAAACAGGAACCGTTCACGCGATTGGTGCAGGTTTAGTTGTTGCCGAAATTCAGCAAACATCTGATATTACGTATCGCTTGTACGATTTTGATCGTAAAGACGCACAAGGAAATACGAGAGAACTTCACGTAGATTTAGCGCTTGATGCTATTAATTATGATAAAGTAGATACACAGAAGAGATACGAGACAAAAACAAATACATCAAACGTTGTGGTTGATTGTCCTTATTTTACCACCAATTTTCTTCCTTTAGAAAATAAACTGGAAGTTTCTAAATCAGGAGCAAGTTTTACCGTTTACATGTGTATTGAAGGAAGTTTTGAAATTGAATACAGCGGTTTTAAACAAACTTATATAAAAGGAGATACCATTTTGGTTCCTGCTGAGATTAATGCATTTATCTTGAATGGAAATGCTTCAATTTTAGAAATATACATTTCATAGCACGTAATAAAAAGATTATATGTACTTTTGCAGTCGCAAATTAAAATTAAAATAAAAATGGCAAACGTTAAGAATTTAAAGAAAGACATCAATTTCGTATTAGGAGATATTATTGAGGCAATTTACTTATTTGAAATGTCTACAACAGGAAATCCTACTCCGGAAACGAATGCTTTGATCGACCAGGCTATCGCTGCTTTTGATACTTTGATAACAAAAGTGAATGCAAAGAACGTTGAAAACAAAAAAGCACACTTCAAACAAATAAATGTTGAATTGGAAGAAACTGCTAATCAATTGATTGCTAAAATCAACGAATTGTAAGCAAAAAAAAGTATAAAAAGTTTGATTTTTTATTTGGAAAAACGAAAAACAGGCTTATCTTTGCACCCGTAATGAGTCGCCAGCGTAGCTCAGTTGGCTAGAGCAGCTGATTTGTAATCAGCAGGTCGTGGGTTCGAGTCCCTCCGCCGGCTCAACAAAAACCATCACTTTTAGTGGTGGTTTTTTATTTGAAATACTTGTAAATTTATTTTGGAAAATATAAAAAACCATTTTATCTTTGCACCCGTAATGAGTCGCCAGCGTAGCTCAGTTGGCTAGAGCAGCTGATTTGTAATCAGCAGGTCGTGGGTTCGAGTCCCTCCGCCGGCTCAACGTAAAACCATCACTTTTTAGTGATGGTTTTTTTGTTTAAGGCAAAAGCTAAAATTCCAATTAGATTGATATATATTCCTGAGAAATTAATTTTTATCTTTTGAAACATTAATTTCCTTATGTTTGTTTTAAACTAGAAAAAATATTAGGTAAATGGAAGAAACTTCAGTTTTTGAAAGTTTTGAGTTGCAGCTCGATCAAACGATAAAAAAGTTTTTAAGAGAAACAGCAAAATGGGCTTATTTGTTGTCTTTTTTAGGATTCATAGCTATTACTGTTTTATTAATATTTGGCATATTTGGAGATGCTATTTTTTTAGCAACAAGAACAGTACTTCCTGGAACTGGTGAGATGTTTGATTCTTACGGATCTGCATTAAGTACTTTTTATCTTATAGGTGCTGCAATTTGTTTCTTACCCACTTATTATTTATTCAGATTTGCATTAAAAACTAAGACAGCGTTTAAAAATAATGATTCAGAAGCTTTGAAAGTTTCTTTTGGTTATTTGAAATCACATTATAAATTCATTGCAATTTTTACTTTATTTATTTTTATATTATATGGAATTTCAATTGGATTGATGATTTTTAATTATTTATTAGCTAGATAAAATAGTCCATATAAAACCATAAAAAAAGTCCTGAGAAACTCTCAGGACTTTTTTTATGGGGTTGTGTATGTTACTTTTGTTCTTCTTTTTTTATTTCAGCAACAAACTTGGTTAGTTTTTTACCATAAAGTGACTGTGCTACTTTTGGAGTCATTGATTTTTGAATGGTATCAAGAAACTTTACATTGATGTCATAAATCTCTGCCAAGGCTATATAAGGTGCTATTTCGTGATCTTTATGATTGATTGCAAAGTTGGTAGCGTACAAGTATCTTCTTTTGATATTCGACTGTTGTTTTGTATCGATGCTATCAACTGCTTTTTGGTCTTGTCTTTTTATTGCATTAAATTTTGATTCAACCAAAGAAAGATTTTCGTCGTTAAAGCGTGAATTGATTTTTTTGTATTCTTCGTATAATTCCTGATTTTTAGATCCGGTAATTTTAGCTCCGTAAATGAAATTGTCAAGGTTGGTGTCAATATTCATATCGCCTGGTTCAGCAAAGAATAAAATATTATTGTCTAATGAATTGGTCACCCCGCGGTCAAGGAATAAATATAGCACTTCTGGTGATTCTAATTTAATATTACTTTCAAAAGAAGAATTTCCGTCTATTTTAATAGAGTCAATAGCAATAAGTGAAGTATCAACAACTCTTTGGATATATAAAGTTCCGTTTTTTAATCCTTTAATATTTCCTGTTAAGTGCAAACCGTCAGTAGATTCTTTTTTGCTGCATGATGCTAAAAGTGCAATTGCGGCAAAGGCAATAATTGATTTTTTCATTGGTTTTTAGATTTTGCTGCAAAATAAAGAAAATAGTTTGAATGTGAAGATGTAGCTGTTTAATTTTTACTAAAAATAAAATCCCAATCTATTTCTAAATTGGGATTTGTTTATTTTTTTTAAAATGAATCTGTTACATCGATAAATTATAGGCAGTTCCGTTCTCGTGAATGTAAGTGTATTTAGTGTCACATTCGTTGTTTCCGTAATCTACAATGCCATTCAAATAACCTCCCGCAACTTGCAATTCTCCTTTTGAAATAAACTCGCAGGAGTATTTTTTAACTAATGTTTCTTTAACAGTTAATGTCAAAGTTCCTCCTTTATCCGTAGTTACGGTGTGAGTTCCATCAGGTATTTCATAAACATTATCTTCCAATATGTACGGAGTGTCAACGCCGGCTGTTTGTTTTGTGGTAAATGTTCCTGAATTCAAAAAAACTCTTCCTTGCAGATCTGTAAATTTTCCGTTAGTTACTTTTCTTGTCCATTGTGGTACAGTGGCAATAGTTGTAGTGTTTGTATATTCAATTGTTCCTTCAAGTTTTAAACCTGCAAGAGAGTAATCGATTCTTTCGATTGTCATTTTACTTCCAGTCGTAATAATTGGGCCAGTAAGAGTAATTTTTAGTTTTCCTTTTCTTTCAAGCTGATTAATAGTGCAGCCTGCACCGTAATCTACTGTAAATACTTTTGGATAAGCTGTTCCGTTTGGCATTGTTACTGTAATTGTAGCGCAGGTTATTGGTCCGGTTTCAGTTGTTTTTGCAGTTTCGGCAGAAGCTGTTACCGATAAACCCGTTTTAACATCCATTTCGTTTGCTGCGTCAATTGCAACAGAAGCGCCAACGGCAGATGGATCTGTTTGATTGACAACATCATCACTGCTGGAGCATGAAACATAAATTAGTGCGGTTGTGCAAATAGTTAGGGTTAAAAGAATAATTTTCCTCATAGTGATTTTGGTTTAAGTTAGAAATAAGGGCTATCAAAAATAAGAAAAAAAGGAATTAGCAAAAAAAAATCCTGTTGGCTTATTTACAGGATTATGTATAGAATTTTATGTGAAAATTTATAAAGGAATTGATTTTTTTTCTAACAAACCAGGTAATATTACTTTCATACAGCTTTGTCCTATTGTGCTGTAATCCCAATAACATTTATGCATTTTAATGCTATTTAATGAAAAAAATGTCACTAAACCAGAACGGTCAGATGTGATTTCATAATTGATGTTTTCAGGAGTAAGCGGAATGTCTTTTATACCAAATTCAGCTTCACCACGTTTGTCATCCCTTCTGAAGTTGGTTGAGAAAACGTCTAAAATAGAATAAACATTTATCCAATTCAGTTTGTCTTTCATTACCCTGCATCTTCTTTCATAAAATACAGGGTAGTAAGCATTAATAAATTCAAATGGGTTTCCGATAGTAATAAGAAGTTTCGTTAATTTTTGAATATTATCAGATGGAGGAATTTCTGCAATTGGAAAAAGGGCATCGATGGCAAGTATGCATCCAAAACTATAGGTATGAAAATGAATTTCAGGATCAGGCTCATTCTCTGCAATGTATTCAACTAACTGATCCAGATTTCCTAATAATATCTGACTTTGATCTCCATTTGTAATATAACTGTCGACACAGGAAAATTCAGTGGCAAGCGAAGTTAATATTGTTTTAGATTTTGGCGCGAACAAAAGTACCAAAGTAGTTATTGAAAGTATCGTCTTTCCAATAACAGTAAGGGTTTTAGTGCTTTCAGTAACGCAAAATGGTTTTATATTAAAGAAGTTAAGAGCTGAATTGATTTTTTCTATTAAACCAGTATCGGTATTTTTATTTGTGTTGTTTAAGATTATTTCAATGCATGCCGGGACTAAAAAGAGTATACATAGTGAGATTGTAAATAACATTAGAAAAGCATACAAGGTTTGATAGGGTCTGCTAAAACCATCGCCATTAAATAATCGTAACGTAATCTGAGGGAATTTTTTTAAAATTAACGTAAATAAGAGTAAATTTTTGATAATAATATTGTGGCGTTCAAATCTGTTAGTTAAAATTTGATGGTACTGAAAATCATACATTTTATAAATTAGTTGTCCGTCAATATTTTTATTGTCCTTATCTTTTCTGTTCTTTCTATAAAGATTAACGACCGTACATTCTTTATCTATGGGATAGATTTTTTTTTCAATTTTAAGATGATAGAAGGTTCCATCTGATTTAAAACTTAATTCATTTTTAAGCCTTTCAGCATATTTTTCGACTGTTTCGTTGTCAATCGATTGACCAAGACCTGTAATGTAAATTCCTATTTTATTTGTCATTGGATTTAATTTTAAGTTTATAAAAAACTTCAGGTTTCACTAAAATTGCAAATCATTTTTAACCAAATTTTGGTTTAAAAATCAAACAGTTCGATAGTATTTGCTCTTTGCTTTTCGTATATCTTTATATTTTTCCCAATCAAATTTGGTTAAGAATTCCGAGGCTTTTTGGGCACCACGAATGAAAAGATCAATTTTGGCATCTTCGGTCATATTGAAATTAAGCCAATTATGGCTGCCAGTATCGATATATCCTATTAGATTTTTAAAATCGGGATTTTTTATTAAAAATTCTGAATCGTAACCATACCTTGCCGTATCAAACATAGAACTCACTACGTTGGTGATTTTTTCGTTTTTATTAACTTCATTTTTGTCGTATCCCAGTTTTACACCAAAAGTAGGCGAGGCCGGTACATTTAAATTTTCATGAAAAATATCAATGGGAAAATTTGAAATAATCCCACCATCCATAAAAATAACTTCAGATGGTACCGAAGTTCGTAATCCTGTGGCTTCATTCCATTTTTCCCAGGCATCAACGCCTGTCGGAATGTTTTTAATTCTAAACGGACTAAAAAATAAAGGTATTGACATGGAGGCCCTAACAAAATCAGCGGGATTTTGAACATCCGGATTTGAGTAAAACAGATCAATCATTTTTGGGAATACAATTTTACTTTCAGTAGTAATATCAGCAGCAATTATTGCCATATTACTCCAATGATCAGATCTTGTATATTCTTCTCTGTCGCCTTGTTGTACCTTATTTATTAAGAACAATTTATTTTGATCTGAAACACCTTTCAATCGTAAAGCTTTTAAATCGGCATAATTTTTTATTCCTTTTTGTGAAAGAAGATTTGAAATCCATTGATAAAAATTATTTCCGGGATTTAATCCAAGATCATCTTTAAAATTATCGACCACCTGACATCCTTTCATAATTAATTTTAAGTTTCCGGAATCACTTAGTAAAGCATCGATAAATTCGCGTGCATCGTGATCTCCATCTACAAAATCATATAAGTTTTTATTGCATAAACAGTCTAATATCCATTCTGATTTTTCAATATCGCAAGTTCCGGCAGCGGCCATAAGCATAGTGTTAATACTTCCGGCAGAAGTTCCTGCCAAACTTAAAAACCGAATACCCATTTTTTCTAAAACATAAACATAGCCAACCAAAGCAATTCCTAACACGCCTCCTCCTTCCTGAACCAGATCAACATATTGGTTGTTATTGAGATCAATAATATCCGAAAATTTTTTGCCATTTATTTCCTTTCTCAAATCTCTTAATATTGCTAAAACTTCTCCATTTTCAGTAAATTTTCTCTTATCCATGAGTTTTGTATTTAAGTATTGATAGTCAGTTACTTGTGTTTTTTTTTGAAGAAATAAAATTAGAGAAATCGTTATTTAAAAAATAGAGTATAAATACCCTTTTTTTGGCGGTGTTTTTAGTGTTAAATAATTGATTTTGAGTTTTTTTGTAAACGAAAAAAACCTGCAAGTATATTACTTGCAGGTTTTGTATTTAAAAAGATTTAAAAATCTTATTTGATCATCTCAAAACTTCTTTTAACGAAAGCTGTTAAAGCTTCTCCTTTAAGTAAATTTTGCGATAATTTAGCTAAATCTAAAGCCTGTTTTACCAAATGTTCCTGATGTGTTTTGTCCTCTGTATTCAATATACTAGAAGCCAAATCAGAATTGGTGTTAACTACTAAATTATACATTTCAGGCATATTACCCATTCCGAACATTCCGCCTCCGCCAGATTGGCTCATTTCTTTCATTCTACGCATAAATTCAGGTTGCGTAATAATAAACGGAGCTGCCTGGCTGTCCATAGCTTCTAACTGTACAGAGTATGCTTTTGGAATATAAGCTTCTAATGAAGTTTTAAGTGTTTCTTTTTCTTCATCAGATAACTTAGAAATTGTGTTTTCGTCTTTTTTAATTAAATTATCAATATGATCAGAATCAACACGTACAAAAGTTACATCTTTATTATCACCTTCAATTTTTTGAATCAAGTGTGAGATAATCGGAGAATCTAAAAGCAATACTTCGTATCCTTTATCTTTTGCAGTTTGAATATAAGAGTGCTGTGCATCTTTATTTCCTGCATAAAGAACTACTAGTTTTCCGTCTTTGTCAGTTTGGTTTTCTTTTAATTTCTCTTTTAATTCCTCAAGAGTAAAGTAAGTATCGTCTACAGTTGGGTATAAAACAAATGCACCTGCTTTTTCGTAGAATTTATCTTCAGAAAGCATTCCATATTCTAAAACGATTTTAATATCGTTCCATTTTGCTTCAAAATCAGCACGGTTTTCATTGAATAATGCTTTTAATTTGTCGGCAACTTTACGTGTAATGTAGTTTGAAATTTTCTTAACCGCGCCATCTGCTTGTAAACCAGAACGAGAAACGTTCAACGGAATATCCGGAGAATCGATTACACCTTTTAGCATTGTCAAAAATTCAGGTACAATTCCTTCTACGTTATCTGTTACGTAAACCTGGTTTTGGTACAATTGAATTTTATCTTTCTGAATTTGCATGTCAGAACCTAACTTGGGGAAATACAAAATTCCGGTTAAGTTAAACGGATAATCTACATTTAAGTGAATGTTGAATAACGGATCTTCAAATTGCATTGGATACAACTCTCTGTAGAAGTTTTTATAATCTTCATCAGATAATTCAGTTGGCTGTTTTGTCCACGCCGGGTTTGGATTATTGATGATATTATCAGTCTCAACAGTTTCGTTTACGTAATCCTCAGGAGCATCTTCCGGTTTAGGAAGTGTTTCTGTTCTTGTTCCGAATTTAATCGGAATAGGCATAAATTTATTGTACTTATTTAATAAACCGCTGATTTTAGAATCTTCTAAAAATTCTAAAGAATCTTCGGCAACATGCAATATGATTTCAGTTCCGCGTGAAGTTTTGTCAGCTGGCTCTAAAGTAAATTCAGGACTTCCGTCACATGTCCAGTGTGCAGCCGGTTCGTCTTTGTATGATTTTGTAATAATTTCTACTTTTTCAGCAACCATAAAAGCAGAATAGAATCCAAGACCAAAGTGTCCGATAATTCCAGAATCTTTAGCAGAATCTTTGTATTTATCAAGAAATTCTTCAGCTCCTGAAAAAGCAACCTGATTGATGTATTTTTCTACTTCATCAGCAGTCATACCCAAACCCTGGTCGATAATGTGGATTTTTTTACCTTCTTTATCAACTTTGATTTCAATAATAGGATTTCCGTATTCTACTTTAGCTTCACCAATGCTTATTAGGTGTTTTAGTTTTAAAGTAGCATCGGTTCCGTTTGAAACCAATTCACGTAAGAAAATCTCGTGATCGCTGTATAAGAACTTTTTGATTAAGGGAAAGATGTTTTCTACTGAAACATTAATTTTACCTGTTGTCATATTTTATAAATTTAGTTTAACGTGATGATTTTCATTTCTTCAAATAGAATACCAATTGTTTTTAAGGTGACAAAATGGCGTAAGTGTTAATTTTGAAAGAAAATAATTAGATTTTAAAACCCAACTTATTTCAATGAATTGTATCTTTGTGGTATAATAATTGTTAAATGTGTAAGTATTAACTTAAAAAATATGTACAAAATGAAGAAAATCATTTTCATTTGCATGATCGCCACGATGTTTTTTGCGTGTAAATCATCTTCGTCAACTGCTTCAAATGAGGCAACTACGCTTTCGACTAAACTTGACAGACCTTCTCAGGTAG
This sequence comes from Flavobacterium sp. MMLR14_040, assembly GCF_033657265.1. NCBI lineage: Bacteria > Pseudomonadati > Bacteroidota > Flavobacteriia > Flavobacteriales > Flavobacteriaceae > Flavobacterium > Flavobacterium sp. MMLR14_040. Next base: position 236,483 of record NZ_JAWVWO010000002.1, on the reverse strand, counting down.
CACTTAAAGGAAATTGGGTTCTTACCAACGTTTCTTACCCAGGTTCTGATTATATCAAGGTAAATTCTTTTGATCTTGCAGATTCTAAATGTTTCATTGGTAGTACCTGGAATTTTATTTCGAATAATAATAAAGGTACGATGACATTAAATGCTCCAAGTTGTACTGCATTTACATCTCCAATTGTATGGAGTATCAACAATCAGGGGCTTTTTGTTCTTAAAATTGTAGATCCGGGATTAAAAGCTAAAAATGTAAAGTCAGGATATTTACTAAAAGTAGCAGGATTAACTGACAACTCTTTTCAGTTAATAGACAACATTAACGTTGGCGGACAAACTAAAGATGTAACTTACCAATTTCAAAGAGCCAATTAATATTAAAAAGAATAAAATATGAAAAAGATAACAGTTTTAGGATTGAGCAGTTTACTTGTATTAGTTAGTTTTTTTGCAAGTTGCGATTCAGTTAAAAATGCAAATAATACCCAAAAAGGTGCAGGAATTGGTGTAGTAGCCGGTGGACTTATTGGTGGTATTTTAGGAAATAATTTAGGAAAAGGCGGAAACGCTGCTTTAGGTGCTGCAATTGGTGCTGCCGTAGGTGGTGGAACAGGAGCACTTATTGGAAACAAAATGGACAAACAAGCCCGTGAAATCGATCAGGCTTTACCAGGTGCAGATGTAGAAAGAGTAGGAGAAGGAATTCACTTAACTCTTAATGAAAATGCTGTGCGTTTTGATACAAATAAATCTACTTTGACTACTCAGGCAAAAGCAAATTTAGATAAATTAGTTCCTGTATTTAATGATTACGGAGATACTGATATTCAAATTTTTGGTTATACAGATAATACTGGTAAACCAGAATATAATTTGACACTTTCTGGACAAAGAGCTGCATCTGTGCAGGCTTACTTGGTTTCAAAAGGTTTAAAATCAAGCCGTTTCAAAACTTCAGGTTTAGGAATTGCAGATCCTATTGCAACAAATGATACTCCTGAAGGAAGATCTCAAAACCGTCGTGTTGAATTTTCAATTACTGCAAACGACAAGATGGTAAATGATGCCAAAGCAGAAGCTGGAAAATAATTTCCATCACAATATAATTTTAAAAAAGCTGTTTCAATTGAAGCAGCTTTTTTTTGACATTAGAAATTAAACATTGTAAATTTGCTCTCTCAATTATAACTCATGCTCGACATAAAAAATATTTCTTTTTCGTATACAGATAAATCGGTTATTAATAACGTTTCTTTTACCATAGAAAAAGGTCAGAATATTGCTATTATTGGCGAAAGCGGCTGTGGAAAAAGTACGTTGCTTAAACTTATGTATGGTTTATATGATCTTGATGAAGGTGCGATTTTCTATAATGAAAAACCTATTTTGGGTCCAAAATACAATTTAATTCCGGGAATGCCTTTTATGAAATATCTGGCGCAGGATTTTGATTTGTCTCCATTTGAAACCGTAGCCGAAAATGTTGGAAAGTTTCTTTCGAATGGTTTTGCAAATATGAAAAAACTTCGTGTTCAGGAGTTATTGGAAATGGTTGAAATGGATCAATTTTCTAATGTAAAAGCAAAGTTTTTAAGTGGAGGACAACAGCAAAGAGTAGCATTGGTTCGTGTTTTGGCTTTAGAGCCGGAAGTTATTCTGCTCGATGAACCATTTAGTCAAATAGATGCTTTTCGTAAAAATGCTTTACGAAGAAATTTATTTCGATATTTAAAACAAAAAGGGATTACTGTTATTATTGCGACCCACGATAGTACTGATGCTTTATCTTTTGCTGATGAAGCAATTGTAATGCGCAATGGCGAAGTAATAATAAAAGACAATCCAACGAAAATTTACGAAAATCCCGAAACCAAATACGTAGCCTCACTTTTTGGAGAAGTAAACGAAATTGCAACTCATTTGCTAGTTTCTTATGAAGATGAAACGCATAAAACGCTCGTTTATCCACACCAATTTAAAATGGTTTCTGAATCTAAGTTACCAGTAAAAATTCGTAGAACTTACTTTAGAGGAAATCATTATTTGATAGAATCGGTTTATAAAAGACAATTAGTATTTTTTGAAAGTGAAATTGATTTACCGCTTGAAGAGAATGTTTTTTTAGCCTTAAATTATTTATAGAAAGAAGCCATAAACATTAAAACGTGTTTGTGGCTTTTTCAATTTATTGCTGTTTTTTGTTTCAAAATCTGCTTTTCTTTCAATAAAAAAATAGTATGTACTTCATAATTAAACTTAATTAAATTGCTAATACCGAAAAAAATAGTAATTTGTACGCTTATGTTTTAAAGTATACTTAAATTTGCAATCCAAATTTTTAACAAATAATAAAAAGAATATGTATCATTCAAAAATAGCGGGCTTAGGATATTATGTTCCTTCAAATGTTGTCACCAATGATGATTTGTCTAAGATAATTGATACCAATGATGAATGGATTCAGGAAAGAACCGGAATTCAGGAACGAAGACATATTATTCGTGGAGAAGATACCACGACTTCAATGGGTGTTAAAGCAGCTAAAATTGCAATAGAACGTTCTGGCGTTGCCAAAGAAGATATTGATTTTGTAGTTTTTGCTACATTAAGCCCTGATTATTATTTTCCTGGACCCGGAGTTTTAGTACAACGTGATTTAGGATTAAGAACTGTAGGAGCATTAGATGTTAGAAACCAATGTTCGGGTTTTGTTTATGCAATTTCAGTTGCAGATCAATACATTAAAACCGGAATGTATAAAAATATTTTGGTAATTGGTTCAGAGGTTCATTCAACAGGACTAGATATGACAACCCGCGGACGCGGTGTTTCGGTAATTTTTGGAGATGGAGCAGGAGCAGCTGTTTTAAGCCGTGAAGAAGATTTAACAAAAGGGATTTTATCTACACACTTGCATTCAGAAGGACAGCATGCCGAAGAATTAGCGTTGCAGGCACCAGGAATGGGAGCACGCTGGGTAACCGATATTTTGGCTGATAATGATCCAAATGATGAAAGTTATTATCCTTATATGAACGGACAATTTGTATTTAAAAATGCTGTAGTTCGTTTTGCTGAGGTAATTAATGAAGGTTTAGAAGCAAATGGCTTACAGGTTTCAGATATTGATATGTTGATTCCGCATCAGGCAAATTTGAGAATTTCTCAGTTCATTCAGAACAAATTTAAATTGTCAGATGACCAGGTGCACAATAATATTCAAAAGTATGGAAATACGACTGCAGCCTCTATTCCGATTGCTTTAACAGAAGCTTGGGAACAAGGAAAAATCAAATCTGGAGATACCGTTGTTTTAGCCGCTTTTGGTAGTGGATTTACTTGGGCAAGTGCTATTATTAAATGGTAATTTGATTCGATTGAAATAATATTTAAAACCTGCTCTGAAATGGAGCAGGTTTTTTTTATAATTTAGTATTTTGTTATAGAGTTTTACAGAAATGACAAACTAATTAAGTGGATTATAAAATGAAAAAAAATCAACTAGAAATAGCGTGCTTTAATTATGAATCGGCGTTAATTGCTCAGGAAAACGGAGCAGATCGAATTGAGTTGTGCGAAAACATGCAGCTTGGCGGAACAACGCCAAATTCAATTTTGGTAGTAAAAGTGCGCGAAAATCTGAGTATTAAAATGCATGTGATTATAAGGCCTCGCGGTGGGAATTTCGTTTATTCTGATGAGGAACTTACAGAGATGAAGCAAGACATTAGGCAGTATAAAAAACTAGGTGTTGATGGTTTTGTTTTTGGAATTTTAAAAGAAGATGGAAGTGTCAACAAAATGCAAAATAAAGAATTAGTGCACTTAGCGCATCCACTTTCATGTACTTTTCACCGGGCTTTTGATGTAGTGAAAGATATTGAAAATTCGTTGGAAGATGTAATTGAGTGTGGTTTTAAAACAATTTTGACTTCAGGACAGGGAATAAATGTAGAGGAAGGAATTTTTACTTTGGCCAAAATTCAGCAATTAGCAAAAGACAGAATTGAAATTATGCCAGGAGGAGGTTTGCGATCTTCAAATATTGAATTACTGCAGGAACAACTAGAAACCACTTATTATCATTCATCTGCCATAACAGATCAAACCGAAACGGCAAATCCCGAAGAAATAAAAGAATTGCGTAACTTTTTGTAAAATGAATTAAATAAAAAAGGCCTGGAGTTGGCATACTCCAGGCCTTTTCTTCTACAAGAAAATTATTAAAAACTCTAATAAGTACGGGACTAAAACATTCCGCCGCCGCCTTTGCTAGTATTATCTTCTCTTTGTTTACGCTGCAAATTCTTGATTTTCGCACCTCCAAAGTTGTATGTTAATCCTAAATATACCGTTTGGCTCTCCCATGAAAACTGACCTGTTTGCGGATAAGGATACATAGTATCAAACGCATATTTCATTGTATTAAATACGTCATTGAAACGTAAACTGATGTTCATCTTGTTGTCTAACAATGTATAACGCGAACCTATGTCCATTTTGTACATTTCATGACTATTATTTTGCAATCCGTCAACAGCACCTCTGTAAAAACCGAAGAATAAAAAGCTTAAACGCTTGTTTGCTTTGAAGTTTGAGTTCATACGACCGTTAAAAGCAGATACAGTAATTTTTCTTTCAAGAGGATTACTTGTTTTGTCTGCCGGATTATATTGAAACACAACGCCTTGTTGATTAATACTTGAGAAATCAATAGATGGAGAAATGTCCCACCATTTAGTAATTTTATAATTAAAAGAAGCTTCAAATCCGTAAGCAGTATTATGATCATAGTTTGTAAAAGACATTATTTGCTTTTCTTTAGTAGGATCTGCCGGGTCTGGATATAAAATTCTGCTAATTTGATCATTAATACTTCTCACAAAAACACCTGCTGTAAAACTTCCTTTTTCTAATGTTTTAGTATAATTTATTTCCACAGAATTAGTAAACTGAGGTCTTAACTCAGGATTTCCTAATGAAGTTACCAATGGTGTAGAAAATTCGCGAATAGGTTTTGTCTGCTCTAAACTCGGGCGGTCTACACGACGGCTGTAACTTAACTGAAATGTGTTTTTCTCATTTAAATTATAAGTTAAGTACGCTGATGGATATAAAGTGATATAATCATCATCAAATGTAGAAAGGCCTTGATTTAAATTTGTGGCAACTTTATAACTTTCAAAACGAGCACCAAGCTGGTAACTGAATTTTTTGAACTTTTGACCAAATGTTACATAAGCAGAATAAATATCGGTATCGTAACTGTAATTTGAACTTGGCAATGCCGCAAATGGGTTTCCGGTATTATAAATATTATCTGTTCTTGTAATTCTGGCTTCGGCACCGGCTTCTAAGGTTGTTTTTTCATTTAGCGGATTTACATAATCAACGTTTACAGTGCTTAATTTTCTTGTACCGTTAATATAATCATCGTAAACAGTACTGTTAGATGTATTGTCTAGATTCGTAATTTGGGTATCAAAATTTGCATTTTGAATTTCTTTAGTATCACTAAAATTTCCTTCAATGTCTAAAGTATGTCCTTCTTTTTTAAAGATGTGTTTGTAAGCTAAATTATAAGTTCCTGTCGTTTCTGGTCCCCAATATCTTGATTTTTGAAAAATGTTGGCAACATCAGAATCCAATACATTATTGTAATCAATATTAGTATCCACAAATCCTTTTCCTGTAGATTTATTTTGATTGGTGTAAAAAGATAATGTGTTGTGATCATCAATTAAATAATCCATTCCAATTTTATACAAATAAGAATCATTGTCATTTTTAATGTCCAGGTTCTGAACAATATCCTGATCTAATCTTATGATATGGCCTTCGTTAAAATAAGTTCCAAAATTTTGTCCGGCATTTCCAAAGAAATTTACTTTTCCGGTTTTATAGTTCAAATCAAGAGATTGGTTGTATTTAGCTGTTTCTCCAAAAGTGATTCCGCCGCTATAAGTTCCGTTGAAACCGGTATTTGCATTTTTGTGCAAAACGATATTGATAATTCCAGACATTCCTTCCGGATTGTATTTGGCACTTGGATTTGTAATCAACTCAATTTTTTTGATCGAAGTCGACGGAATTTGTTTCAATAATTGTGCAGGATCGATATTAGATGGTCTTCCGTCAATTAATACACGAACATTATCATTTCCACGAAGTGAAAGTTTTCCGTCCTGATCCACATTTACCGATGGAATATTATTCATAATATCTGATGCAGAAGCTCCGGCTGTTGTCAGATCTTTTCCAACATTTACTACTTTTCTATCAATTTTTTGTTCGATTGTCGAACGTTCTGCAATAATGTTTACACCTTTAAGCTGCGTTGCTTCTTCTTCAAGAGAAACATTAACAGTTGCTGTTTTTTTATTTTCACTTAAAATAACAGAACCAATATATTTTCTAAATCCAATGTATTGAATTTCGATAGTATAACTTTTTAATTCCAGATTTTTAATTGTAAAATCTCCGTTATCATCTGTATTAACTCCCGAAACTACTTTTCCGTTATCTTTAATCGATACAGTAGCATAAGAAATTGGAGCACTATTCGCTTTTTCGATAATTTTTCCCGAGACTGTTCCTGAATTTTGGGCTTGTGCTGTTGATATTACACCCAGTAATACGAACAGAAAGAATTTTAATTTCATAGTTTGATAAATGATTATTTTGATTGATTGATGATGATTTTGTTTGTAATTTTTCTTTGAATAATTATTTTTTGATTTGTAAGTAAGACTCTTTCATTAACGATTTGTTACAAGAAAATATTAATTAAAAATTAAAATTTTCCTTGAGTCTCTATTTTATAAGCAATTAGCGTTTTAATTTTTTAATAATTTTAACAATTAAATCATTCCATTTTTTGAGAAATTCGAATCAGGATATGTTATTTTATATCTTTTTCGTTTTCTGTAATTGGTGAATAAGCAGTATCTTTGCTCACTTTAAAAATAAGTTTACATGTCATTATCACAAATTCTTACATCTTCTATACAAAAATCAATACAAGCACTATTTGATGTTACTGTTGATAAAATCGAATTTCAAACTACCAGAAAGGAGTTTGAAGGCGATATTACAATGGTAATTTTTCCTTTGTTGAAAGTGATTAAAAGCAATCCTGCAGAATTAGGAAATAAAATTGGAAATTATCTGGTTGAAAATGTGACCGAAGTGGCTCGCTATAACGTTGTGTCAGGCTTTTTAAACATTGTAATTGCTGATAGTTATTATTTGAATTTCTTTAATGAGATTAAAGACAATTCTAAATTTGGATATGTAATACCTAATCCTGATGATAAAGCAATTATGGTTGAATATTCTTCGCCAAATACCAATAAACCTTTGCATTTAGGTCACGTTCGTAATAATTTATTAGGATATTCTGTTGCTGAAATCATTAAGGCTTCGGGTAAAAAAGTCTATAAAACACAAATTATCAACGATCGGGGAATTCATATTTGCAAATCTATGCTTGCCTGGGAAAAATTTGGAAACGGAGAAACTCCTGAAAGTTCGAACTTAAAAGGTGATAAGTTAGTTGGTAAATATTATGTTGAATTTGATAAAGCATATAAAGCCGAAATCAATCAATTAGTAGAAGCGGGCAGAACTGAAGAAGAAGCAAAAAAGCAAGCTCCAATTATTGTTGAAGCGCAGGATATGCTTAAAAAATGGGAAGCTGGTGATGAAAAAGTAATAGATCTTTGGAAAATGATGAACCAATGGGTTTATGATGGTTTTGCTACCACATATACCAATCTTGGAGTCAATTTTGATAAATATTACTACGAAAGCAATACTTATTTATTAGGAAAAGATGTTGTGCAGGTTGGACTTGATAAAGGTGTTTTCGAAAAAGATCCTGATGGTTCAGTTTGGATTGATTTGACTGATGAAGGTTTAGATCGTAAAATTGTATTGCGTTCTGATGGAACTGCGGTTTACATGACGCAGGATATTGGAACTGCAATTCAGCGTGTAAAAGATATGCCAGATGTTGGCGGAATGGTTTACACTGTTGGTAATGAGCAAGATTATCACTTTAAAGTTTTGTTTCTGATTTTGAAAAAATTGGGCTTTGACTGGGCTTCAAGTTTATATCATTTATCATACGGAATGGTAGATTTACCATCAGGAAAAATGAAAAGCCGTGAAGGAACTGTTGTTGATGCTGATGATTTGATGCAGAACATGACAGATACAGCCAAACAAATTTCTGAAGATTTAGGAAAACTAGAGAGTTACTCTGCTGAGGAAAAAGCAAAACTATATAAAACAATTGGTCTTGGTGCTTTGAAATATTATATTTTAAAAGTAGATCCTAAAAAACGTATTTTATTTAATCCTGAAGAATCTGTTGATTTTGCCGGAAATACTGGTCCGTTTATACAATATACATATGCAAGAATTCAATCCATTATCCGTAAAGCTGATTTTGATTTTTCAGCTAAAACAGCAATAGAAGAACTTCACGAAAAAGAAAAAGAATTGGTAAAACAAATTGAACTTTTCCCGGAAATAATTCAAAATGCAGCACAAAATCATAGTCCGGCTTTAATTGCAAACTACACGTATGATTTGGTAAAAGAATATAACTCATTCTATCAATCCGTTCATATTTTAGGTGAAACAGATTTAACAAAAAAAATATTCAGAGTACAGCTTTCTCAAAAAGTTGCTGAGGTAATTAAATCAGCATTTACTTTATTAGGAATCGAAGTTCCGGAAAGAATGTAGAAATAAAATAATTTTATTTGAGCCGATAGTTTTTCAACTATCGGCTTTTTTTGTTTAATAATTTGAAGTATTATTTGTAAAATACTGTTAATTAGCTTATTAATTTTGTAGATTTATTTTTTTTGTAGTAAATTTATTATATGACTAAATGGTTCTATGATAGGGAACGTATTTTTTATTTTTATCTATTTTGAATTAGTAAGCTTTTAGTAAAAATAAAAGGTGAAACCGTCTGAAATAGGGATTTTAGACGGTTTTTTTTATTTTTTGAAACATTCAATATTCATAAATTCCTCCTGTAAAATTCTGTTAACACAAATTATTTTTCTTATTTAAATAAGTAAATTCATCGTTTTAATTTGTTAAACGCTGCTAAAATATTGTTAAAATTGTTATTTTTTAATAATTTGCATGAATAACCTTAAACAATATTAATGATGAAACAACAATTAAAAGGATTTATAGTATTTCTTTTAATGCTATCTCAATTAGCATTTTCACAAGAAAGAACTGTTTCGGGAACTGTTTCTGATAATGCAGGTATGCCAATTCCGGGTGTTACCGTATCAGTTAAGGGAACAAATAATGCAACACAAACTGATTTTGATGGTAAGTATTCTATCAAGGCTTCACCAGATCAAATTTTGTTATTCACCTACATAGGTATGAAAGCAAATGAAGAACCTGCATCATCTACTACGGTGAATGCAAAATTACTTGGAGACGCTCTGGAACTCGAAGGTGTGGTTGTAGTAGCTTTCGGAACTCAAAAAAAATCTGAGATTACCGGTGCCGTTACTAAAATTGACGCCGCAGCTTTAGAAAATACTCAGGCTTCAAATGCAATTCAATCTTTAACCGGTAAAGTTTCGGGTGTGCAAATTAGCGCAAACTCAGGACAACCCGGAGATCCGCCTCAGGTACGTTTTAGAGGTATCGGATCAATTTCTTCCTCAAATACGCCATTGTATGTGGTAGATGGTTTTCCGTACAACGGAGATATAAATGCTATTGCCACTCAGGATATTGAATCTATCAGTTTCTTGAAAGATGCCTCGTCAAACGCATTATACGGTAGCAGAGGAGCAAACGGAGTTATTATTGTGACAACAAAAAAAGGAAAAAAAGGGAAATTAAAAGTTACTTACGAAACAAAAATTGGAGTTAACTCAAGAGCTGTTCCGGAATATGATATGATTACAGATCCGGGTGATTATTATAAAACAGTTTATAACCGAATTAGAAATGGTTTAATTTACGAAGGTGAAACTGCCGGAGATGCATCGACTATTGCTGCAGAAACTTTAATTACCGGAGATACGTATTCTTTAGGATATAACAATTACAATGTTCCTAGTGACCAATTAATTAATCCTGCTACAGGACAACTTAATCCTAATGCCAGATTATTATATCACGATGATTGGGCCAAAGAATTATTTAGAGATGCAACAAGAACAGAACATTTTTTAAGTTTATCATCCAGCACAGATAATCTTAGTTCCTATTTATCTGTGGGATATCTTAAAGATGAAGGATATACAATTAATTCAAATTTTAAACGTGCAACCGTTAGAGCAAATGTTGATTACAATGTTACCAGTAAAATAAAAGTGGGAACAAATTTAAACTTTGCCAATACAGATCAAAACGCACCAATATCTCAGGTTGGATCTGCTACTTATAGTAACTTATTTAGCTGGGCTAGAAATATTGCACCAATTTATCCTGTTTGGGAAAGAAATGCCGGCGGAAATTTTGTAACTGATGATAATGGTCAACAAGTTTATGATTTTAATGATTCTGGAGATCGTCCGTATGGAGCAAATTTAAATCCTTATGCTACAACTTTACTTAATACAAATTTAAACGAAGAAAATAAATTTGGTGCGAGAGGATATGTTTCTATTGATTTTTTCAAAGATTTTAATTTCAGATATAATCTTGGTTATGATTTATTGTCAGGATATTACTTAAATATTACGACTGGAGAAGGAGGTGACGATGAAGGTGTGAATGGTCGAAATTCAACCGCAACATCAAATGATTACACGATTACAAACCAACAGCTTTTATCGTGGAAAAAAACATTTGGAAGTCATTCACTGGATATTCTTGTCGGACATGAATCATCGGATTATAAATCAAAAATGTTAGCGGGTCAAAAATCCGGTGCCGTTATACCAAACTTACCAATTTTAAGTAACGCAACAAAATATGTTTACGTAGATGGATATAACGACCTTTATAATGTTGAAGGTTATTTTTCAAGATTAAATTACAACTATAAAGAAAAATATTTTGTGAATGCCAGTTTCAGACGAGATGGATCATCTGTATTTGCACCAGAAAACAGATGGGGTAATTTCTATGGATTTGGAGCCGCATGGTCAATAATGAAAGAGTCTTTCTTTCCAAAATCGAAAGTGATTACAAACTTGAGAATAAAAGGAAGTTACGGAGAGCAAGGAAACGATAATATATTTTATCCTGCAAGTTCACAAATAAGCCATCGTTCTTATTTTGGAAGTGCAAGAAATTACTATGCTTACCAAACGCAATATGAGATAGTACCGGATGCTGAAGGAAATGCAAGTGTGCTAACAGTCTATCAAGGAAACAGAGATATTAAATGGGAAAAATCAGCCAATATGAATGTTGGTTTTGAAATTGAATTATTCAACAAGGTAAATATTGAAGCAGAATATTTTGAAAGAAAAGTAAGTGATTTAATTTATAACCGACCAAATCCAGCATCTACAGGAGTTGCATTTATTACTGAAAATGTGGGCGACATGAATAATAGAGGTGTAGAGGTAAATATAGGAATTGACGCCATTAAAACAGAGGACATCGATTTTAATATCTGGGTTAACGGAACGCATTATAAAAATGAAATTACTTCGCTGCCAAAACCTTTTACAAATGGAATTTTTCGTTTTGAAGAAGGAGCTCCTGCTTATGCATTTTATCTAAGAGAATTTGCAGGTGTAGATAAAACAAATGGAGATGCATTGTGGTACATGGATGAAAAAGATGCTTCTGGAAACGTGACTGGCAGAACTACAACAAATATTTACGGAAATTCAACGCAATATTTAAGTGATAAAGATGCGAATCCTGATGTGTATGGCGGATTTGGGACTGTTTTTCGATATAAAAATATAACATTCCAGGCAAGTTTTGCCTATCAATTTGGGGGTTATATGTTTGATGGTGTTTATCAAACTGCCATGTATTCAGGGTCGGACAATATTGGACAAAACTACCATAAAGATGTGCAAAAAGCCTGGTCTGTCGATAATCCAAATTCTGATATTCCAAGAAGTGATCATATTTCCACCTTACAAATGTCAACTTCAGATTACTTTTTAATTAAATCAGATTATTTAAGTATCCAGGATGTTTCCATATCCTATGATTTTAAAAATAGCAGACTAGAAGATATCGGAATTCAGTCTACGAAATTCAGCTTAATGGGGTCCAATTTAGCTTTATGGTCTGAAAGAAAAGGAATGGATCCAAGGTTGAATAACTTAGGTTCCAGAACTAACAACGGGCAATCTTTAAATGTCTACGGAGTCATGAAAACTATTTCATTTGGTTTAACAGTAAATTTTTAAGAACATGAGAAAATTAATTATACTTACACTTTCATTGTTAATATTCACAAGTTGCTCCGACGATTTTTTAGATACGGTACCGGAATCAACTATTAATGATGATCAGCTAGCTACTTCTGCGGCTTCATATGCTGCAATTATTAACGGAGTTTATTCTGCACTTAGATCGTATGGATTGTCTGTAGCAGGTAATCATGAAGATTATGGGCATAAATCAATACTGGCAGCCACAGACATGATGTCTAATGATATGCTAATGACCAAATCAAGCTGGTATGGATCTTTTTATAATTATTTAGGAAGACAACAAACAAACGGCAGATCAAAATTGGCATGGACCATTTACTATCCACAAATTAAAACTGTAAACGTAGTATTAAATGCTGTACCAGCTGAAATGGCAACAGATAATGACTTTAAAAAGGTTAGAGGGCAGGCATTGGCTTTAAGAGGCTATTTTTATTTTATGCTAGCACGTATTTATGGACCAACTTATTTAGGTAACGAAAATGAATTGTCTGTTCCTATTTACACAACAGTAACATTAGAAGGTGCACCAAGAGCAACTGTTAAAGAAGTTTACACTCTTATAGAAAGTGATTTATTAGAATCAGTTGAACTATTAGAAGGGATTCCGGGTACAGGAACCAATGCTGTCAATGAGAGTGTTGCAAAAGCTTTTTTAGCAGACATTTATCTTGAAATGGGGAATTATGAGGATGCTGCTACACTTGCGCATGAGGCCAGAGAAAATTATCCGTTACTGACAAAAAGTGTATGGTTAAATGGGTTTTATGACCTTACACTTAATGCAGATACTATGTGGGGAGCAACAATAACTTCAGCACAAAGTAGTTTTGTGGCCAGTTTCTTTTCTCATTTTGACAATACAAACGCTGATGGATATGCTGGAGGCTTAGAAATTTATAAAAATATAGACAAAAATCTATATAACAGCATATCAGATACTGATTATAGAAAAACTGCTTTTGTCGCACCAGGCGGGAGCACAGTATATCCTTCATTGCCGGAATATGCCAATATAAAATTTAGAGATCCAACGGTTGATGCCGGCGATTATATTTATTTAAGATCTGCTGCAATGTATTATATAGAAGCTGAAGCTCTTGCAAGATCTGGAAATGAGCCAGGTGCAAGACAAGTTTTGTATGATATTACCATAACAAGAGATCCATCATATGTTTTGTCTACAAATAGTGGAACGGCTTTGATAGATGAAATTATACTTCAAAAACGAATTGAGCTATGGGGAGAGGGTTATGCCTGGTTTGATATGAAACGATTAAAAGTACCATTGACAAGAGATTATCCGGGTTCAAACCACCCAGCTTTTGGGAAATTTAATATTCCTGCCGGAGATAACCGATTTATTTTTCAGGTTCCACAAGCAGAAATAGACGCCAATCCCTTAATTGAGCAAAGTCCATTATAACAGAAATAGAGAAGCCGATAGTTTTAAAACTATCGGCTTTATTTGTTATTCTTTAAACGTATTATCCCTGAAAATACTTTAATTCTAATATTACTTTTGCATTTATGTTTACAAAGAAATAAATGCAGATTGAGTCTGTTAAAAATACCTCCTTATATTTATTTTTAACTATTTTGAATTAGTACCCTATTTAGTGAAGATTATAAAAGGACCATCCGTTCAAATTAATTTTTGAACGGTTTTTTTTATGCCTTTTTTTAATGTTTCTAAGGTGGATTTCTAAAAATTGTTAATTGATTTTTGAGATAAAAAATCTTAAAAACTATCATTTTTAGTTTTAATAGAATTTTGTTGCTGAAAAAATATACCGAAAAATCAGCGTCTTTTTTTGCGGCCTAACTGTTTTGCTGAAAATAAGTTACTATAAAATTCTCCTGATATATTAAAGTAAAAGTAATCTTTTAGTTACTTTTTAAAATGTTAAATGATAATATTTTCTTGTTAAAATTATATTAATTTGATAAGTTGCGCTCAATTAAATCAAAATAATAAAATAATGAAACAAAAAATGAAGGTATTTGGGATGCTTTTTTTTGCTTTTGCTATGCAACTTACATTTGCACAAGAGAAAAAAATTACAGGAACCGTTTCAGACAATACAGGTATACCATTGCCAGGGGTAACTGTGTTAATTAAAGGAACTCAAACTGGTGCGCAAACTGATTTTGACGGAAAATATGCTATTAAAGCCGAATCAAATCAAATTTTAATATTTAGCTATATTGGAATGAAAACGCAGGAAATTGCAGCAGGTTCCTCAGTTATCAATGTAAAATTAGCAGATGCTGCTGCACAAGAACTTGAAAGTGTTGTTGTAACTGCTTTTGGTATTAAGAGAGAAAAAAAATCTTTGGGTTATGCTACGACAACTTTAAAATCAGAGCAGCTTACCGCTGTAGTCAATACAAATCCATTTGAAACGCTTTCAGGAAAAATTGCAGGAGTAGACATTACTGCACCTTCACAACCTGGAGCTTCTACAAAAGTTGTTATTCGTGGTTTAAATACAATAACAGGAAATTCAGGTCCTCTGTATATTGTTGACGGATCTCCTATTAATAATACAGCAACAGGAACGAGTAATGACGGAGTGGCTTCTTCTAAGAGATCTTATGATTCAGGAAATGGTGTTAGTGATATTGATCCTAATAATATAGAAAGCATGACGGTTCTTAAAGGAGCTGCTGCCTCTGCATTGTATGGTTCAAGAGCTGGGGGTGGGGTTATCATCATTACAACTAAAAAAGGAAAAACTAATTCAGGAATAAAAGTGGATATGCTTGCTTCAACAGAATTAAGCGAAGCAGCAAGAGTCTCTCACTTACAAA
Source organism: Flavobacterium sp. MMLR14_040 (assembly GCF_033657265.1). NCBI lineage: Bacteria > Pseudomonadati > Bacteroidota > Flavobacteriia > Flavobacteriales > Flavobacteriaceae > Flavobacterium > Flavobacterium sp. MMLR14_040. The sequence continues at coordinate 221,263 of NZ_JAWVWO010000002.1, read as the reverse complement.
ATCAATTTGGACAAGGCTGGAATGGTGTCGGATATTCAGGAACTAATACATACAGTAATGAAAATGGTTCTTGGGGACCTGCATTTAATGGTGAAGTGAGACCGTGGGGAACAGTCTTTAATAACAGCCAGCAAATTAAACCTTATGTTGGATTAAAAAATAATATTAGAGATTTTTACGATACAGGTTTATTATCTACACAATCCGTAAACCTTAGCGGTGGAGGAGATGCTTCAGATTTCTCTTTAGTATTTTCAAATGTAAACAGTGATGGAATTGTACCAACTGATGCGGATTTATATAGAAAACAATCTTTAGGTTTTAATGGTGGTTTGAAATCGAAAAAATTCACATTAAGAACCGCTTTTAATTATGTTTACAAAAATCAAAGTGCTGTAAACACAGGACAAGGTGATGATGCTGGTCAAGGGTCTACATTACAAGAGGATTTATTGCAAATCCCGAGAGATATTAGTGTAGTAGATTTAAGAGATTATAAAGGAAATATTTTTAATACTCCAGGTTATTATTTTACTCCTTATTCTTCAAATCCTTATTTCTCAATTAATGAGAACAGTACAAAAATATATGGAAATAATATTTTTGGAAACGTAAATTTAAGTTATAAAATAACAGATAAAATAACAGCTTCATGGCAAGTAGGCGGTAACTTAAGACAAGAAAGATTGAAAAGTTACGGAGCTATTGTAGATTATCTTCCGGGAACACCACAGGCTATTGCAAAAACCAATAAAATTGTAGGTGGAGTTACAGAAGGAAGATCTGAATATAGTGAATTTGATACATTCTTCAATGTTAATTACAATACCAGTTTAAATGATAATTGGAATTTTAATCTTTTAGGAGGTTTCAACTATAACAAAAGGGAATCTGATGAATTAACTAATTCAATAACAAATCTTGGAGTTCCAAACTATTATGAGCTTTCAAACACTCCATTTAGAGCAAAAATTAAACAAACTAATACCGTAAGAAAAACCGGTGCGGTTTATGCATCTGCAGAATTTGCTTTTAAAAACAGGTATTTTGCTACCCTTACAGGTAGAGAAGATATTACTTCTACTTTACCAATTGGTAACAATGCCTACTTTTACCCGGCTTTATCCCTTGGTGCCATTGTAATTGATAACGGAGAAACTTTCTTAAAATTAAGAAGTTCTATTTCTAAAATTGCAAATGATACTACTCCTTATTCAACTGAAAATTCATATGTTTCAGGAGATGCTGCTGCTAATTTTGGTAAAATTTTGTCTCCGCTTGGAGGAATTAGTTATTATGAAGCTTACGGACAACTAGGTAATCCGGAATTAAAACCAGAAAGTACAATTGAATATGAAGTTGGAGCAGAGGGATCATTTTTCAAAAATAGAATCAGTTATGATATTGCAGTATATCATAAAACAACTTCAGACTTGATCGTTAACTTGCCTTTAGATCCTTCAACGGGTTATTTAACGAAAGCCATTAATGCAGGAAATGTTGTAAATAAAGGTATTGAGCTTTCTATTACAGCAAGCCCGATCAAAAACTCAAATTTTTCATGGAATGTGACTTACACTTTTACTAAAAACCTTAACGAAGTTACTAAATTGGCTGATGGTTTTGACAGAATTGATTTAGCAACGGCTTATGGTATTACTTATTCAGCCGCTAAAGGAGAGCCAATAGGTACATTTTATTCGCAAGTTCCAAAAATGAATGCTGCAGGACAATATATTGTAAATGCTGATACGGGATTGTATGAAGTAAGTGGTGATCTTCAGAGAATTGGCAATTCGCAGCGTGATTTTGTAATGGGACTTCAAAATACTTTCAAATACAAAAACTTTAATCTAGGATTCTCATTAGACTGGAAACAAGGAGGTGAATTTTATTCATATACTAAAAGACTATCTCATTTTACAGGAAATGGTATTGAAACTACTTATAACGACAGAAATCCATTTATTGTTCCTAATTCTGTTAATGAACATGTAGATGCTGTAACAAAAGATGTTACTTATACGGAAAACACAACGGCAATCGCTTGGGATAAAGTATCTACCTTTTACAATACCTCAAATAATCCGGGCATTGAACCAACTCATGTAATTGATAAAACTTACATAAGATTAAGAGAAATTAATTTGAGTTACAACTTCCCTTCTGATTTTACCAAAAACATAGGATTAAACAAAATGTCACTTGGTATCTATGGTAGAAACTTATTTATGTGGACTCCGGGAGATAATCCATATACAGATCCTGAAGTAGGAACTTATGGAACTGGTGTACTTTCAGACTTTGGAGAATTTGGATCTAACCCTTCGCAAAGATCTTTAGGTGGAGTTTTAAAATTATCATTCTAAAATTATATAGAAAAATGAAAAAAATAGCAACATTAATTACAGTACTATTCTTATTAGTCTCATGTGATGAAACATTTGATATTAATAGAGATCCCGATACTTTGCCTTCCGGACAGGCAAATAGTACTATCCTTCCTGCTGGTATAGTTGGTCTTGCAGGTGCGCAAGGATCTTACTACGCTTTAATTGGCGGATTTTGGTCTCAATTTTGGACACAAAATAATACTTCCAATCAATATAAAAATGTTGATTCTTATACTATTGGAACAAACGATTATCAACCGGCATGGACTGCTATGTACGATGCTTTGAATGATATCAGAGTTGTAAAAACACAAGCATTAGCAGAAGAAAACTGGAATTATTACTTAATGGCAACGATTCTTGAAGTAGAAGGCTCTCAGGTAATGACCGATTTATATGATGCTATTCCGTACGCTGAAGCAAATAATATAAATATTTTGCAGCCTAAATTCAATACAGGTAAAGAAACTTACAATCTAATGATTGCTGATTTAAAATTAGCGCTATCAAAAGACCTAACTTCTTCTAAGGGAATAGCACCTGCAGGTGATGATTTACTTTTTAAAGGTGAAATGGCAAACTGGACAAAATTTGGTAATACTTTATTGTTAAAATTACACATGAGATTAACAGCAGTTGATCCCGCACTAGCCGAATTAGGAATAAAAGCTTTAATCAATTCAGGTGCCCAATTTTTAGATGTTGACGCCGCATTGACTCAGTTTGTTGATGCAGCTGATCAAAGTAACCCACTATATGAGTCTGACAGAAGAAAATTGAATAGTACTTTAAACCTGAAAGCTAGTAAAACATTGTACTCTTATCTACAAGTTAATGCTGATCCTCGTTTAAATAAATATTATGGAGCCGGAAGTCCAAATAGTCAAGGTGATTTTGAGAATAAAGCAACCAATCTTTCTCAAGTATTATTAAGTCCAATAACACCTGTATTTTTTATTAGTAAGGAAGAAAGCAATTTTTTACAAGCAGAAGCACTTACAAGATATTTCGATGGAGCGGGAGCTAAAGCTAAATATGATCTAGGCGTTCAGGCCTCAATAACAAGATTTGGTGGAAATGCCGATGCATTTGTTGCTGCCGGAGGTAAATACGAATTTCCCGCAACAGGAACTGCTGCACAAATTGAGGCTATTATTACTCAAAAATGGATTGCAAGTTTTCCTGGAAATGGATATGAATCTTTTTTGGAGCAAAACAGAACAGGATACCCAAAAATATCTACTGTTTCTCAGGTAAGTGAATCCTATATCCCCGGGCAATTTGCAGTATCTGTAGAAAATGTAACAGGAGGGAAGTTTCCAAAAAGGATTGTTTTGCCTAGTATCGTAAAATCAAGAAATCCAAATGCACCGGCTTTACAGGCGATAACGGCTCCGGTATGGTGGAATGTTAACTAAAAAAAGCAAAAAATGAAAAAAATATTTATACTAGGAATGATAGTTTCCGGACTATTATTTACTTCTTGTGAAACAGATTCTACGGATAATGTATCGCAAATAACGCATTACTCAAATATGTCCTTGAATGGAGATGCACTTGTGGTTCTTACACAAGGAGAAACATATACGGAAATAGGAGCTCAGGCTGAATCTGGTGGAGAAAAATTAGATGTTAAAATTGATGGAATGGTGAATACAAGTAAACCTTCTGTTTATAAAATTAAATACTCTTCAATAAATAGAGACGGTTTTCCATCTTATATTACACGTACAGTGATTGTTTTAAGTGAACAACCCAGTTCAATAGATTTATCCGGTACTTTTACCAGAAGCGGTAATAATAATATTGTCACAAAATTAGGAGATAGAATATATAAATGTGACAATGCTACGGGATATGTTGATGGCGATGATAAAATAACTTTGGAATTTTATAATATAGACGACAAACAAATTTATGCACCATATCAGGAAAAAACTTCTAAATCTGGTATTTCTGCCGAAAGCAACAACGGGATTATAACTGACCCGAACCATTGGCAATGGTCTATTATTGCTTCTTCAGCCTTTGGAACAGCAGATAGAAAATTTACACGATCAAATTAAAATTTTTAAAATGAAAAAAATAAAACAATTTATAACAGGCACAATTGCTACAGTACTTATACTTTCTTCATTTATTGGTTGTGACGAAGTTGGTGAAACTACTACGGGAGGAACATCAGCTAAAAATTTGGCAGGTGAATGGTTTATTGATGCATCTGACGCATCTGGAAAAGTTTCAGAACACGAACTATTTTCTACTTATAATACGGCCGCGAACAATAATACTTTGTGGTTAGACGATCAGAAATCTTTTAAAAAATTCAAGATCAAAGTTACTTTTGAGAAAGACGGTTCATTTTCGACTTCATCTGCTTCAAATGAATATAGTTCAGTAACAGTAACTATTACAAATGGTAAAGTTGAAAAAGAAGCTGCTATTTCCCAAGGAGGTCATAAAGTTGATAAAATTTCCTTTAAAGCAGAATTCAGTAATGAGCCAGGAATACTTTATTCTTATGAAGGAAACAGAAGAACTGGTTTTAGTGAGGATGAATAAGATGAGTTGAATTTTGAGATTTCAAAACCTTAAGTTTTATTAAAATAAAAAAGCCGGTAGTTCTAGAACTACTGGCTTTTTGCAACTAACACAAATATTTTATTTTACAAACTTGTTGATGATTGCATCAGTTTCTGCTTTTGTAGCACTTGGTTTCAAATCAAACAAAAGAGAATAAAGTGCTTTTCTGTCTACTTTAGCTTCAAGGTTTAGATCTTGGTGTCTGTCAAAAAGAGTTTGCCATTTGTCACGAACATTTTTCCAAAGGGCACTATTTTCCTTCCACCATTTTTGACCGGCAATACATTTAATGTCCGGAACTTTAGTATAAATATCCATTCCTTTTTCTTCTGCTAATAAAACATCTTTTCCGCTTTCATCTCTAATAAGTTTAGCATTGTCTTGTTCGTGATTCCAACCTGTAGCAGTGATTTCGTGAATGTTTCTTCTTTTTAATACATTGTAGTCATTACGTTTTGTTTGTTCTCTTCTTGGTAGAGGAGCATCAGCAACATTTGACCAGTAATTTTCTCCATCAACATGTACCCAAGTTGAAGATCCTTCATATCTTGGACTATCGTCTACCTGAAATACTTTTTGAGTCCATTGACCTTTAACGGCTTTCTTGTCTAATTTTTTATATTTCCAAGAGGTGCCTTTGTCAAATGCATATAAGTCTGTGTTTTCATAAATCCAGTCTTGTCTCCAGTGTTTGATAATCATGTCGTCACTTACAATCAATAAGTGTTGCATTACGATTTTGTTTGGAGTGTCTTCCAGCAGCTCAACCCATTCCAATGCAGATTCGTGTTTCGTTTCTGATGGTTTATAAGTTGCAGAATCTTTGGGATACTGAAAAGTTTCTGTAAAATTAAACTTCACTTCGTAACAACCACACATCGACTTTATCGATTTAATGTCTTGTTGCTTTTTATCCTGACTAAAGCCAAGACTGCATGCCAAAGCCATTACGGCTGAAAAATAAAGACTTTTTGAAATCATAACTTAAATTTATTTTGTTTTAATTTTTCGCAAATATATAAATTTTATTTAGAACAAATAAAAATAGTTTATATATTTGCGCCACTATTAAGACTGAATAAAAATAATGAAAATTAAAATCACCCTTTTTGCTGCGTTCCTTTTTTGTCAGATTTCTGTTGCTCAGGAAAAAGATACTATAGCTATAAATAAACTGTCTGAAGTTGTTGTTACAGGTCAGTTTGAGCCACAATCTATAAAAAAATCAGTTTTTAATGTTCGTGTTATATCTAAAGAAAATATAAAGCAGCTGGCAGCAAATAACTTAGCTGACGTCTTAAATCAGTATTTAAATATTAGTGTGACATCTAATGGAAATGATGGACGTTCAAAAGTTTCTATGTTTGGATTAGATGCGCAGTATTTTAAGATTTTGGTTGACAATATACCTTTAGTAAGTGATACAGGAATGGGGACCAATGTCGATTTAACCCAGGTAAATCTTGATGATGTTGAGCGAATCGAAATTATAGAAGGTTCAATGGGTGTAACTCATGGAGCAAATGCTGTATCTGGTATTTTAAACATTATTACTAAAAAAGGAGGTGGTAATAAATGGCAGATCAGCGCAACTGTCCAGGAAGAAACAGTAGGTAAGGAATTTGCATTTTTTGATAAAGGCCGTCATATTCAATCAGCTAAAATTGGTCATAATTTTAATGAAAATTGGTTTGTAAATATTGGAGGAAACCGCAATGTGATGGCTGGTTATTATGATAATATGCAAGGGAAGGATTATGATAAAAATGATGGATTTAGAGGATATACACAGCTTCCAAAAGAGCAATTGGTAGGAAATGCCATTTTGGGCTACCAAAAAGATGCTTTTAGAATTTTTTACAAATTTGATTATTATGGTGAAGATGTTCACTACTATAATCCGATTGTAAATATACAAGACAATTATCCATTTGCTGATACGTATTTTTCGAGAGACAAAAGATATATAACCAATCGTTATTACCACCATTTAAATGCCAGTGGAAATCTTTTTTCCAAGTTAAAGTATAATGTTTCGGTTTCTCAACAGAAACAAGAGCGTGATTTAGAGAATTTTGTTTATCATTTAGATACAAAACAAGAGATAGATAACGAAAGAGATACGTATCAATCAAAAGAGGTTTTTTATTCTACAGGGGCACTGAGTAATTTCTTTGATAATAAAAAGATAGACTTTCAGCTTGGTTACGAAATTACAAGCGAGAATGGTTTTTATGATTCTTCAGTAGGAGCTTTTAGAGATGATAATCAGCAGGGTGTAGATATTAGAAAAAGACTTGAGAATTATGATATTTATTCGGTTGCTGAAATTGGTGTAAATGATAAATTCTCAATTCGTCCGGGTCTCCGATTTTCATTTCAAAGCGCTTTTGATAATCAATATGCAAGTTCTTTAGGTCTAAGATATCTTTTTGATAAAGGATTAGAAGCAAGAGCTTCTTTAGGTAAATCTTATCGTACTCCAAACTTTGATGAGTTGTATACTTATTTTGTAGACTCAAACCATAACATGCAAGGAAATGCAGATTTGATTCCTGAAACAAGTACTTCTTATGAGTTTAGCTTGAAAAGAGCTTGTACTTTTGATTCTGGCGCTCAAATCTCGAACAACTTAGCTGTTACGTATCTGGATGTTGACGATAGAATTGATCTTGTTACAATACAGGTAGCTCCTTTGCATTATAAATACGTTAATATCAACAGATATAAAATGTGGAACATTTCAACAGTAGAGCAATATACTTACAAAAATTGGAATATAATGTTAGGTGCAGCTGTAGTTGGAATTTCCAGAAGACTTGATTTGGCAGCTGAAAATTTAGTATCTGATGATAAATTTTTCTACTCTTTCAGATTAAATTCAAGTATCTCTTATAATATTACAAAATGGAATACTTTATTGGCTGTTTTTTATAAATACAATGGACAGCAGCAACAATACGTCGCAGGGTCTGACATTGATGGAAAACCTGGTTTCTTTTTAAACGAACTTAAGCCATTTAGTTGGATGGATGCTTCTATTCGAAAAACATTCTTTAAAAATCAATTCGAAGTTACCATTGGAGCGAGAAACCTTTTCGATGTTACCAATCTGCAATCTGTGCAAAATGGAGGCGGCGGTGATGCTAGTGGTGGCGCACACGGAGGAGGAGGAACAGCCTCTGAGATGCTAGGTTACGGCCGATCTTACTTCTTAAAACTTTCATATAATCTAAATTTTAATTAATAAATCAATACCATGAAAAAGAATTTTATTTTAATACTATCTTTTGTAATAGTTGCTATTGGAGCTTGTAGCAGTGATGATGAAGTGGCTGAGGCTAATGCGGTAGCTTTTGCTTCTACGTCCTTAAATTTATCAGCAGAATCAACTCCGATCGAGATTAAATTCGCGTCTCCAACTGCATCAGCGGGATCTTTAACTTTGACTGTTACTGAAACTGCAGTAGCAACTGGTACAGATTTTAGTACTACTCCCGCAGTAACAGCTAATACTGTTGTTGTACCTTTTGAAAAAAATGTATCTACTGTATCTTTTACATTCAAGAAATTAAAAGAAGCTATAGAAGGTGAAGTGAAAAATGTTGTTTTCACTATTAGCAGTGCAACTATTAATACTGTAATTTCTGAAAACAAATCAATTCAGGTAAACTTTAACGAAACTGCTTCTTTAGGAAATGCATTAGCTCCGGAAGTTGGAGGACCAACAGAGCCAAATCAGGTTTTCGTTGATTTAAGCAGTGGAAAAATGACTGCTGTTCCTAGAGTTTCATGGGATTTAGGATTCTACTCTGGGACAGATTTTAGAGTAATAATCAACCACACTGTGAGAATGACTGCTAAGGAAACGACCAGTGTAAATATTGATGAAGTTCAAGCAGAAGATGAGACTATGCTTGTTAATGGTAGTGGAAGCACTACTCAAATTGATGACCCTGCAGGAGATATTACTAAAACAGCTATTGCGGTAATTTCAGCAACAGATGCTGATAACAAAGTATATGTTATCAATATGGGAAGTAATCCTGGGACAGTTGATCCTAAAGTTGGATCTGAAGGTACAGGTACAGGACCTTCTAGAGGATGGAAAAAAGTTAGAATTTTAAGAAGTGGTAATGATTATAAGGTTCAGTATGCAGATCTTGCAGCTACAACTCATGAAGAAATCATTGTTTCAAAAAATGTAGCATATAACTTTACATTCTTAAGTTTATTAGATAAGAAAACAGTTAGTGTAGAACCTCAAAAAACACAATGGGATATTAGTTTCACAAGTTTCACTAATACAACGCCTACACCTACAGGAGGTTTGGCTCCTTATAATTTCGCTGATTTTGTTTTGAATAACCTTAAAGGTGGTGCGAAAGCATATCAGGTTCTTACGACCGCTTTTACATATGATGCTTTCACATTAGCAAATGTTGACAACGCTAAATTTACAGACGATCAAAGAAATATTGGTTCAAACTGGAGAGGAACTGTGTCAGGAACAGATGCAAATGGTAATCCAACTTCTGGATTTGCTGCAAGATCAGATCGTTTCTTTGTTGTTAAAGATCCAGCAGGAAATGTTTATAAAGTTAGATTTACAGCTGGTGTAAATGCTGCTGGAGAAAGAGGTTATCCTACATTCCAATACGCTATCTTGAAATAATTCATAATGAAAAATCTAAAAGAGAGAAAGATTCTTTCATTTCCTATATGATTATACATTCAAAAATCTAGTTAATCATTAGCTTTGTTTTTTTTATTTTTTTTTGAGAGAGGTCAGATTTATCTGACCTCTTTTTTTATTGTTAAAAAGAACTATAAATTAAGGTTTAATTCTATCTTTGCAGGTATTTTTTATAAGGAATTAACAAGAATTGAGATGAAGTTTTTGTGAGTCTATTCTTCAAAATTTATAATTACTAAGTGAACACAAAATCATATTTTTTTCAGTCTTTTGCCATCGTTGCATTAGCATTTATCGCTTTTATAGGATTTAAACAAGTTTTGCCGAATAAGATATTTCCGGATAGCAAGGTCGATTCTAAAAGTGTACTTATAGACAGCCTGCTTCTGGAGTCGGTTGCAAATGATTCGTTGTCTGAAGAAGGCGATAGTATTGCCGAAATAGAGAAAAAGGAAGCTCAGGAAAAAATTGTTTTTGATGCAACAGAAGGAATTGAATTTCCAACAGAAACTTTTGAAAACTATAAAGGATACCAATACCTGATTTCTTTTTACGAGAAATTATATCAGTTAGAAAAAAATCCACAAGGCAAAGTAAGGATTGCTTATTACGGTGATTCTATGACCGATGGTGATTTAATTGTTCAGGATGTTCGAAATAATTATCAGGAACGTTTTGGAGGAAACGGAGTTGGTTTTGTTTCTATATCTTCAGAATCTGCTGCGTCCAGAGGTTCGGTAAAATCGTCTTATTCTAAAAACTGGAAAGCACAATCGTATCTAAATGTAAAACATCCAATAAATCCTTTTGGTGTAAACGGTCATGTTTTCTTTGCAAATGATAAAACAAATCCAACCTGGGTACAATACGAAGCCGGGCTTAACAAACACGTATCTGTGTTAGATAATCCAACTTTGTTTTACGGAAAATCACATCGAAAAGGAAATGTCAATTTTATTATAGGAAAAGATACATTGCGAAAAAATCTAGTTCCGAATAACTTAGTTAATAGCTTAAAAGTAGCTTCAGGAAGTATAAAAGCCTTTAAGGCCAATTTCGTTCAGGCAGATTCAATCCCTATTTATGGTTTTAATTTTGATAACGGAAGCGGAGTTCATGTAGATAACTTCTCGCAAAGAGGAAATTCCGGGTTGCCAATTTCTATGTTTAATGCCGATGTGATGCAGGCTTTTAATAACTATTTAAAGTATGATTTGGTTGTACTGCATTACGGAACAAATGTGTTAAATTACGGAACCAAAAATTATTCCTGGTACGAAAAAGGAATGAAAAAAACCGTAAATAAAATCAAGGAATCTTTTCCGGGAGTTTCTATATTAATTGTTTCAACCGCTGATAAATCAACCAAATATGATTTGGAAATGAAAACAGATTCTGCCGTTGTGCCCTTAATGAAAGCACAAAAAAGATATGCACTTGAAACTGAGTCGGGATTTGTAAATTTATACACTTTAATGGGCGGAGACGGATCGATGGTGAAATGGGTTGATGAAACTCCGGCGAAAGCCAATAAAGATTACACACATTTTAATCAACGCGGTGCAAAAGCAATTGGTAATTTATTGTATGATCAGTTAAACAAAGGATACGAACAATATAAAGCGCTGCGCGAAAAACGCGATGTTGCCGCTAAACCCAAAACAGTCAGAAGAGCTAAAGCAGATTCTGTATCTGTTAAAAAAGATAGTGTAAATGAATAAACTTATTATCCTCTTTTGTTGTCTTTTTTTCTCGATAAATAATCAGGCGCAAAAGTCAGTCTCACTTTTAATAACTAAAAATATGATTAGTAAAATCGATAGTGCAACGATTGAATCGTACATGGGTAATCACATTTATAATGCAAAAGTATTAGAAAGTGTTTTTGAAAAGTTAAAAGAAAACGAAGGCGATAATAAGCAAAAAATAAATATTGTACATATTGGCGATTCCCATATTCAGGGAGATTTAATGACCAATAAAATTAGAAAAATTTTGCAGCAGCAATTCGGAAATGCAGGTCGTGGTTTTGTTTTTCCGTATCAATTGGCAAAAACAAACGGATCTTATAACGAAAGATTCTATTCGAACAGAATCTGGGAAAGTTATCGAAATATTTATCCCGTAAAAAACAGACCAATCGGTTTAAGCGGAATTGGTTTGTGGAGAGATAATGGTGGTTTTGCTGTTCAATTGAATATAAAAGATGCGGCTTACAAATTCAATTCTATCCATATTATTACGCCTCAAAACCAGAATATGTTTGATTTGGCAATATCATCCCAAACCAATATTATTCAGTCGACAGAGCGAAAAGTAATCACGCATAAAATTAAAAAAGGAGAAGCGATTTCGGTAATTGCAGATAAATACAATATTTCTGTAGCCGAAATCAAAAGAGCAAATAATCTGAAATCAAATAATATTCGTGCCGGAAGAATTTTAAAAATTCCAACAAATGAAACAAAACCGAAAGAGATTAAAAATTCCGAATTTGTTCCGTTAAATCTGGAATCTGACGCATTTTCTCATTATTATAAATCAGAAAAAGCATTAGATAAAATTTACCTGATTCCAAATAAAGAAGCATCAGAATTTGAGCTTAACGGACTTGTTTTAGAAAAAGATGCTCCGGGAATAACCTATAGCGGAATTGGAGTAAATGGCGCTAAATTCTCTGATTACAATAAATATCCTTTGTTTTTTGAGCAGTTAAAATCTTTACATCCCGATTTGTTGATTTTTTCTCTCGGTACAAATGAAAGTTACGATAACATGGAAGCTTCGGCTTATATGAGACAATTACGCGAATTTATAAGTAACCTGAAAGATCAAAAAATTGATGTTCCGATAATTATTATGACGCCTCCGCCATCACTGCACAGAAAGAGAAAACCCAATGTGTACGTTAAAGATTATGCAGAACGAATTAATAGCACTGCAGAAAAAGATGATTTTGCAGTTTGGGATTTGTACGATGAATTTGGTGGAATAACAGGAGTTCGAAAATTAAGAGCAGAAGGATTGATAGGCCCCGATTTTGTTCATTATTCTAAAAAAGGATACGAAAAACAAGCAAAATTGTTTACGGAAGCGTTTTTAAAAGCATACGATAATTTTAAATCAAAAAAATAAGTTGATAACAAGTAATAGCATAAATGATTGGTTTGTTCAGAATTTCGGTGAAATTACAGTAGAGCAAGTCAAAAGTTGGTTCATATATAATCCCGACGAAAAATTATTATTCAATACAGGCTTATTTCTTGGATTGTTTTTAGTTTTCTATTTCGTATACGCATTTTTGCGCAAAACATTTTATTTAAGATTAACCTACGTTATTCTTTTCTCACTTTTCTTTTATTATAAGTCAAGTGGAATTTACTTTTTACTATTATTGCTTTCATCTGTAGTTGATTATGGCTTGAGTCAGATTATTTACAGAGAAACAAAAGATAGCACCAAGAAAATTTATCTGGTTATAAGTGTAATACTGAACTTAGGTTTGCTTGGTTATTTCAAGTATATGAATTTCATGATTGTCACTTACAATGACATGTTCAACGGTCATTTTGCTTTGCATAATATTTTTCTTCCTGTCGGAATTTCGTTTTATACTTTTCAGTCGATGAGTTATATTATTGAAATTTATCGCGAAGAAATAAAGCCGACAAAAAACTATATTGAATATTTATTTTTCGTTTCGTTTTTTCCGCAATTAGTGGCCGGACCAATTGTTAGGGCAAAAGATTTTTTACCGCAGATTTACCAAAAATTGAATCTTACCAAACAAGATGTAAACAACGCTTTATTTCTTATTATTGGTGGATTGATTAAGAAAACAGTAATTTCAAATTACATCTCAATAAACTTCGTAGACCGAGTTTTTGATACGCCGATGAATTATACGTCATTCGAAAATTTAATGGCTTCTTACGGATATGCCATTCAAATTTATTGTGACTTCTCAGGATACTCAGATATGGCCATCGGAATCGCTTTGTTGTTAGGATTTAAATTACCAGCCAACTTTAGAACGCCTTATAAATCAGTATCGATTACAGATTTCTGGAGAAGGTGGCATATTTCACTTTCAACGTGGTTAAAAGATTTCTTATATATTTCTATCGGAGGAAACAGAGAAGGTACATTTGCCGGATATTTATTCCCAAGTTTATTTTTCTTCGGATTATTACTTTGGGGAATGTCGAATGTAAACGAAAGCTTTATTCCTTTGGCAATCGCAATTGGATCAATTGGATTATTTTGTCTGACATTTTTACTTTCGAAGAAAAAAAATCAAACGCTAGTAACCAATTTCAATTTATTCACCACAATGCTTTTAGGCGGATTGTGGCACGGAGCCGGAGCACAATTCATTATCTGGGGAGCATTACACGGATTAGCATTAGCGGTTCATAAAATATTTATGGAATTATTCCCTTCCAAAAAAGAAGGTTCTAATTTCTTTTGGAAATTCTTTTCAATCGTAATAACATTTCATTTTGTAGTTTTCTGCTGGATCTTTTTCCGTGCCAGAGATTTTGAAACAGCTTTGCAGGTGATCAATAATATTGGTCAGTTAACATTCGAACCAGAGCAATGGAAAGTAATATTTTTAGGATACAAAAATGTATTTTTATTAATGCTGTTTGGTTATGTTTGGCATTTCTTGCCGGAAGTTTTTACAAACGGCATGAAATCAGTTTTTGATAAAACACCACTATTAGCAAAAGCAATAGTTTTGGGCTTTGTATTCTGGATTGTTTATGCCACAGCAGTTGCAGGTTCGCAACCGTTTATTTATTTCCAATTCTAAAAATATTGCCACAAAGGCACGAAAGCGCAAAGATTTTTTCTTTGCGCTTTTTTGTATAACGCAGATTTAGCATGCTGTTTTTTTTTATCTTTAATCTAAAAAAATAATCTGCTAAATCTGCGTGAAAGATAAACTTTACGAGCAAAAAAACTTCGCGCCTTAGTGCCTTCGTGGCAAAAAACTACGCATAAATAAAAATTGCCTAAAATATCTAATTAGATTATCTTTGCACTTCAAATAAAGAAAATAGTATGTTTGATAATTTAAGTGATAAGTTAGATAAAGCCTTCCATATATTAAAAGGACACGGTAAAATTACAGAAGTAAACGTTGCCGATACTTTAAAAGAAGTTCGTCGTGCCTTATTAGACGCCGATGTTAACTTTAAAATTGCCAAAGATTTTACAACCAAAGTAAAAGAAAAAGCAATAGGTCAGGACGTATTAACTACGCTTCAGCCAGGACAATTACTGGTGAAGCTGGTAAAAGATGAGTTGACTGAATTAATGGGTGGTGATGTTGCAGGAATTAATCTTTCTGGAACTCCAAGTATTATTTTGATGTCAGGATTGCAAGGTTCTGGTAAAACGACTTTCTCAGGAAAATTAGCTAATTTTCTAAAAACAAAGAAAAATAAAAAACCACTTCTTGTAGCGTGTGATATCTACCGTCCTGCGGCGATCAATCAGTTGCATGTTGTAGGTGATCAAATAGGTGTTGAGGTTTACTCAGAACCGGAAAATAAAAATCCTGTTGAAATTGCTCAAAATGCAATTAAACATGCCAAAGCAAACGGTTTTAACGTCGTAATTGTCGATACAGCCGGTCGTTTAGCAGTAGATCAGGAAATGATGGATGAAATTGCTCGTGTTCACAAAGCAATTCAGCCACAGGAAACATTGTTCGTTGTGGATGCCATGACAGGACAAGATGCTGTAAATACAGCAAAAGCTTTCAACGATATCTTAAATTTTGATGGAGTTATATTAACCAAATTAGATGGAGATACTCGTGGTGGAGCTGCAATTTCGATTAAATCGGTTGTAAACAAACCAATCAAATTTGTTGGTACAGGCGAGAAGATGGAAGCCATTGATGTTTTCTATCCAGATCGTATGGCCGAGCGTATCTTAGGTATGGGAGACGTTGTGTCTCTTGTAGAAAGAGCGCAGGAACAATTTGATGAAGAAGAAGCCAGAAAACTTCAAAAGAAAATCGCTAAAAACGAATTCGGTTTTGATGATTTCCTAACGCAGATTCAGCAAGTAAAGAAAATGGGTAATATGAAAGACCTGGTTGGAATGATACCCGGAGCTTCAAAAGCCATGAAAGATGTAGAAATAGAAGATGATGCTTTTAAACATATTGAAGCAATCATTCACTCGATGACGCCAATCGAAAGAAGTAAACCTGCCATTATCGACGTAAAAAGAAAAGCCAGAATCGCAAAAGGTTCCGGAACGAAAGTCGAGCAAGTAAATCAGTTGATGAAGCAGTTTGACCAAATGAGCAAGATGATGAAAATGATGCAAGGTCCGGGCGGAAAAAACCTGATGAAAATGATGGGAGGCATGAAAGGAATGCCAGGCGGAATGCCGAGATAATAAAATAAAAAGTTTCAAGTTTCAGGTTTCAAATTAAGAGACAGAAATTTGAAACTTTTTTTCAATAATATAGTTTCGCCCCAACTTGAAACCTGAAACTTGAAACAAAAATTAAACCTGAAACAAAAATTAAGAAATGCAACTACTAGACGGTAAAAAAACATCTGAAGAAATTAAAAACGAAATTGCAGCCGAAGTTCAATTAATAAAAGCAGCCGGAGGAAAAGTACCTCATTTAGCAGCCGTTATAGTTGGTACAAATGGAGCAAGTTTAACTTACGTAGGAAGTAAAGTGAAATCTTGTCAGCAAATTGGCTTCGATTCAACTTTAGTCGCTTTACCAGAAGATATTACCGAAGCAGATTTATTAGCAAAAATCAAAGAACTAAACGAAGATGATAATCTGGATGGATATATCGTTCAGTTGCCATTGCCAAAACATATAGACGAGCAAAAAATTCTATTAGCAATTGATCCCGATAAAGATGTTGATGGATTTCATCCAACAAACTTTGGAAGAATGGCTTTGGAAATGGAAAGTTTCATTCCTGCAACTCCATTCGGGATCATGCAATTATTAGAGCGTTATAAAGTAGAAACTGCCGGAAAACATACTGTAGTGATTGGAAGAAGCCACATCGTAGGCCGACCAATGAGTATCTTAATGAGTCGTAAAGGAAATCCGGGAGATTCAACTGTTACGCTAACACACAGCCGTACTAAAAATTTAGCAGAATTTACTAAAAATGCAGATATCATTATTACAGCTTTAGGAGTTCCTGAATTTTTAAAAGGTGATATGGTGAAAGACGGAGTTGTAATTGTAGATGTTGGAATTACACGTGTTGAAGATACATCAAACTCAAAAGGTTACGTAATAAAAGGTGACGTTGATTTTGACGAAGTAAGCAAAAAAGCATCATTCATTACACCAGTACCTGGTGGAGTAGGACCAATGACAATTGCCATGTTGCTTCAAAACACACTTTTAGCAAGAAAAATGAGAAGCGCCAAAAAATAATGCTCTTTCAAAAATATACAAAGCCTGTTCAATTGAACAGGCTTTGTTGTATTACACAAATAAAAATTCTCTCACATAGCTGGCTATGTTTGTTTAGAAAAAGTGAAACGCCTTTTACAGTTGCAATATCTATGTTTCTATGTGTTTAAAAACTCTGCTCAAAGTACATTTTAATATATAATTAATACCCTAAAGTTTCCCGTCTTAAAAATAAAAGATACTTTTGCCACACTTTAAAAAACACTTCTCCAAATGGACGATTATTATTCGTTAGTATTAAATTAAAAACAGCTTTTGAAAATTTCAAAATGCTGCGATAAAACCCTGTATTTTGAAATGAAAGCCTTTTACACAAACAACAACGGATTAATCGAAATCTCAAAATGGACACCAAACTGCTGGATAAGTATCGAATCTCCATCAGAAACAGAAAAAAAATATTTACTCGAAGAACTTCAAATTCCCGAAGCATTTTACAACGATATTGAAGATATCGACGAAAGACCCCGTATCGAAATCGAAGATGGCTGGACGCTTATCATCATGCGCGTTCCTATAAAAAGTGACGACGTCAAACTGCCTTTTCAAACTATTCCGCTTGGTGTCATTTTCAAAGATGATATCTGCGTAACCATTACATTTTACAAAACAGAAATCATACATGATTTTATGTTGTATTCAAGACGAAAAAACATTCAGGTTAAGGATAATTCAGACTGGGTTTTGAGATTGCTTCTCTCCTCAAGTGTCTGGTATTTAAAATACCTAAAACAAATTAATCAAAAGATAAAATTAGCCGAAGACAATTTAGAAAAATCAATCAAAAACGAAGAATTGCAGGCATTGCTTCAAATCGAAAAATGTTTGGTTTTCTTTATCACTTCCTTAAAAGCAAATGATGTTTTGTTTCATCGTATAAAAAACTTAAAAGCATATAAGGCAAACTACGATTTAGATTTGCTTGAAGATGTCGAAATCGAATTAAGTCAGGCGCAGGACACGGCCAATATTTACAGCAACATCCTAACCGGAATGATGGATGCGTATGCCTCGGTGATTTCTAATAATATGAACAATATTATGAAACAAATGACATCTATTTCGATCATTTTAATGATTCCAACCCTAATCGCAAGTTTGTACGGAATGAACGTGCCAAACGGTTTAGAAGAAAGCAAATACGGTATTTGGATTCTTCTTTTCGTTTCAGTTATTCTCTCTACTTTTGGCGTGTTTTTATTCAAACGCAGAAGATGGTTTTGATAAATTAAAATTTCTCATTCAGATACAAAAGCCTATTCAATCGAGTAGGCTTTTCGCTTTAATACATTGGGCGTGACCGTATTTGCAAAAGGCGCTCCAATCTTGCTGCATATGTGCGCCTTTCGCAAATACGGTCGGGCTATCCGCGCTACTTCGGTAGCAAGCTCCTATCCCTCACGCGGCTCTCCGGTAATAACAAATCTCGTTCCTGCATTATTTCAAAACCTTTTATTTCATAATATCATTCCCAAATTATTTACAATCCCAATCCCAGAGGGATGCAATATTTATAGAATTTTTCAGTATAAAAGAATAACAAACCCCAGCGGGGTGAAATCTTTAAGTTATCCGGTGAAGAATATATCGTTCCGACGGAACTCTCTTGCCTGACGAACATATTAACTATAAATATTACGCTCCTTTGGAGCTTATTTATAATATTGGAATTAGAAAATACATCTGGTTCGCAAATACGGTCGGGCTATCCGTGCTACTTCGATAGCCAGCTGCTATCCTCACGTAACTCAGAGGCAGTAAGACCTTTTCATATCCTTCAAGGTTTTCAAAACCTTTTATTTCATAATGTCATTCCTAAATTATCTATAATCTCAAATCCCAGAGGGATGCAATATTTATAGAATTTTTCAGTGCAAAAGAATAACAAACCCCAGCGGGGTGACATCTTTAAGTTAAATGCGGTGAAGAATATATCGTTCCGATGGAACTCTCTTGCGTGACGAACATATTAACTATAAATATTACGCTCCTTTGGAGCTTATCATTTATAATATCGGACTTAGAAAATACATCTGGTTCGAAAATACGGTCGGGCTATCCGTGCTACTTCGATAGCCAGCTCCTATCCCTCGCGCGGCTCTCCGGTAATAACAAATCTCATTCCTGCATTATTTTAAAACCTTTTATTTCATAATGTCATTCCTAAATTATTTATAATCTCAAATCCCAGAGGGATGCAATATTTATAGAATTTTTCAGTGCAAAAGAATAACAAACCCCAGCGGGGTGACATCTTTAAGTTAAATGCGGTGAAGAATATATCGTTCCGACGGAACTCTCTTGCCGGACGAACATATTAACTATAAATATTACGCTCCTTTGGAGCTTATTTATAATATTGGAATTAGAAAATACATCTGGTTCCTAAATAATTTCATTTTTTTATTTGTCAATCCAAAATAAATAATAACTTTGTAACTCAAAGTACTTTAATCATGAATCAGAAGCATCAAGAAGATTTATCACATATCCGTTCCATGATGGAGCGTTCTTCCAGATTTATATCACTAAGTGGACTCTCAGGAGTTTTTGCCGGACTTTCTGCTTTAATTGGCGGATTGTATGTTTATCAGTTATTCAAAATAAACGGGATAAATTATCTTGATGGAGAACATGTTTTATTGGATGGCAATTTAGTTTCTGAATTAATTACAAGCGGATTAATCATTTTGATCTTTGCTTTTATTTTCGGAATTTTTTTCACCATTAGGAAAAGTAAAAAGTACAATTTACCAATCTGGACAACCGCAACAAAAAAGATGCTTTTCAATTTGGCTATTCCTTTAGCAGTTGGAGGTATTTTTTGCCTGGCACTTATCTATCATAAGATTTTTATTCTGGTAGCGCCAACAACTTTGATTTTTTACGGATTAGCCTTGATAAATGCCGAAAAATATACATTTTCAGATGTTAAATACCTTGGTTTCAGCCAGCTTATTTTAGGATGCATTTCTTTGTTTTTCATCGGATATGGATTAATTTTTTGGATCATTGGTTTTGGAATTTTGCATATCTTGTACGGACTAATCATGTTCAAAAAATACAAATAATCCAATGGGAATCATTGATAAATTAAATAAGGATTTTGAAAGTCGTGTCAGATTGGGAATTATGTCCATTCTGATGGTCAATGACTGGATTGATTTTACCGAAATGAAAACCCTTTTGGATATAACAGATGGTAACCTGGCAAGTCATTCTTCGGCATTAGAAAAATCAGAATATATTGAAGTAAAGAAAGAATTCGTAGGCAAAAAGCCTAAAACATCATATAGAGTGACCAATAGAGGACGCGCGGCCTTTAATGAACACTTATCGAGTCTTGAAAAATTAATGAAATCTAACAAGTAAAATTTTTTTACCTAAACGCTTTGAAATACAAAGTACTTTTAAAATTTAAATTATGAAAAAACATCATTTTATTTTAGTATGCAGTATCGTTTTTACACTGCTTTTTTACAAGGAATCAATAGGAGTAAACCTCGCTATTTTTGGACTCGTTTTAACAGGCTTAATTTGTTATTTCTTTCAGGATCGATTCGCAGATCGGTCACATTTGGTTTTAGTGCTTACATCTATTCTATCGTGTTTTGCTTTTGCCTGGTATGGCGATTTTGTGTCATTTCTCGCGATGTTCATGTCAATTGTTTTTTTACAATTTAAAACGCATGATGTACAGCTAAAAATAATGCAGGTTTTTCCGCTTGTATTTGTAAACGGAATTACTTCTATAGGACGCGTTTTTATGTTTAGCCAATGGCTTCCGGAAAAGAAAATACATAATAATTTTGCCAAAAAACTGATAGCTTACTTTATCATTCCGGTTGTTTTTGTAGCGCTGTTTTTTACGGTGTATTCTTTTGGAAGTGATCATTTTTCTTCTCTGTTTACAGATTATCAATTAGATCTTGACATTTGGCAATTGCTCGTAATTACTGTTTTAGGATTTTATATTTCGTTTACTTTTTGGAATTATTGGATTCCGGAAGTTTGTTACGATCTCAATCCGAAATTAGCTAATGAGTTTTCTAACGATGAGAAAGCTGTAAACGAAAACACATTCTCATTTCTGGATTTAAATTTCGAGAGAAAAAGCGGCGAAATCACTTTATTGCTTTTAAACGTAATGCTCTTAATTTTTATCGTAACGTATAATTACGAACAATTTTTTGAAGTAATCGAAACCTCAAAATTAAGCGCAGATACACATGAAAGAGTAAATGCAATCATTTTTTCTATCGTTATGGCTGTTGGAGTAATTCTGTTTTACTTTAAAGGCGGATTCAATTTTGATGAAAAAGCAACAAATCTAAAGCGCCTGTCTAAAATCTGGATTGTATTAAACGGAGCTTTGATTTTGAGCACGGCAGTCAAAAATTCAGAATACGTTTCTTTTTTCGGATTGACATACAAAAGATTGGGAGTTTATGCGTTTTTAATCCTGGCTATTATTGGTTTAGTGTATGCCTTTTTAAAAATTACCAAACAAAAAACAAATGCCTATCTCTTCAATCAAATGATTTGGTATTTTTATGGAACCGTACTTTTGTGCAGCTTTTTTAACTGGGGAAGTCTGATTACAAACTATAACATTTCTGTGAATAAAGGAGTAGAGCCAAAATTTTTAAGTGGATTAAATTTTAATGACGAAACTCGCAGGGAATATTTTTTACTTCATAATCTGGATGGACAATACAGCGAAATTCAGCGGGAAAATGAAATTAAAAGGTATCAAAACGAAACTGTTTTATCAAAGATATTGTATTACGAATTTTTAAATGAAAGAAAATAAGTTTGCCAAATCCCATTCAATTTTGAATGGGATTTTTTTTTGATAGATATAATTGTAAGTCAAGTTTTATAAAGGTTCACGGCTAATAATTGTTAATTAATACAGTTATTACAAAGGCTTAAAACTTATTAAGAAAATGTTTACTATATTTGGTTTCTAAAAAAATCAAAGATTTGTCTTTTTTTAATTTAATAGAACAAGATAATTCTTAAAAATATAAATAATCTATAAATCTAACCCTAAAAACAAACCCATGACAAAAACTACTCTTACTGGACCTGGACCAGGTGGCAAAATCTATCCACCGGGTAAATGCATGAAACCTGAAAGCCAAAGTAGAATAACAAAAAAAACGCCTATAAGTTTTCCGGAAAATGAATCATCAATTCCTTTTGCTCCAATTGTTCAGGCTACATTAAAGAAGGATGGAACGTTTCAAGTTAGGGCAGTCTTTTTGGTTGCTCGTAAACCGAAAGGACAAAAAGAAGTTGAGGACGATAAACAAGACGAATTAGAATTTGATATTTATCAAAATTGGTATATAGATCTTCATGGAAAGCGCCAACTGCAGTTTTTTATAGCTTATGATATACTGGATGACCCAGAAAAAGAGTTTGATGTTTATGAAGCAAGTTTTAAAGCTGAACCATACCCTTATGGAACAGATACATTTGCTGAAATAGAAACAATTCAAACTTTTCTGTGGGATATAGACCCTGAAACTTCGAGAGGGACAGAAACTACTGTACAACAAGGATAATTAATTGAAGATTATTTAATCTTGATTAAATACAATAAAAGCGTTACGGATAATGATGTAGCGCTTTTATATCATTATTATTTGATAAAATATAAAGTATAATGATTAGAATTAAATTGTTTGCTACTTCAGTATTACTTTTTGTTTCCTTTTTCCTTTTTTCTCAAGAACCTCAAGAAATAGGTTCTTTAATGAATATTGAAATTAAAGCAAAATCTCGAGAATTTAACAAGAATATCAATTTTGATAAGGCTCAAAAGTTTTTTAGAGCAAGCAATTGGGATTCTACTTTGGTTTATTCTATGAAAGAAATAAGTAATTCAGAAAATAAAGAGCTTGTAGATTATTGTCATTATTTTAGAGGAATTGGTTTTAAAGAAAAAAAACTTCTTAATGAATCTAAAAAAGAGTTTAATAAGATTTCGAATAACTTCCGGTTTTTTTATAAGGTAAAAATGAAATTGGGCGAAATAGCTGTAGATCAAAAGGAGTTTAAAATGGCTTTACAGTATTTTCAGCAAGTCGAAAAATTCTCTGATAGGAGAATTTATGATATGAAAAACAGTACTGTTTTGCATAATATCGGTTTGTGTTATTTACATCTTAAAAACTATGATAAAGCCGAAGATTATTTATTCAAAAGTTCAAAAGTACAAGAGGTAGAAAAAGATACGTTGTTGCTTATCGGATCCTATATGGATCTTGCCAATTTGTATTATGAACAATATAAAGACAGTCAAGCAATTCCTTATTTTGAAAAAGCGTATCATTTATCTAAAAAAGTAAACTCATTCAATATAAAAAGAGCAGCAGCTAAGAATATGGCAGTGGTTGAAGAAAATAGAAAGAATTTCCCTTTAGCCTTAGTTTATAGAAAAGAATTTGAACAATGGAAAGATTCCCTAAACGATCAAAACAAAGTTTGGGCAATTGCAGATTTAGAAAAGAAATTTGCTGTAAAACAAAAACAAAAAGAAGTAGACGTTCTTGCAGCTGAAAATAAAGTAAAAATAGCCGAAAGAAATGGGTTTATTATTGCTTCGGTTTTACTTTTCATTTTGTTTGGAACTGGTGTTTATTTTTACCGACAGAAAATTAAAAACAATAAAATTATCCTCGCTCAGAAAAATGAGCTGGACGAATTGAATGCCACAAAAGATAAACTGTTTTCTATTGTAAGCCACGATTTGCGCTCATCAGTAAATGCCCTTAAAACAAGTAACGGCAAATTGATGGAGAATCTAAAGAATAAAAATTTCACAGAACTCGATGTTTTGCTTCATACCAATAGTACAATTGCAAATGGTGCTTATAATTTGCTGGATAACTTGCTTAATTGGGCTTTATTGCAAACCAAACAAGCCTATTTTTATCAGGAATCATTGCATTTGGCTACCATTGTACAGCATGTAGAATACAATTATAAACCATTGATGTTAAACGCAAATATCAATTTTAATAGCGATGTTTCAAAGACAGATTACGTTTTTGCAGATATGGATTCGCTAAAAATTATTATTCGAAACATGTTAGACAATGCCATTAAATTCTCAAAAGAAAACGGTGCAATTTCAATTTATTCAAGACCTTCATCAGAAGAATTTTGTTATTTAGTGATCGAAGATACCGGATTGGGAATGAATGAAACAACGCGACAAGAATTATTAAAAGAAACAGTTTTACTTTCGAAAAAGAAAAATGATGACATTATAGGTACCGGATTAGGAATGCAGTTGTGCAAAAGCCTGATTCGTAAAAATGGCGGAAAACTCGAAATAGAAAGTGAAGAAAATGTTGGAACTAAAATGATTATAATATTGCCTAAGTTTAAAAATCATGGATAATATTAATGTCCTTATCATCGAAGATACTGTTACAGAAAGTGATGCACTTGTAAAAGTACTTACCGAAAATAATTATAACATTGTGGGAATTGCCCGAACTTATCAGGAAGCGCTCACCATGTTTTACCAAAACACGATTGATATTGTTGTTATTGATGTTTTTCTGGATGGAAAACCAGACGGAATCACTTTTGCAGAAACTATAAATATCGTTCCAAACGGTGTAAAGCCTTTTGTTTTTTTAACGAGTTCAAAAGACCGTCAAATTTTTGAAAGAGCAAAATTGACAAGACCTTTTAGCTTTTTAATGAAACCTTTCAATGAACTTGAGATTTTGTATGCATTGGAAATGGCTGTCGAAAAATTTTACGAACAGACGAATGTTTTTCACAGTGAAGATCAGAATACCGTAATAAGTAATGATACACTTTTTATCAAAAAAAATAAATCTTTAAAGAAAGTCAAAATCGAAGATATTGTTTACATCGAGGTCGAAGATCGCTATTGTAACATTATTACAGATGTTGAAAAATTTGTAATTCTAATTTCATTGACTAAAATTATCCATCTTTTAGATCCGGCCAAATTTTGCCAGACGCATCGCAATTATATCGTGAACATAAGTAAAATAGAAGAAATAATAGTGAATGATAATTTGGTTATCTTAAAAGGAAATCACAAAGTTACCTTAAGTGATAAATACAAAGATTTCGTAAAAAATTTCAGAATCTTAAAGTAATAAACTATTTAAATTACTGATTTACAATTAAAAAACCTTTGCAGCTGCAAAGGTTTTTTTTTGCTCCCATACCTCGGTTTTTGTTTTTGGTGACATTGATTATCAATCTTGTAACATATTTATGATGTTAAATAAAGTTCTGCAATACTTTTACTATAGAAATTAAATAAAGCTAGCGTATTTGGTTTTTATATTACTGGTAATAAGTTAACTACAAATTAATCATTTGTAAATGTGGAGTTCTGTAACCACATAAAAAACGAGGCGTATCTGAAAAGCCAAAAGAGTAGGAACAAACAAATCAATAAATTAAAATTTAGTATCATGGCAACATTTAAAGTGAATATCCCGGCAGGCCCAATTTGGAGCCAACAAGACGCAAACGAAAAAGCTCCTTTAGTAGCAGCTGCACACCAAGGTAAATGGACAGGACAATGGAGTACCGTTGTAGACAGTCAAATGAGTGTAGTTGAATTAGAACTAAACGTTAAAAACGGAGGTAAAAACGAATACAAAACCAACGTTTTGGCTGGTCCGTTATGGAGTAATGATGAAGCTCAAAAAGTAGGTTCTGTAATTGCTGCATCTTATGGTGCTGAATTTACAGGACAATGGTCTACAATTGTAGAAGGGCAAATGAGCGTAATTGAAATTAAATATACCTTCTAATTTCAATTTCACTCATTTTGAGTAAAATAAAACTAGAAATGCTCCTATTGTATTTCTAGTTTTTTTGTTTAACCAAAGAATAATTTAGAAATTTATAAAATGGCCTGGATAAAAAAACCAAATGTGGCAATGTTTAAAGGTGCCAATTGGAATACCTTAATTGAGAGAGTTCCAAATTGCTCGCCTGAACAAGCCAAACGTATTGCAGTTAAAAACCCGAAAATCAGTTTCTTTTTCTTTTGCAGAGAATATATGGTTCTTGAAACATTAGGAGAGAAAGGGATTTTTAATCCCGGTGATGCTGTCTTTTTTAGTGGCGAACCTTGGTACGGTAGCGCACCGCAATGTGATTCATACGAAAAAACAGGAATGTCTGTTGCATATGTAAGTATAGATAAATTGCAAACACCAGGCTGCTACACGATGGCAGATGGCAGTGCGGCGGTTGATGTGGTTTGTATTTTTTCGGCAAATATTAATAAAAAACCTTTTCCGCAAGGACAGGTAGAATTGGCTCCAAAAACACAAGTTCCTGCCGGATATCCATATGTAGTAGGAACTTCAGATTATGCAGCACTTACAGCTGCAGATATTCAAAAATTGCAAAATAAAGGAATTACAGTATTGCTTTCTGTATTAAACAATCATGACGGAACAGGTTGGTCTGAGTTTCCAGATGAAGCAACAGCAGTCAATTTTGCCCACCAATTAAAAGAAGTGGTAGACAGAATAGGTTTAGACGGAATAGATATTGATGATGAGTATAGCGATAATCCGGCACCAAATCCATCTTCGTTAGTGACGGTTACTACAAAAATGCAGGAAATTATGCCTGATAAAATTATTTCCAAAGCTTTATGGGATGATTTAGCCTATTTTACGCCAAAATATCAAAACAGAACACTGGCAGATAACCTGACTTATGGCTGGGAAATGGGTTATGGTGGAGAACCAAAAGATCGTCTTCCTGTTTATACCACTTTTGGCATGGCAAAAAATACGCTTGTTTGTGGTTTTTGGTCAGGACAGCCTTCACGAACATCATCTCCATCACAAGATGTTTCCTGGTTAAAAGAAAATGGTTACGAAGGCGTTATGGTGTACGCATTTCAGCAGCAACCCAATATCGATTTATTAGGAGATCTTGTAAATGACTGGAACGGCGCAGGAAACTGGAATAAAACGCCAAATTGCCCGTAATTTACTTGCTGATAATCAAAAACAAAACCCCGAATTATTCGGGGTTTTATATGAAATTCTAAAACTAATAATCTCCTTTTTTCTTAAATCGGGGATCGTGTTTTGAAATAAATTCTGTTCTTCGTCTTGGGACTTCTTCTTTTGGTAAACTTGCTTCCTCAGTTTTGCTCGAAGGCTCAATTAAACGATTTAATTCTTTAATTTCTGCATCGGTTAAATCGCGATAACGACCAAGCGGAATATCTAATGAAATATTAATAATTCTGATACGCTTTAAAGCCGTTACATCATAACCCAAATATTCACACATTCTACGAATCTGACGGTTTAATCCCTGCGTCAGGATAATTTTAAACGTGTATTTACTGATTTGCTCTACTTTACATTTTCTTGTAACAGTATCCAAAATCGGAACACCATTTCCCATTCGTTGAATAAAACGATCTGTAATAGGTTTGTTTACTGTAACTGTATATTCTTTTTCGTGATTATTTCTGGCGCGCAAAATCTTGTTTACGATATCACCATCATTTGTCATAAAAATTAATCCTTCACTGGCTTTGTCCAATCTTCCAATCGGAAAAATACGTTTAGGATAATTAATATAATCCACAATATTATTTCGAACTTCTAAATTGGTCGTGCATTCAATTCCAGTAGGTTTGTTAAACGCCAAATAAACCATTTTTTCATGTTTCTCGACAATCAGCTTTCCATCAATACGTACTTCATCATCTGGCGAAACTTTGGTTCCCATTTCAGGTACAACTCCATTTATTGTCACGCGTCCTTCTTCAATTAATTTATCGGCTTCGCGACGGGAACAATAACCTGTTTCACCAATAAATTTATTCAGACGTTTTAAATTCTCTTCCATCTTGCAAAAGTAAGGAAAAATTCAATTTTAGAGTTTAGATTTTAGATTTTAGATTGTTGGACTTAATAGAATTTAGATTTTCTTGCAATATAGCTAAAGCTCCGGCGGAGCATCATATTTATAGATAATTCACAAAATCGGAGAAAAAAGCTCCAGCGGAGCGATATTTTTATTGTCCCAATATTAATATTTCGCCCCACTGTGGCTCATTTAATTTGCTTTAATCATTTTCTATAAACATATTGTCCCGCTGGGACTTTCTTTTATTTTTATGATATTATCGATCAAAAAAAACTTAAAATCTTATCATCTCAGAACCTTTTTCTTAAGAATGAAACTCAGAGCTGTCCTGTGGCGTTTCTTTTCTGTCAAACATTCCATAATCACGAACAACATGTGCGATTCTCAAATGGTAATCTTTAAAAATTTCATTTCTTCCTTTTGCCTGGGCATAACGATGCATTTCAAGATTCCTCCATTGTTGAATGCTTTCTTCATCTTTCCAAAATGATAAAGACAAAACTTTTTCGGGATTGGTAAAACTTTGAAAACGCTCTATCGAAATAAATCCATCAATATGACTTAGTTCTGGTTTTAAATTGGCAGCGATGTCAAGATATTCCTCTTTTTTCCCCTCATTCGGAACTACTTCAAAAATTACAGCTATCATATTTTGTGTTTTAATTATTTATTGAAATCCAGATATTTTTTGGCAATCTGGCATTTATTAAAGGTTCATATTCAATCTTGTTTTCTAATAATGCAATACTTTGGTACTCATTTACTAAATAAAATAAAGCTTCGGTCGCTAAATTGATAGAAAAATATTTAGCCAGACACATATGTCCGCCAATCCCAAAAGTCAGGTTTTCATGATTATTAGTTCTTTCAATATTAAAATCTATTGCATTTTCAAATTTTTGGGCATCACGGTTAGCTGAAGCCAGAACAATCAATATCGAATCACCTTTTTTAATTTGGCTTTCGCCGATGTAAAAATCTTCATTTGCAATTCGTCTGGTATTATGAATCGGAGGATCAAAACGCAAAGTTTCGATAACAGCTTTTTCTATTTCTTTTTTGTTTAAAAAGGATTTGTTGTTAATAATTTGCAGTAAGGAATTACTCAAGATTCCACGTCCGGCATCAAAACTCTGAATGCACAAACCAATAAAATTACTGACGGCAATCGGATTAATTTCTTCTACTGAAAGATTATATTGGTTGGAAACTTTGATCAATAAGGAATTGTAAAACGCTAAAGAAGAAAAATGTTTTTCGACTAATAAAGAGAGTTTCTCTGCATTTTCATTAATTAATTTTACTTGTTCCTCCGTTTTCTGCGGAAGCACAATTTTGCTGAAAGAATCTATTTTACCTGAAATAAATTCACAATCTTTTTCTTCAAAACCAAAACTTTTTAAAACAGTAAGAATGGGTAATTTTTTGCAAACAGAATTTACCCAATCGATTTTGTTATCGCTTAAATCCTTTTGAATCAATTGAGAAATAATTTGATCAATTGAGATAGATTTTATGTTTGAAAATAACAAAACAGCAATTTCACGCGTAATTTCATGTTGAATCCCGTTTGATAAACGAGTTAGATTGTTCAGGACCTTTAAAGCAGACTCATTTAGTTTTTGTTCATTATTCGGATTCACAATCGGAATTTGAACTTGAGAATTCTTCAAAATTTCAGCACAATACTCATAAGAGTAAATTGCCCATATTTGATTGGTTTCATCCCAATAAACTGGATTTTTATCCAACATTAATTTATAAATAGAATAAGGATCTTTAACCTCTGACTGAAAGAATAAACTGGATGACATATTTGATTTGTTTTTAGCAAAGTTATTTAACTTTACAAGCGAATACTTCAGTTTGTATTTAACTATGAAATCTATATGGAAGATCAATTTGTAAAGACAGCGACCTTAATTGGCGACCCAACGCGCGCGGTAATCATGTGGACATTGCTCGACGGAAGAGCTTTTACAGCAACCGAACTTGCCATTGTAGCCAATACTTCTCCGCAAAATATAAGTATGCATTTGACCAAACTTTTAGAAGGAGAATTACTTTCTGTAGAAAAGCAAGGACGTCATAAATATTATAGATTTTCAAACAAAGAAGTTGCTTACGCTGTAGAAGCAATGGCAAATCTTATTCCTAAACCAGAAATTCGATTAAAGAAAGAAAAGGATACTTATCCTCCAATAAAATATTGCAGAACCTGTTACGATCATTTGGCTGGGAAAATTGGCGTTGCTTTGACTGATAGTTTATTAGAACAAAAAATAATTCTGAATAAGAATGATGCCTTTCAAATTAGTTCTGAAGGCGAAAAATGGTTCTCGGATTTTGGAATTAATATAGAAGAAGCCCAAAAACAAAAAAGAATATTTTTAAAACCGTGCCTCGACTGGAGCGAAAGGCGAAATCATTTGGCAGGTTCAATTGGTGCATTGCTTTTAAATAAAATGATATCTGAAGACTGGCTCAGAAAAACTAAAAATTCAAGAGCAATAATTATTACTGGAAAAGGCGAGAAGGAGTTGCTGAAGTATTTTAAGATTGTTGTTTAGGATTTTCGAATGCTCGCAATATTTGTCATTTCGAGGCACGAGAAATCTCCGCGAGAAGCTCGATAAAGATTGGATTATCGTTGCGGAGTTACTCGCGGAGATTTCTCGTGCCTCGAAATGACAACACTGAGATTATTTACTCGTAATAATAAAAAACCTTTGTCCCTTTGTGCCTCTGCACCTTTGAACCTTAAGAAGAAAACAAAAAATCAATCACTTTAGCATACAATTCATCATCATGCATTCCGTGACCTAAGCCTTTGGTTTCTATAAATTGACTGTTTTTCCAGTTACTGGCGATTTTTTTGCCTTCTTCAAACGAAACAATATTATCTGAAGTATCATGCGCAATTAAACCGGAAACATTAAATTCTGCAGCAAATTTTTGCCCGGAAAAATCTTCGAGCTTAAAGTTGAAGCGATTCATGAATTTACTTTCTAAAAGTGAAAACATTTTAGTGTTCAGACTTAACATCGAAACATAATTATCAATTAATATTTTTAAATCTGATGGAGCTCCCAAAATTACCATTTTGTTAATACTGGTATTTGGAAACAAATATTGATGGTAGACACAAGCCGCACCGCCAATAGAGTGACCAATAATAATTTCGGGTTGGTATTTTTCGACAGCTTTATTGATGAATTCAGCATAAAGCGGAACATTAAATTCCTTTCCGCTGCTTTGTCCGTGTGCCGGGGCATCTATGGCGATAATAGTACTTCCTGATTTTTGAAGATGAGGTAACGTTTTTTTCCAGCGCGAAGCATTACTTTCCCATCCATGAACCAAAAGGATTTTGGTTTCATTTCCTTTCCAGATATAAGTTTGAAAATGATGTTCGTTATGGTGAAACGTTTCTGTTTCGGTATTTTTTAAAACTTTAGGTAAAGTGTCTTTTTGTAATCTGCCTATTCTTGGCTGACTAAAAAGTGCGTATGAAAGTTCTACAGCTTTTTGCGGACGAACATAACTCAGGAAGTTAATATATTGCCCAACTGATTTCAATGTAATGAAGCGTATTCCTTTTTTAATTCCCAAAGCCAATTGTTTAATGGTAAAATATAATTATTCGAAACCTGATCAAAAAGTATCGCCACGAATTTCACAAATTTAGCACGAATTTTTATTCTTAGTAGATAAAAATTAGTGAAATTAGTGAAATTCGTGGCGGAAAATTTTATGCAAAAAAAAATCCCGATTAGATCGGGATTTTATATTTAGAATTTAGAGAACAATTGTTCCATTTTTTCTTTTTCTTCTTCAGCTAATGCGCTGTCAACCAAAATTCTTCCAGAGTGCTCATCAGTGATGATTTTCTTTCTTGAAGCAATTTCTACCTGCGTTTGAGGTGGAATTGTAAAGAATGATCCTGCAGACGCTCCTCTTTCGATAGAAACAACCGCTAAACCATTACGAACACTGCTTCTGATTCTGTTGTAAGCTGCCAATAATCTTTCTTCAATTTGACCTGAAAACTCAGCAGATTTCTCA
Source organism: Flavobacterium sp. MMLR14_040 (assembly GCF_033657265.1). Taxonomy (NCBI): domain Bacteria; kingdom Pseudomonadati; phylum Bacteroidota; class Flavobacteriia; order Flavobacteriales; family Flavobacteriaceae; genus Flavobacterium; species Flavobacterium sp. MMLR14_040. The sequence goes on along the minus strand of NZ_JAWVWO010000002.1, from coordinate 189,123 downwards.
GATAAGAAGATTTCTTCTTTTTGAGTTTCAGCCATAATTGCATCAAGTTCAGATTTTTTATGTTTTAAATGAGAACTTTTAGCGTCAAGTTTTTCTTTTAAATTAGAAATAACTTCTTTTTTATGTTCGATAGAAGCTTTCATTTCTTTGATTTGCTTTTCAGCCAATTGAATTTCTAATTCCTGAAATTCAACCTCTTTTGTCAAAGAATTAAATTCTCTGTTATTACGAACTGATTCTTGTTGTTTTGTGTATTTTTTGATAACCTCTTTGTGCTCATCAATAGCGTTTTTCTTTGCTTTGATAAGATCTTCAATAACCTCAAGTTCACTTTTCAGTTTCTCTGAACGAGTGCTCAAACCTGCAACTTCATCTTCTAAATCTTCCACTTCTAAAGGAAGTTCTCCTCTTACGTTTCTGATCTCGTCAATTCTAGAGTCAATAAGCTGTAAATCGTATATTGCTCTTAACTTGTCCTCAACACTTAATTCTTTCGTATTCGCCATATTCTATAAGTACTTAACTGGATTTGTATTTTCTTCTGATAAAATGATGGCAAAATTAAGGATTTTTTTTCGAAGATAATCAACAATATAGTTTTTTGTATAGCGTTCGCTCTCAAAATGACCAATATCGGCTAAAAGTAACTTGTTTTCGGCTTCATAAAACTGATGGTATTTTAAATCGGCGGTTAAAAAAGCATCGGCTCCGGCCATAATTGCATTTTTAATGGCAAAACTCCCTGAACCTCCCAAAACGGCAACTTTCTTTATTTTTTTACCTAAAAACGCAGAATGGCGAATTCCGTCAGCAATCATTTTATCTTTTACTAATTGTAAAAACTCTTTTTCATCCATTTCAGTTTCAAATTCACCAATCATTCCCAGACCAATATTTTGATGGGAATTTTGAAGATCATAAATTTCATAAGCCACTTCTTCGTAAATATGATTAGCAAAAAGAGCTTTTAAAATTCTGGATTGTAAGTGTTTTTCAAAAATAACTTCGATTTTTATTTCTGTTCCGGTATGTAATTTTCCTTTTTCACCAATTACAGGATTACTGTTCTCGTTTCCTTGAAAAGTAAAAAAACCTTCGCTATTAAAACTGCAATTATCATAATTGCCAATAGTTCCTGCGCCAGCTTCAAACATCGCATTTCGAACTTTGTCTGAGTTTTCGGGAGTTGTGTACGTAACTAATTTTTGAATGAAATTCTGTTTTGGAATTAAAACTTTTGTGTTTATCAATCCCAAAGCATTGCAAAATATTTTGTTAACACCTTGCGAATGATTATCCAAAGCGGTGTGAACGGCATAAATAGCAATATCGTTTTTGATAGCTTTTAAAATGGCGCGTTCGACATAATTTTTTCCAGTGATTTTTTTAATTCCTGAGAATAAAATTGGATGAAAGCAAACCACCAAATTGAAGTTTTTAGAAATGGCTTCATCAATTACGTTTTCGAGAGCATCATGACAAACTAAAACTCCGGTGCTTTCGGTTTCTGAATTTCCAACTAAAAGTCCAACATTGTCAAAATCTTCGGCATAAGCCAAAGGAGCCATTTGTTCCAGAACTTCTATTATATTTTTGATTTTCATTTGAATTTTTGTTTCAGGTTTCAAGTTTCAGGTTGTTCCATTAACTTAAATTTTTTAAACAAATTAACGAATAAACGCATTAACCTTAAAATATTTCAATGATATTGTGATATGTAATAGTTCTTACTTGCTAATATATTATATTAGTAATAGTACGAATTTTAGTGATTTTATGCTACTTAATAGTAATACTTTGGTAATATATTATATTACTAAATAGTACGAATTTTGTATCTTTGTGTTTAAATAAAAAACTATGAAAACGTTAACTGTAAAAATAAACGAACGCACTAAAATAGGGAAAGCTTTTATCGCTATGTTTAATAGTTTTAAAGGTTTTGAAGAAATTGAAATTATAGAAACCGATTCAAAAAAACTTAAAAAGGAAGAGGGTTCTTACAATCCTGAATTCGTGAAAATGGTTTTAGATTCAGCTAAAAGAGGTGATTATACAGAAGTTGATCCAAAAGATGTATGGGGAAGTTTAGGCTTAAAATAGAAAAATTAGCGGAGTCGCATTTGAAAAAACATTTCAAAGCAGGTAATCAAGCTAGTATCAAAAAAATTAATCAGATCTTAGAAGAACTTAGTAAGACGCCTTATGAAGGTGTTGGAAAGCCTGAAGCATTAAAACACGGACTTACTGGATTTTGGTCAAGAGAAATAAATTCTAAAGACAGAATAATATATAAGGTACAGGATGATATTGTAACCGTGTTCGTAATCTCCGCCATGGGACATTATTCTGACAAATAACTTTATGAACCTACTTCGAATATTACTTTTTCCTTTCGCCGTTTTATACGGATTCATTACTTCTATCCGGAATTTCCTTTTTGATAAAGGAATTCTAAAATCAACTTCATTTGATATTCCCGTTATTGCCGTTGGGAATTTGAGTGTTGGCGGAACTGGAAAAACTCCCCAAATTGAATATTTAATTCGATTATTATCTGATAAATATAAAATAGCAACTTTAAGCCGCGGTTACAAGCGGAAATCTGAAGGTTTTGTTTTGGCAGATGCTACCTCAAATGCCGAAATTTTAGGAGATGAACCATTTCAGTTTTATCAAAAGTTTCCAAACATTCAGGTTGCTGTTGATGCAAACAGAACAAACGGAATTACACAATTGCTTTCTCAAAAAATAAAACCACAGATAATTTTACTGGATGATGCTTATCAACATCGAAAAGTAAAAGCAGGTTTTTATATTTTACTAACTTCCTATGATGATTTGTACGCTGATGATTTTATGCTGCCAACCGGAAATTTACGTGAAAGCAGGAGCGGAGCCAGTCGCGCCAAAATTGTCATCGTAACAAAATGTCCGAAGAATTTATCTGATGAAAAGCAAAGTGAAATCTGGGGAAAATTAAAACTAAACAGTTCCCAACAATTGTATTTTACTTTTATAGATTATGATGACGCAATCTATGGTAAAGACGAAAAAATTGCTGTAAATGAAATTAGAAATGAGTCCAAATTACTTTTGGCAGGAATTGCAAAACCAACTCCATTTTTTGATTACTTAAAAAACGAAAATGACGAATGTCTGACTTTTCCGGATCATCATCATTTTTCTGAAAAAGATTTGGAAATGATTCAGAATAAAGCTCAAAACAAAAAAATCATTACAACAGAAAAAGATTATGTTCGCTTAAAAGATTCAAAACTGATTTCGCAATTATATTATCTTCCTATAAAAAGTAAATTCATCAATAATCAGCAAAACTTTGATGTGACCATTTTAGAGTACATAAAAAATAACTTAGAATCTTAGTCTCTTAGCATCTTAGAAGCTTAAAAAAAACTAATCGAAAAACTTAGCAATTGTACTGTAAAATTCATCAGGTACAAAAGGTTTTGTAATGACATCGTTCATTCCAAAAGCTAAAAGCATATCTTTATTTTCGTCAAGTGAAATAGCTGTTAATGCAATAATTGGAGTTGTTTTATCGTATTCACGAATTTGTTTGGTGGCAGTTGTTCCGTTGATTCCGGGTAAATGAACATCCATTAGAATCATATCAAAATGTTTTACTTTTAAAAGCTCTACGGCATCTTCGCCATTATCGATTATTTCACAATAAATAGCTTTGTTTTCCAACATTTTTCGCGTAATCATCTGATTGATTTTGTTGTCTTCAATCAATAAAATAGATTTGTGTTTTAGTTGTGTATCGTTGTATGGTTTTACTTCTTCCGCTTTTTCCATTGGTTCATGGTTAATGCTGAAATCTAGCTTAAAAGTAAAAGTCGAACCTTTGCCTACTTCACTTTTCAACTTAATTTCTCCGCCCAAAAGCTCAATAAGTTTTTTTACAATAGTAAGCCCTAAACCGGTTCCGCCATATTTTCTGTTAACTTCTACAGACCCTTGCGAGAAGCTTTCAAAAACAGTTTGTAATTTATCTTCAGGAATACCAATTCCGGTATCGACAATTTCAAAGTAAATGGTTGCATTCTCTTCAGTTTTATCAAATAATTTTGCAATCACATTTACGTTTCCGTTTTGTGTGAATTTTAAAGCGTTATTAATTAAATTCAATATAATTTGAGAAACTTTTGTCGAATCGCCAATTAAGCTATCAGGAATTTCTTTGTCTATTTCAAGGTTAAAATAGTTTTTATTGGCAGTTGCCAACTCTTTTAACGAACCCTGAATATTAAAGAGTAATTCTTTTAAATTAAAACTAATATGTTCGACTTCGACTTTTGTAGAATCTATTTTGTTTATTTCCAGAATTTCATTGATAAAAGTAGTAAGATAGTTTCCGGAGAATTTTAATGATTCAAGATATTTTAATTGCTTTTTCTTCGGACGATCTTCAAGAAGTAAATGTGTGATTCCGTTTATAGCGTTCAGTGGTGTTCTAAGTTCGTGACTTACGGTAGATAAAAATTCAGATCTGGCTTTTGATGCTTTTTCGGCCTTGTTTTTGGCCAGAATAAGTTCTTTGTTTTTTTCTTTTAAAAGTAAATTATTCTGATTTCGTATAATATTGTTTTTATATAAAGCCAAACTCAAAAGCGATAAAATAGAAATCAAGGCGATTGCCAAAATGCTGACAAGTTTAGAATAGCGATAGGTTTTTAACTGAATTTTTTCTTCACTTTCCCGTTTTAAAGTATTGTTTAAAGATTGATTTTTTTTGAATCTTTCGAATTCATTCAAATCAATTTTGGCATTTTTCAACTTTAAAATATAGTTTTCTATTTGATAATGTTCGTCCAGATATGAATAGGCGAGATCAAAATTTCGGTTTTCTTTATAGTACTGACTTATAGCTAAAACAATTTTTGATTTCTGAATTAAATCAGTTGTTTTTGAGTTAAGTTCCAGGGCAGTGTCGTAATAAATAATTGCCGAGTCGTTTTGTTTGAGTTGAGTTTCGATTAAACCAAGCTGATAATAAGAATCGATTTTGGTTTTTAAAAGAGAAGAATTGTCAGGTTTTTCGAGTATTGCCTGAAAGGTTTTTGTTGCGGCTTTTAAATCGTTATTGGTTTTAAATGCCATCGCTTTTTGATAGTTTAAAATTTCGGCACTATCAACAATATTTAATCTTTTAAGTAGCCTATGGGCTTTTTTATAATAAATCTCAGCCGTTTTATGATTACCTTTTGCAATATTGGTTACTCCAATATAATGTAGTGCCAAAGCTTTGGTGCATGTTGGTTTAAAGTTATCAAACAATGAAACGCTTTTGTGAAAGTTTTTTAATGCTTCCTCATATTTTTGTTGATTGTAATAAATCTTGCCGAGCTTAAAAGTCTGGTTGGCTAAACCCTCAGATTTGTGATTGGTCTCGCAAAAATCTATGGATTTTTGTGTAAAGAAAACCGCCTGATCGTATTTTTTAGTCTTAAGATTGGTGTTGGCTAACTTGTTATAATAGGCAATACTATCTATATTCTGCTTAGTTTGAGAATACAAAATTGAAGTAAAAAAACTAATTAGAATTAAAAGGTGGTATTTCATGTATTGCAATGCTTTTACAATGAATTTATGTTTTTCTCATCAGTAAAATCAAATCAATTAATCGGGATGAATAGCCAATTTCATTATCGTACCAACCCACAACTTTTACCATCTTATCAATTACAGACGTAAGTTGCGCGTCGAATAAACACGAATTTGTATTGCCAATTATATCAACCGAAACGATCGGATCTTCTGTGTAATCTAATATTCCTTTTAAATTTGTATTTGAGGCTTTTTCGAATGCTTTGTTAATCTCTTCAATAGTTACGGCGCGCTTTACATTAAATGTTATATCGGTTAATGAACCATCTGGAACCGGTACGCGAATTCCACAACCACCTATTTTCTCATGCAATTTAGGAAAAATTTTTGTTAATGCCTTAGCTGCACCTGTAGTTGTTGGAACAATTGACTGACTTGCGCCTCTGGCCCTGCGTAAATCCTTATGTGGCTGGTCATGAAGGCTTTGGTCTGTTGTGTAAGAATGTATCGTTGTTATATATGCTTGCTCGATTCCGCATAATTCATCGATGATTTTTATCATCGGAGCAGCATTGTTTGTCGTACAGCTTGCATTCGAAACTATAAGTTCACTTCCGTCTAAAATATGGTCATTTACTCCTAAAACTACTGTTTTTATAGTGTCAACTTCTGATGGAGCCGAAAGAATTACTCTTTTTGCTCCTGCAATAATATGCGCATTTAATTCTTCGTGCGTTTTATATTTTCCTGTTGATTCTACTACGAAATCAATGTTATAACTTCTCCAGTCTAAATTTGAAATGCTTTTTTCATGAAAAAATAAAAAATGTTTTCCGTCAACAATTATGCTTTCTTCATCGTGACTCACCTTGCAGGGCAATACACCGTGAATACTGTCGTATTTTATTAAATGCGACATAGTTTTATTATCAGCAATGTCATTGATCGCAACAACTTCAATTTCAGGGTGGTTTAAAAGAAGACGAAATAAATTTCTGCCAATTCTTCCAAAACCGTTAATAGCAATTCTAGTTTTCAAGATTTACGTTTATTTGTTTAATCGTTTAATTGTTTATTCGTTTTAATGTCTTGACATTAAACGAATAAACAATTAAACAAATAACCTTTTTTATAAAATATGTTTTTGTGCTTTATATGAAGAACGAACTAATGGTCCGCTTTCGACATGACGGAAACCTAATTCTAAACCAAATTTTTCATATTTAGCAAATTGTTCCGGGGTAATAAATTCTTTTACAGGTAAATGTTTTTTACTTGGCTGCAGGTATTGGCCAATAGTAACAACGTCTACATTTGCATTTCGTAAATCGGTCATGGTTTGAAAAACTTCTTCTTCAGTTTCTCCAAGACCCAGCATAATACCAGATTTGGTTCTGTTGATTCCTTTTTCTTTTAAGTAACGCAAAACTTCAAGGCTGCGATCGTATTTGGCCTGAATACGTACTTCGCGTGTTAAACGACGAACGGTTTCAACATTATGCGAAACCACTTCAGGATTTGCTTCTACGATTCTGTCAATGTTTCTTTCAATTCCTTGAAAATCCGGAATTAAAGTCTCCAGAGTAGTATTTGGGTTCATTCTGCGAATAGCTTTCACAGTTTCTATCCATATAATAGATCCGCCATCTTTTAAATCATCTCTGTCAACACTTGTTATTACGGCATGTTTAATGTTCATGATTTTTATAGAACGGGCTACTTTTTCAGGTTCGTCCCAATCTACCGTTTCAGGTCTGCCGGTTTTTACACCGCAAAAACCGCAAGAACGTGTACAAACGTTACCTAAAATCATAAAAGTTGCTGTACCTTCTCCCCAGCATTCTCCCATATTGGGGCAGCTTCCGGATGTACAAATAGTATTTAAGCTGTATTTGTCGACTAAACCACGTAGTTCAGTATATTTTTGTCCAATTGGAAGTTTTACCTTCAACCATTTAGGTTTTACAGTTGGTATATTCTCAATGACTGTTTCCATATATCAAAATTCAAAAGACAAAGATAAGCAATGTAGTTTATTTGGAGATTCGTTTATAGTTTAATTTGGGATTGTATTTTTGGAGATTTTAAGAAAGTCAGTTTGCTAATTGAGTGGTTAATATGTTAAAATATTGCGTTTAAAAAACAAGAAAGTTATCTAATGTTCTGATTTTTTATTCATTTGCGGTTATAAAATGAATAATTATGATATTAAGTTGACTTTTAGTCATTTAAAAATTATACCTTTATTTGTTAAAAAATATGCTTGCAAAGGATAAAATGATATTTTCTTAATAGTACATTTGTTGTTAAATTGTAATAATTAAAAAACATGAAAAAGAAATTAATTGTAATGGGAGTTTTTGCTGCTTTCGGATTTACTAAAATGAATGCACAGATTAATTTTGGAGAAAAAGCAATAGGTGCTGTTCAAAAAGGTGTTACGGGTTTTACCTTTAGTAATGCCGATGCTGCAGCATTGTCTAAAGCCGCAGTAGATAAAATGGATGCAGAACATGAAATTGCTCCTGCAACAGATGGATACGCTATAAGACTTAACAGAGTTTTTGGAAAACATACAACGGGCGAAGGCTATACTTTAAACTATAAAGTCTATAAATTAAAAGAAGTAAATGCTTTTGCTACCGCAGATGGAAGCGTTCGTGTATATTCTGGATTAATGGATATTATGGATGATAACGAATTATTGGCGGTTATTGGTCACGAAATTGGTCACGTTGCTAATAATGATTCGAGAGATGCAATTAAGGCGGCTTATAAAAAGGAGGCTTTAATGGATGCTGCAGCTTCTCAGTCAACTACAGTTGCAAGCGTTACAGACAGTCAGTTAGGAAAAATAGGAAGTTCTATTATCGATAGTAAATTTAGCCGTAAGCAAGAAGCAGATGCTGATTTATTCTCGTATAATTTCCTGAAAAAGAATGGCTACAATGTAAATGCCGAAGAATCTGCTTTTAGAATTCTGGCTAAAATGAGTGAAGGAACAGAAGCTTCATTTATTGATCAGATGATGAGTTCACATCCGGATTCTAAACAAAGAGCTGACGACGCTAAGAAAAGAGCTGAGAAAGATGGTGTGTATAAAGCGTATGTACAGCAAAAAATTGTAAATACAGTTCCTGCTAAAGCTACAACGACTAAAAAAACTACAACAAAGAAAACTACAACTAAAAAGAAATAATAGTTTTGAGTGTAAAAATAGACCCGACAAGTTTTTAAAATTTGTCGGGTTTTTATTTTTAAGATTATCCCAAAACATGATGTGCTAAAACTTTTTGTACCTCATACACATTTACAGATTTAGTAAATTGTTTTACTATACTAGGCTGCAATTCGCTTGAAACCCATATTTTTAATTCGGCATCAAGATCAAAAGTTCCTGCGGTTTCAATACTAAAACGAGTAATGCTTTTATAAGCGATTGATTTGTATTCTGTTTTACTTCCTGTAATTCCTTGTACATCAACTAAGATTAATCTTTTATTTGTAAAGATAAAAGTGTCACGAATTAATTTAAAACCCATTTCTACTTCTTCGTTATCAGTTAAAAGCTGACCGTATTTTTTAATTAAATCTTCCTGACTAACCGCGCCGGCGTTTCCAAGAAGTGCTGAAAATATTCCCATTTTGATTGATTTTTTATTTTAATGAATTGTTTTGTTGTTGTACTGTAAAAGTAATTAAAATAAAAAAAGATGTCGTTTTTTTACTATTAAGAGATTAAGAAAAATTAAACAATATGCCTTTTTAATTGCCGAGAATTATTTTTTTGAAGAATTCGAACTTAATTTTCTTAATCTCTTAATGGTTGGCTTAATTCCATAAAAAAAGCAGAACCTAAGTTCTGCTTTTTGCTTTTTTATTCAGCTTCCGATTTTATTGTAATTGGAAGATTATATGCAGTTCGGACCGCTTTACCGTTTAATATTCCCGGACTCCATTTTGTTTTTAATGATTTTAATACTCGAATAGCTTCTTTGCCAACTCCATAACCAGGATCATTTCTTACCATGATATCAGTTATTGAGCCGTCTTTTTCGATTACAAAAGAAACATAAACTTTTAAAGTTCTTTCAGCATCTAATTCTGGTCTTGTAAAATTGTTTCCCACATAAGTGTAAAACTTAGCCATTCCTCCTGGGAATTCCGGCATTTTGTCTAAAACAGCAGTGTTTACAATTGAATTTCCTGTATCTGCAGGTTCAACACCTTCTCCGCCACCGTTGCCAGTTGATGGTATTGTATTAACAGAAGTTCCTGTTCCCGCAGAAGAATTATCTACTGCAGAAGCGTTCTGTGTGTTAGGTGCAATAACATCTGGAGTCGCCTGAGCTGTAGCTACTACAACAGGATTTGTCAATTGTACATCAGGCGATGCTGTTGCAGTTTGCTGAACAGTGGTAACTGGAGCAGGGGGCTCTGGTTTTACGTCAATCGGACTAAGATTTACTGGTGTTAGCGGGAGTGGGCAAATAATAATTTCTGGTCCTGCAACAGGCGCCGTTCTAAATTTACTAATCAGCATCGATACGCTTCCTAATCCTGCTATTAATAGCAGTGCCATAAAAAGTGCTGTAATAGTTGTTTTTGGATTCTCCTGGCGCAATTGATACGCTCCGTACTCTTTGTTTTTGTTTTCGAAAACAAGATTGGTCCACTTGGATTCGTAGATACTGGATTTAGACATAGTTAATTGGATTTTAAGGTTAAGTAAACATCAAATCATAAGCCAACTGGAATTAGTGTGTAACTAAGGACGGAAAATTAAAGAACTTGTTTGTTAAATTGATAATGTTTTACGAATAAATAAGAAGATTTTTTATTCTTTATCTAAAGATAATAAATTATCTATTACGTTCGATGATTTCTGCTAATAATTTTTTAGCTCGAAGTAGTTTTACTTTTACATTGCTTAAAGGCTCATTAATTTTGAGCGCAATTTCCTGATATGTCATTTCCTGAAAGTAACGCAATTGAATTACTTCCTGATAATGTGGTTTCAGTTCTTTAATACATTGTAGTAAACGGGATAGATTTTGCTCTTTTATCAGAGCATCTTCTGCAGATGGAGTGGTGTCTGCAATGTTGTAGGCTTGTTGATCTTCAGCATCTGTAATTTCAACAAAAAGACTGGTTTTCTTTTTTCGCAGTAAATCAATATAGACATTTTTTGCGATGGCAATTAACCAGGTGTTAAACTGAAATTCAGAATTGTAGGATCCAATTTTATCAAAAGCTTTGGAGAAAGTTTCGATTGTAATGTCTTCTGCGGTAGTTTCGTTTTCGGTACGTTTTAGCATAAAACTGTACACTTCATTCCAATAAAAATCTAATAAAAAAGTAAAGGCGATCTGGTCGCCTTTTTTTGCTTTTTCTATTTTAGAATTTATTTCCAATGTACAGGTTTTGAAAAGATATTAGTTATAAAGATATTAATTTGTGTGAATATAAGCATGATTTCAACAACAGGAAACCAAATTTTAAGATCCTTTTCTTTAAATTTTCCTGCAGAAAAGCCCATTACAATCCACGCAATTGTATAACGGGTTGCCAATAATGCCAACACAGCAATCCATTGAAACTGGAAAGCCAGCAATAATATAACTAATAAAAAGAAAAATAATTGTGAGCTGTAAAAAAGGCCTAATTGCATTTTATCAAAAAACTTATAATAATTTGCTGTAGAGACATGTCTTCTTTTTTGAATAAACCAAGCCTTATAAGACTCTTTCGGTTTAGAATATGTAAAACTTTCCGGGCTATACGCAATTGCAGTGTTTGCTTTTGTTGCAGCCTGGTTTACAAATAAATCATCATCACCTGATCGAACCTGAATGTGCTCGATAAAACCATTTACATTAAAAAATTCTTCTTTTTTATAAGCCAAATTTCTTCCAACTCCCATATAGGGTAAACCGGATTTTGCCCATGAAAAATATTGTACTGCTGTTAGAACTGTTTCAAAACGAATTACTTTATTTAATAAAGAACGCTCCTTTTTTTCATAACCGCCATATCCTAAAATAATGGTTTTTTCTGTTGTAAATTGCGAAGCCATTGCAGTAATCCAATTTTTTGAAGTTGGATAACAATCAGCATCTGTAAATAATAAATATTCTTTTTTTGATGCTTTAATTCCTAATGTTAAAGCGTATTTTTTATTGCCCCAAAAGGCTTCGTTGTTTTGTACTTTAACCAAACGAATGTTTGAATATTGTTTTTCAAACTCTTCAAAAACTTCCAGCGTTTCGTCACTTGATGCATCGTCAATTAAAACAACTTCAAAATCAGGATAATCTTGTTCTGCTAATAACGGAATGTAGTTTTTAACGTTATCTTCTTCATTTTTTGCGCAGACAATTACTGAAACAGGAATGTTTTTTGGCGTAATGGTTTGTGGTTTGGCAAAAGCAAATTTGCCAAAAATTCCTAGATAATAAAAAAGTTGTACAACAACTACAGCAATAAAAAAGTAAAATATATATATAAGCATCTGGTTTTAATGTCTTTTGATTTCTGATTCTTGCGAGTGCAAATGTACTTATGAATTCCTAATTTTCAATGGTTAAAACCAATTTACTTTCGGCATTTTGACATTTCTTTTGCAACAGCAATAGATTGAGGGTTTTCTGTTTTTTCTAACTCAGATATTATGTTTTTATAATTATGATCGTCACGGTTTTGTGATAGTTTTTTTGTAGCCTGAATTTCATAGATTTCAATTTCAAAGCTGAAAATACCGCGAGCTTCACGCATTGTTTTGGCAGATAAATCTTCAACGCGAACAGGATTTTCTGAATGAGCTTCGTATTTATCTACTAATTTTTTTAATTGTTCAACTCCAGTTTCGTAGTCAACAATTTTAATTCGTCCGTAAACATGCACGGCTATATAATTCCATGTTGGAACATTTTCGTGATCGTACCAGGAAGAAGAAATATAACTGTGCGGTCCCGTAAATACAGCTAAAACCTGATCATTTTCGGCAAAACCTTCTGCCTGCGGATTTAGTTTTGAAATATGTCCTTCCAGAATTTCTTTTCCCTCAGCATTCACTTCAAGTTCTATCGGGATATGAGTGGCGCATAATTTTCCATTGGTTTGATTGATCAAAATTCCAAAACTGTTTTCTTTCAAAAAGGTTCTGATTGATTCCGGATCTTCGTTTTTGTATAAGTCTGGTGTATACATCTTTGTGAGTTTTATTTTAAAAATTTTCCGAAACAAATAGCTTCCGGTCGATCCTTATATTTTCCGTAATTTGGAATTACTTTATAATTTTGTTTTTCGTAAAACTGTGTAGCTTCAGTATTTTTTATTCTCGTTTCTAAAATCAATTCCTCATAACCACTTTTTGAGGCTATACCTTCTAAAAAAGCTAAAATTGTTTTACCAATTTTCTTTCGGGGATATTTAGAATACATCCTTTTTACTTCTCCAACAGTTTCAGAAATTGGCCTAATCGCTCCGCAACCCACAATTTCATTGTTTATTTCGGCTACAACAAAAACATATTTTGAATTATTTTGCTGCCATTCAGTAAAAGAATTCTTTCCATCGCTTCCAAAACGAAGATAAAGATTTGCAGACAATTCGTCTATAATTGCTGCAACTTTTTCATTTGGATTTGTGATTTTTATGGAAATGGTTTCTGTCATAAATTTAAATTATATCTTTTCTGGAATTAGATAAATTTGGTTTGACGCTTAACCATAAAATTGCGACACCAATTAAAGTGAAAATAATTCCTCCAACGATAAATTGGGTAGCAGGATCATCTGAAAATATTGATACGAAAGAGTCAAATAAACGGGATAATATTCCTTTTCTAAAAAATTTAAATCGCATAATAATGTACATTACTATTGCAACTAAAATTGTGTTTAGTGATGAAAATCTGTTTCTCCAATTAAGGAAAGAAGCTATGAAAATTCCAAGCAAAAAACCTAAAAATATCCAGATATAGATACTCGGCCAAAAACCCATAACATCTTCTTTTTTAGGGAATAATCTGCTCCAGCATTCTAATTTTTTATTTTGAAAATAATTTGTGGCACAAATAAACTTTTCAGCGACGGTAAAAAATCTTAATTGCAATATGCCGTGAATAAGTGAAATGATTCCAATTATTTGAAAGAAAATTACTTTGAAGTTAAGTTTTTTCATTTAGAAATTAACGGATAAAATCCAACTTAGATAACATTCACTTCGGCTTCAATATGAATACCGAAAGTTTCAAAAACAGTTTTTTGAACATCTTTTGAAACGGCTAAAATTTCCTGACCAGTTGCATTTCCATAATTAACTAGAACCAAAGCCTGATTTTTGTGCACACCGGCATCACCAAAACGTTTTCCTTTAAAACCAGCCTGTTCAATTAACCAGCCAGCCGGAACTTTTACTTCCGTTTCAGAAACTTCATAATATTTCATTTCTGGAAATTTCTGGTGAATTTTTTCAAAATCAGATTTCAATAAAATCGGATTTTTAAAAAAACTTCCACTGTTTCCGAGTTCTTTAGGATCAGGTAATTTAGTTTGTCTGATAGCAATTACAGCGTTACTTACATCTTTTAAAGTAGGAGTTGTGATATTGTTTTTAGCCAATTCAGCAGTAATATCTCCGTAAGAAGTATTGATTTTATGATTGCGTTTTGTTAGTTTATAAATTACCGATGTAATAATATATTGATCTTTAACCTCATTTTTAAAGATGCTTTCTCGATATCCAAAATTACATTCAGGATTAGTAAAGGTTTTCATTTCCTGAGTTTCAATATTCATTGCTTCGCACGAAACAAAAGTGTCTTTTATTTCAGTTCCGTATGCACCAATATTTTGAACAGGAGTTGTGCCTACATTTCCCGGAATCAATGACATGTTTTCTAAGCCACCAAAATTATTTTCAATGGTATAAAGTACGAAATCGTGCCATGTTTCGCCGGCCTGACTTTCAACCCAAACAAAATCATCATCTTCCTTGACGATCTTTTTGCCTTTTAAATCAATATGAATCACCAGCGAATCGATATCTTTCGTTAAAAGCATATTGCTTCCTCCGCCAAGAATAAACTTTTTTTCGTTTTTGTTTTCTTCTAAAATAGTTTTCAATTCAGTAACTGAATGAACGGCAACAAATTGTCTGGCTTTGGCTTCGATACCAAAAGTATTGTAATTTTTTAAAGAAAAATTGGATTGGATTTCCATAAATAAAAGGCTTTTAAATCTGGGTTAAAAGTAAGGATTATAATTTATTTGAGTTGGATTTTGAAGAAATATCCATTGAAAATGGAAAGAATTTGTTAATCTTTAGTTCTGTGATTTTTATATTTTCTTTTTGTAAGTTTGAAATAATTAATATAGTATAATTATGTCTAAATCAATTCTGAAGAATAAAGTTGTACTTCTTTTTGTTAATCTGTTTTTTTCAATGATTTCTTTTTCACAAACCAATATGGTAGGGAGATGGGAAGTTAGAGAACCGATTGGGGTAAGAGATATGGAAGAATATTCTTTGGTAAGACAAGAGAAACGTGTTTATGGTAATGCTTTAATATTAACTCAGGATGGTATGTTTTTTAATGAAGATATAGTTCCTTGTTTAAATGGAAGTTCAGTTCTTCCTTCTGGAACTTATACGTTAATTGATGATTATCATATACGATTTATTGTCGAGGATGTTCATCTGCAAGGGCTATATGCAGGTATGTTAGAAATTAAAACATCAGATATCATTAAAGATTTAGGAGTTTTTTATATTTATAAGGAAGAGAATTCTATTCGATTAATTAAAAGTAATGGTGTTTTACAAGATGATAAAGATAAAATGCTATATACTGAAATGCTTAAAACATTTGATAAAAATTGGAAGGGCTATGAGTATTCATGGATAAATACAAATGCAAATATTCCCGAAGAAGTTGTAAAAGATTATCTTAGTAACAAGCTGATTGGTTTGTCGGATTATAAAATTGTATACTCAAAAAAAGAAGCATATGGAGAACTGTTTCTTGTGCGAAAAGATGAAGATTTTCATTATGTTCTTTATAACGGAATTAAACAAAAAGTTTCTTTAGCATATCCGCGTTGATTGAGTAAAATGTTTTGTCGCAAAGAGCGCTAAGATTGACGTGAAGTTCGCAAAGCATAGCGTTCATAGCGTAAATCTTAGCGCTCTTTGCGGTTAAATAATGACGCGAGAATCCAGTAACTTATGATATTTGTCTGCAATGACCTTCATATTAATATCATAATTAGCATTTTCTTCTACAAATTTTCTATTCTCTAAAATCGCATTATTTCTTGATTGAACATTTTCAAAAGACCAAATCAATTCTTCTGCAAGCATTTCAATATTATCAATTTCGATTAATTGTCCGTTTTCACGATGTTTGATCCAGCTTTGATTTCCTGCAATATCAGAAACTACGGGATAACAATTACAAGCCATTGCTTCAAACAATGATGCAGAAACACCTTCGGTAATAGGCATGCTGATATAAATATTCGATTGTTGTAATAATTTAGGAAGATCAGTATTCGGAATTCTTCCCGTAAAAATCACTTTATTTTCGATTTCTAAATCTTTGGCTAAATCTTTCAGAAACTGTAAACGAGTTCCATCACCAACAATGGTCAGCGAAAAATCAATTCGTTTTTGGTGTAAAATAGCGAAAGCTTTCAAAATAGAATCGTGGCGATATTCTGGTTGCAGCGAACGCGTTACAATGGCTTCTATTTTATTTGAATTATTTACGGTGGGAGAAAAAAGAGTTAAGTCAATTCCCTTCGGGATAACCAAAACCTTACTCATATCAACACCAATTTCTTTCATGGAGATCGTCATAACCGGACCCCAGGCATGAATTAAATGTGCTTTTTTGAAAGCATATTTCTGAATGAATTTCTTCAATGGATGCAAAACAGAAGTTTCCGGCCATAAATCGGTTCGGCCTTGTTGTGCAATGGCAATAGTTTTAGATCCTGATAACGCAGCAAGAAAGCCATAACTTGTAGTTCGTTCGGCAATTACCATATCCGGTTTTTGTTGTCGAATGATTTTCCGAATCGAAATAGGAGAGAAGAAGTATTCTGCGATACGTTTGAATCGGTTGATTTTTGAATTGTTTGGAGTTTGAAGTTCCCAGGTTATAATTTCAAAATCGCCAAATTCTTTTAAACCTTTCATCCAGGTTATGGCATCGGCACGATAAGATTCTCCCAGAAAAAGTATTTTTCTTTTCATTCGGTAAGTTTGAGGTTTTTTTGCCACAAATTTCACAAATTTCCACCAATTAAAACTTTGTAAAAACTGAATAGAAAAATTCGTGCTAATTTGTGAAATTCGTGGCAACTTTTATTGGTATTTAAAATTCATCTGTTTCTAAAGCGCGATTGATGAATTCGTTTAAAGGTTTTAAAGCGATTAATTTTTGACTCATTTTGGCGACGAAATCTTTTTTGGTTACTTCGCTAATGTCATATTTTTGAGTTGCAGTAAAACTTTTCAATTTTAAAAACTCAATTGCAGGATGGTCTTTTTCGTAACCACGCGGCATACTTTTAAGTGAATTGTTTTCATTTATGTCTAAACTTCCAAATTCTTTTTTAAAGTTTTTATCGGCCAGAATAGCTTCAAGATCATCATGAAAAAAAGCAATCTCTTTGCGTACTTTTTTTAAATCTTCGGATTCTGGAGAATAAAATCCACCGGCAATAAAACTCGCACCTTTTTCAATATGCACATAATATCCCGAACGATTAGCTCCTTTTGCACCAGCCGACATCCAAACGCCTAAATGGGCTTTATAAGGAGATTTATCTTTTGAGAAACGAATATCACGATTGATTCTAAAAGTGCAATTTTTAACTTCCAGTAATTCTAACGAAGGATCCAAAGGTTTCATCGCGTCCAGAAAATCACTTACCAATTGATGATAATCTTTTTTGAAAACCTCGTATCGTTTCTTGTTATCCTGAAACCAGTCTCTATTATTATTCTTTTTTAAATCGTCTAAAAATTGCAATGATTCTTTCGTTAGCATATTCAGTATTTATTGCAGTTGTTTTTAAGTTTTATTAGGAGCTAAATTAATGATTTTTTTCGCCACGAATTTCACGAATTCACACGAATTTTTAAATTACTATTGTTAGAGCTTTGACAAAGTTTTAAACTTTGTCAAAGCTCTAATTTGTGATAATTTGTGTAATTGCTTCGCCAGTTCGCTGTCGCTCGGGTCGTGGCAAACAAAAAAAATTACAAATTAAATATCTTATAACTCTGATGTGTTGATTTTACGATAGCTTCGGTGCGTTCCGGATGTGTATCAGAAATAAAAAGCTGACCAAAAGTTTCACTATTTACCATTTCGACAATTTTAGAAACGCGGGTTTCGTCGAGTTTGTCAAAAATATCATCAAAAAGCAATAGTGGTTTTACACCGCTTTGTTTTTTCAGGAATTCAAATTGAGCCAGCTTCAAAGCAATCAAAAACGATTTTTGCTGACCTTGCGATCCGAATTTTTTTATAGGATGAGAATCAATTTCAAACGATAAATCATCTTTATGAATTCCGCTACTTGTATACTGTAAGGCGCGATCCTTATTAATGCTCTCTCGTAAAATAGTCAGTAAGTCTTTTTCAAACAAATGGCTTTCATAAACCAATTGCACCGTTTCTTCAGATCCTGTTATTGCCTGATGATGTGTATTAAATATAGGTATAAATTGTTCCAGAAAATCTTTTCTCTTTTCAAAAATAGATTTCCCAAAACCATCCAATTGCTCATTATATATAGATAAGGTGTCGTTGTCGAAAACATGATTGAGTGCAAAATACTTTAATAAAGCATTTCGCTGCGCAATTATTTTTTGATATTGAATAAGTTGATGCAGGTAAGTTGAATCTAATTGCGAAATTACGCTATCCATAAATTTACGGCGTGTTTCACTTCCTTCCACAATTAAATCGCGATCTGCCGGAGAAATAATGACTAATGGAACAAACCCAATATGATCAGAAAATTTATCATAAGCCTTACCATTTCTTTTCAGGATTTTCTTCTGTCCTTTTTTCAAACTGCAGACAATTTGTTCTGTTCTGCCATTTTTTTCCAGTTCGGCATCAATTACAAAAAACTCTTCACCGTGTTTGATGTTTTGCACAGCCAGCGGATTAAAATAGCTTTTTCCGTAAGCTAAATGATAAATAGCATCAAGCACATTAGTTTTACCAATTCCGTTTTTTCCAACAAAACAGTTGATCTTGATGTCAAAATCAAAACTTGCCTCGGAGAAATTTTTATAATTGAATAAAGAAATTTTGTTTAAGTGCATTTTTTAAAGGAATTCTAAGGTAGAATTTGATGTTTAATATGAGTATTTCTCCTTTTAATTATGTTTTTCTGCTACAGATTAAATTATTAAAAAGAATTTGTCTGGCAAATTTAATTCTTTAAAAGCTTAATCTGCGATAATCTTAAAAATCTATAACGAAATAATATTCTGAGGCAATAAAAACGCTATTTTGAAAAGTGAAAAAAGTATCATTCAAATCATTGAAAATTTCGTTTAAAATATTCATTTTTAATGTGTTATATTTTGTTATTCTGTGATTGATAAGAAAAAAACGGAGATTATCTAAATTTTTTTATATTAAATAGATATAAAATTGATTTTTTTTACTTCAGTTTCAATAAAAATTTTATTTTTGCCGTTCACTAAATTAATTTTAAATGGCTACTTACAATAAAAGAGGATATAAAGCACCAAAAGAAAAGGAAGTTAAAGAAGTAAATGAAGAAACACAGGTAATTATTGATGAAAAAGACAGTACAACAGCTGGTGTTTTTTCAAAATTAGATGAAACTGCTTCAAAAACTGAGGATTGGGTTGCTAAAAATCAAAAAATCATTATTGGTTTAGTTGCTGGAATTGCAGTTGCTACTATTGGATATTTGGCTTACCAAAAATTTATCGAAGCTCCTAAGCAAGATGAAGCTGCAAACGAAATGTTTGTTGCTCAACAAAATTTCCAAAAAGCGACTGACGGTGTGGCAAGCGATTCATTATATAAATTAGCTTTGAACGGTTCTGAAGGTAAATTCGGATTCGTTAAAATTGCTGACGAATATTCTGGAACAGATGCTGGTAACTTAGCGAACTATTATGCTGGTATGGCTTATTTAAATACTGGTAAATTTGACGAGGCAATTAAATATTTAGGTGATTTTAAATCTGAAGATTTAATTTTGAGTGCTTTGGCAAAAGGTGCAATTGGAGACGCTTACTCTCAGAAAAATCAACAAAAAGAAGCTCTTGACTATTATGTAAAAGCGGCTGAATCTAATAAAAACGATTTTACAACACCTCGTTTCTTATTAAAAGCAGGAAAAACTGCTATTGCTTTAGGTCAAAAAGAAGACGCTTTAAAATATTTAACAGATATTAAAGAAAACTACGATACAACTCCGGAAGCTGCTTCTGTTGATGCATTGATTGGATTAGCGCAATAATTTTATTGCAGATTTTAGATTTTAGATTTTAGATTTGTATTTTTACATTCTGAATAAAAAATTAAAATCTAAAATATACAGATGGCTACCGAAAATAAAAACTTATCAGAATACGATAAAAACACGATCCCAAATGCGAAAGACTTTCGATTTGGGATTGTTGTTTCTGAGTGGAATGAAAACATAACCGAAGGACTTTACAATGGCGCTTTTGATGCGTTAATTGACTGCGAAGTTCCCGCAACACAAATCATTCGTTGGAATGTGCCGGGAAGTTTTGAACTGATTTACGGCGCAAAAAAAATGTTGCAAACACAAAATGTCGATGCAGTAATTGTAATTGGATGCGTAATTCAGGGGCAAACCAAACATTTTGATTTTGTTTGCGAAGGTGTTACGCAAGGAATTAAAGATTTGAATGTTCAAACAGATATTCCCGTTATTTTTTGTGTATTAACAGATAATAATATCCAACAATCTATTGACAGAAGTGGAGGAATTCACGGAAACAAAGGAACCGAGGCTGCAATTGCAGCAATAAAAATGGCTTATATTCGTCAACAAGCTTCTATGTCGCATCCATTTAATCAGCCATTGCTAACTTCTGGTGCGATTCAAATAGAAGAAACTCCTAGAAAAATAGATAAAGAATAAAACACAATTGTTTTAAAAATATTAAAACCTATACTGTGTGAAAATAGTATAGGTTTTTTGTTTTTTTTATGACTGATGAAGCTCTAAAACCCAATAGAAATTCATTAAATTTGTAGACCTTGGATTTTAAAACCAGAAATAAATTAACAGTATCAATCTGAGATTTTTACAATACAATAAACTAAAATCAAAGCATAAACCTTAAACCCAAATTTTTTAATGTCGAGTATTATCCAATTACTTCCTGATCACGTTGCTAATCAAATTGCCGCTGGAGAAGTGGTTCAAAGACCCGCTTCGGTAGTCAAAGAATTGCTTGAAAATGCTGTTGATGCCAACGCAACCGATATTAAATTAATTATTAAAGATGCTGGTAAATCTTTGGTTCAGGTTATTGATAATGGTAAAGGTATGAGTGTCACAGATGCGCGTTTGTGTTTTGAACGTCATGCAACCTCAAAAATCCGTCAGGCCGAAGATTTATTTTCCTTATGTACAAAAGGTTTTCGTGGAGAGGCTTTGGCTTCTATCGCGGCAATTGCCCATATGGAAATGAAAACCAAGCAGGATCAGGACGAACTTGGTACGCATATTATTATCGAAGGAAGCAAATTTGTCTCTCAGGAAGTGGCAGTTTTACCAAAAGGAACTTCATTTGCAGTAAAAAATCTTTTTTTTAATATTCCTGCCCGCCGTAATTTCCTAAAGTCAGATACGGTTGAGTTTCGGCATGTTATGGATGAATTTCAGCGTGTAGCATTAGCGCATCCCAATATTCATTTTACTTTTTACCATAACGGCAGCGAAATGTATAATTTACCTGCCGCGGGTTATCGCCAGCGAATTGTTGGGATAATGTCTGGCAAAACCAATGAAAAACTGGTTCCTGTAAGTGAAGACACTGAAATTATAAACGTTCAGGGATTTGTTTGCAAACCTGAATTCGCTAAGAAAAACAGAGGAGAGCAATTCTTTTTTGTAAACGATCGTTTCATTAAAAGCGGTTATCTGCATCATGCAGTTATGGCAGCCTACGATGGACTTTTGAAAGATGGCTCGCAGCCAAGTTATTTCTTGTATTTACAAGTTCCGCCAAACACAATTGATATCAACATTCATCCAACAAAAACTGAAATTAAGTTTGATGATGAACAGGCTTTATACGCTATTTTAAGAGCGTCTATTAAACATAGTTTAGGTCAGTTTAATGTAGCGCCTGTTTTAGATTTTGATCGCGATTCAAATTTAGACACACCTTATCACTACAAAGATTTAGAAGCAGAAACACCTACAATTCAGGTCGATGGAACTTTTAATCCATTTACAGATGATAAAACAAATCAGCATTACTCCAAAGCAAGTTCTGGCTCGGGATCAGGTTATAGTTCAGGATCAGGCTATAGTTCGGGTTCCAATTCTTATTCGGGATATTCAAAAAGAGTTGAACCAACTGCAAGTTGGGAAAGCTTATATGTTGGTTTAGATACAGAAAATCTGGAAAGTATAGAAAGTTCACCTTTTAATTTTGAAAACGAAGAAGTGACGTCATCTTTATTCAATGATGATGAAGTAGAACAAGTGAGCCAGAAAACATATCAGATACATAAAAAATATATTGTTTCGCCAATAAAATCAGGAATGGTCATTGTTGATCAGCAACGTGCGCACCAGCGTATTTTGTACGAACAATTTTTGCTGAACATGACTGTAAATCAAGCTTCAAGTCAACAATTGTTATTTCCTTTAGATTTATTTTATTCTTCAGATGAAATGACATTAATTGAAGAATTGAAACCTTCTCTTGAAACAACAGGTTTTGTTTTTGAACAAGCACAAACAGACCATATTGTGATTTCCGGAATTCCGGTTAATATTACCGAAAGCGAAGTTTCTATGGTAATAGAACAATTATTAAGTGATTTGCAAGACGGAATCCCGGCAAGCAGTTACAGCCAAAATGATACAATTGCCAAATCGATGGCAAAAAGTTTAGCAGTTAAAACCGGATCTTATTTAACCGAAAAAGAACAGGATAATTTAGTAAACGGATTGTTTGCCTGTAAAGATCCAAATATTTCACCTTTTCAAAAACCAACTTTCATCACGATGCGTGTGGAAGATATAGATAAAAAGTTTGCCTTATGATGAACATAACTCCCGTAGTAAAACAATTATTGATTATTAATATCATATTTTTTATCGGTGCTCAATTGGTGCCGGTTTCTTATGAATATTTAGCACTTTTTTTTCCTGAAAATCCTGGTTTCAAAGTTTGGCAGCCAATTACACATATGTTTATGCATGGCGGGTTTGCTCATATTGCATTCAATATGTTTGCCTTGTATTCATTTGGTTCGACGCTGGAACATTTTTGGGGAGGGAAGAAATTTTTGTTTTTCTACATTTCATGCGGATTAGGTGCTGCTTTGGTAAATTTTGCTGTTAATTATTATTTTTATCAGGACAGTATAAATATCTTAATTGCAAACGGTTTTCCTAAAGCTGATATTCTGAGTTTGCTAAACGATGGCAAAATAGATACAAGATGGCAGCAAATATTGACAGTTTCTGAATTTAAACATTTTACTGAAGCTTATTTAGGAACGGTAGTTGGTGCTTCAGGAGCAATTTATGGCCTTTTAGTTGCCTTTACTTTTATGTTTCCTAACGCAGAATTAGGAATTATGTTTATCCCGATTCCGATAAAAGCTAAATATTTTGTTCCAATTTATATGCTTTTATTTGATGGCTTCTTTGGAATTTTTGGCAGCTCACTTATGGGAATAGAATCTGGAATAGCTCATTATGCACATATTGGCGGAGCTTTTTTTGGATTTATGATTATGTGGTACTGGAAAAAAAATCAGTTTAATAACAATCGTTGGAATTAATTTTTAACTTTAGATAATCAATTATCCCTAGGGACCAAAAGAAGCTTTTATGAATATTCTTGATGATTTAAAATTACAATATAAGTTGGGTGGGATTGCAATGCGCGTTATTTACTGGAACGTTGCTTGTTTCCTTATTTCTCTGGTTTTTTATAATTTTTCAATTGGTGAATTTGAATTTCCAAATTGGCTTGCATTCTCGTCAGATCCTCAGGTTTTTATGTTTAAGCCCTGGACATTTTTAACTTATGCTTTTTTTCATGACGGATTTTGGCATTTGTTGTTTAATATGATGGTGCTAAATTTTTCAAGTACTTTATTCCTCACCTATTTTACTCAAAAACAATATTTAGGCTTGTACATTTTAAGTGCAGTTTTTGCCGGAGTCATATTTGCATTAAGTTATTATTTTTTAAACTATTCAGCATCTATCGTTGGCGCTTCGGCTGCAATTATGGCAATTTTAGTAGCCACAACAACCTATCAGCCTTTAATGAATATTCGTTTGCTATTAATTGGAAATGTAAAATTATGGCATATTACGGCTGTAATTTTAATTCTGGATTTAATGCAATTTCGCCTTGGTAATATGGGTGGACATATTTCGCATTTGGCTGGCGCTGTTTTTGGCTTTATTTTTATTAAGTTGCTTCAAAATGGAACTGATTTGAGTATTGTGATTTCCAGAATATTAGATTTTTTTACAAATCTTTTCAGAAAATCACCATCAACCCCCTTCAAAAAAGTTCATAAAAATTACAATAAACCTACACAGAAACCAATATCAAAAATTGTTACGAAAGATAAAACGCAACAACAAATTGATGAAATATTGGATAAAATTAGCCAGTCCGGCTATGATTGTTTGACAAAAGAAGAGAAAGAATTTTTGTTTAAAGCAGGAAAATAATCCGTGTAACAAAGAAAAAATGAAAAACCTGTCGTGGTTTAATAAAATAATGTTCTTTTTGAATATAGTGCTAACTGTAATAACATTTAGTATCTACATTCTGCCATTTCTGGCGCCAAAAAGTTTTCCGCTTTTATCGGTGCTAACGCTCTTTATGCCGGCCTTTTTTGTTTTAAATGGATTGTTCTTTGTGTATTGGGGAATTCAGTTTAAAAAACGCCTTATATTGTCTGGTTTGGTTTTGTTGACAGGAATCACGTTTATCAGTAAATTTTATAAATTCTCTCCTAAAGAATATATTGAAGATGAAAAAGATTTCTCAGTAATGAGTTATAATGTTCGTCTTTTTAATGTGTTTAAATGGTTGGATCGTGATGATATTCCGTCTAATATAAAAGCTTTTATTGATGAGAAGGATCCTGATATTTTATGTATCCAGGAATATTCAAACTCAGCACATTTAGATTTAAAAGTGTATCCGCATCGTTATATTTTTATTGATGGAAATCAAATAAAAACAGGACAGGCGATTTTTTCAAAGTTTCCTATTATAAATGAAGGGAATATTATTTTTCCTAAATCAGATAACAATGTTATTTATGCTGATATAAAACGTGGTAAAGACATTATTCGTGTTTATAATATGCACTTGCAGTCAATAAAGATTTCGCCTGATGTTGATAAAATTTCAGATGATATTGATAATGTAAATCAGCGAAAATCGCAACAAATTTACACCAGAATCAGCAAAGGATTTAGGCAGCAACAAGAACAGGCTGAGATTTTTAAAGAAAATATCAAGCAATGTAAAAATCCTATTATAATTTGTGGAGACATGAATAATAGCCCGTTTTCATATGTATACCGAAGCATAAAAGGAAAATTGAAAGATACTTTTGAAGAAGCGGGAGAAGGTTTTGGAGCAACTTATAAATTCCGTTACTATCCTGCCAGAATCGATTACATTTTCTCAGACAGTAAAATGAAAGTAAAACAATTTGAAAGTTTTTCTGATTTTGAAAATTCAGATCACTATCCGATTATGACAAGACTTTCGATGGAATAATTTGGAAGAAATTCCAAAATTTTAAATTCCAAATTCCAAAAAAGCAAAATTTAAAATCTAAAATTCTATAAGAAGAATTAGTTTTTTCTATTTTATTTCTAACTTTTGATTTTTTAAATAATCCATTGCAAATTTACCTTCGTTAAAAAGCAAATCCAATACGCTTAGATTGTTTATAAAGCCATGTTTATCATCAAATACCTGAGGATATTTTTCGAATGAATTTGGGTCCTTTTTTCCATTTGCCAAATATCTGAAATCTGATATGTTTTCTACTTTATGAAAGTATTCAGTTGTTTTGCCAAATTCCAGTTTCATTCTCAAACACTTCGTCACAATATCAAACACTTCCATATTTAAATCCAGCAAAAGAGTATGTTTTTTCTCGAATATCGGACGAATATCATCTTCAAAAAATTCGAAAAAAGGAGAGCTTCTATATGCAGCTTCCAGAGATTTAAAGTGCTGTTTTTGCCAATCGAATTCATTCTCGATCAAAACATCTCTTGTTTTTTGATGCGCTTCTTTAGAATGCTTAACCGGAATATTTAATAACTGAATTCCGTTTGGACTATAGATGTACGTACGGTTTCTGTTGGTTTGTTTTTGAAAATTATCTTCCATCTCAAAAATAATATTTTCAGATTGAGCCATAACTGCAAAGTGGCTAATTGATGGAAAATAGGTAGGAAGTAATAAAGAGTTCATTGTTTTTTGTTTAAAAGTTTCAGGTTCCAAGTTTCAGGTTCGTATAAAACTTGAAACTTGGAACCTGAAACAAAAAATAACTATTTTATTTATGCTTTATTTTCTCTTCTTTTTCTCCAGAAATATTCTCCAATAAAATATACTGCAAGAAGAATAAGGAAATATTTGAAATAAGATTGTGGCTGTCCTTCACCGTCAACAGTTGTAAAAACTCTGCTCCAGCGAATTTTATTGATTCCTTTACCGTTAGTGTCCCAGCTTAACCAGATAAAAACCGGTTTTCCTACAATGTGATCTTCAGGAACGTAACCCCAATAACGACTATCTTCAGAGTTATGACGGTTGTCTCCCATCATCCAATAATAGTTTTGCTTGAAGGTATAACTATTGGTTTGTTTTCCATTAATTATAAAATGTGAACCATCTAATTCAAGAGTATTTCCTTCGTATTTGGTTATGATTTCTTTGTAAAATGGCAGTGTTTCGTTTGTCAGTGTAACTGTTTTTCCAGCTTCAGGAATATATATTGGACCAAAATTATCCTCGTTCCATTTATTAATATGCGGGAAAATTCTATCGTCATTTCCTTTTGCAATTTGTCTTATTACAGCAGTAATTCCGGGAGTATTTTTTAAGCGTTCTGCACTAGCTTCTGTTAAAGCTCTAAAATATAAAGTATCTCTTTTTTCACTTTTAAAACCAGCACCATCCGTAATGTCCATTTCTCGCATTAAAGTTTCGAAATCGATAGGAGTTTTTCCGTCCAAAGCTACAGAATAAGAATATTGAGGTTTTGCTCTTTCTGGTAAAACTAATTTTTTTCCGTTAATGAAAACAAATCCGTCTTTAATAGATAAACTATCGCCAGGAATACCAACACATCTTTTTACGTAATTCGATTTTTTATCGATTGGTTTAATAACTCCGGGTCTTCCTTTTGGCTCATAGAAATAATGCACTGTATCGACCGGCCAGTTAAAAACTACAATATCTGTTCGTTTTATTTTTTCAAAAGCTGGCAATCTGAAATAAGGTAATTGCGGCCAGCTTAAATATGATTTTCTTTTAATGAATGGTATTGTATCATGTACCATTGGCAATGCTACCGTTGTCATGGGTACTCTTGGGCCGTAATTTACCTTACTAACAAATAAGAAATCTCCAATTAATAATGATTTTTCTAATGAAGAAGTAGGTATGGTGTAAGGCTGAACCAAATAAGTGTGTACTAATGTTGCAACAATAATTGCAAAAAGCAATGAGCTTACGGTATCAGCAGCTTTATTTTCTGGAGTTAATTTACGATCTGGATTATATTCTAATTTTTGAGTATAATTTACATAATAGATGTAGAATCCAAATGTTACAATTCCTAAAATAGTATCTAAAGTCGATTTTTTTCCAAATGTTCTTAAAGTTTCAACCCAAACAACCGGAAACATAATCAGGTTAATAATCGGAATGAAAAGTAATATTGTCCACCAGGTTGGTCGGCCAATAATTTTCATTAAAACTATTGAGTTGTAAACAGGAATTGCTGCTTCCCAACTTTTTCTGCCCGCAGTCTGATACAATTTCCATGTTCCAATAAAGTGAATAATTTGTACAGCTAAGAAAAATACGAACCAAAGATATAGTGTCATAATATATTGTTTAAAGTTTCAAGTTTAAGGTTTCAATTTGCCTTAAGTTTAAATCTGTTTATTTTAAGTTTAAAACATCTTTCATACTATAAATTCCCTTTTTACCGGCTAACCATTCGGCAGCAATTACGGCTCCAAGTGCAAAACCTTCGCGGTTGTGGGCAGTATGTTTTAATTCGATGCTATCTACAATTGATTCATAAGTAACCGTGTGAGTTCCCGGAACGTCGCCAATTCTTTTTGCTTCAATATAAATTTCATTATTTTTTGCTTCATCCATAGTCCAATTTGCATAGTTACTATTTTCAATAACACCTTTTGCTAAAGAAATAGCAGTTCCGCTTGGAGCATCTAGTTTTTGTGTATGATGAATTTCTTCCATCGTAACTTTATACGAATCAAACTGAGACATTATTTTGGCTAAATATTCATTGATCTCAAAGAAGATATTTACTCCTAAACTAAAATTAGAGCTGGAAATAAAACCGGTTTGTTTTTCATTACAAAGTGCCACCATTTCATCAAAATGTTCCAACCATCCTGTAGTTCCTGAAACTACAGGAACATTAACGTTAAAAGCATTCGAAATATTGGCAACAGCGGCAGTAGGAACGCTAAAATCAATGGCAACATCTGCTGTTGAAAGTCCGTCGTATGTGTTGAATTCGTCTTTCTTTAAAACAATTTCATGACCTCTTTCTAAAGCAATTCTTTCGATTACTTTACCCATTTTTCCGTATCCTAAAAGTGCAATTTTCATTATGTATATTTTTTTTTAATTAAATAGAAATGAAATCTATTTAAAAGCGGTAATTAAAAGTTAGTCCAACATTTGGTTTAAATGTTACATCGTTGGGATAAATTTCAGGTTTCATTGATAATCTTTCGTTTACGTTAAACTGAATCAAAGCCGCATCAACATTGGCATCGATAATGTTTAAAACATAAAAACCCACTACAAATAAGGCTGATAAATCTCTGTTACGCTGATAGAATTTTTGACCGGCAATAAGTCTGCTGTCATCCAGAAATTGGTAATTATCATCATTATAACCTTCTAATCTTCGTTTATAAGCATTACGATAATCTTTATATTTTCTGTTGTTGTCTATATAAAAATACATACTGGTTCCAATTGCTCCGTACACTAACGGAATTTTCCAGTATTTTTTGTTGTATGCCTGACCTAAACCAGGTAAAATTGCCGAATAAAAGGCAGCTTTTGCTGGTGTTAGCGGGTCTATCTCCTGCATCTTAGTAGTGTCTTTAGCGACTAAAACCGTTTCTTCTTTTGCCTGGGCAAAAAGAGAGACGGTTCCTAAGAGAAAGAACAATAGACTTATGGGGACAATTTTATTCACTATCCGTTTATTAATTTTATTATTCGATTAAAGTCGGCTTCAGAATTGAAAGGAATTGTGATTTTTCCTTTTCCATTGCCTGCAACTTTTACATCAACTTTTGCACCAAAATAATCGTTGAAAGTGTTTTTTTGAGTTTCTTTAACAACAAATGAAGAAGCTGATTTTGGTTTTTCTTCACCTTCAGGTTTTGGTTTTAAACTTTCGTGATAATTTTTAACCAAAGTCTCTGTTTCACGAACAGATAAATTTTGACTTACGATTTTTTGATAAATATCAGTTTGAATGTCAAGGTCTTCGATATTGATAATAGCTCTACCATGACCCATACTAATAAAACCATCACGAATACCCGTTTGAATAATCGGGTCAAGTTTTAAAAGACGTAAATAATTGGCAATCGTAGAACGTTTTTTACCAACTCTTTCGCTCATTTGTTCTTGTGTTAATTGAATTTCGTCAATTAAACGCTGATATGAAAGTGCGATCTCGATTGGATCTAAGTCATGACGCTGAATATTTTCAACCAAAGCCATAACCAGAGATTCGTTGTCATTCGCAATACGAATGTAAGCCGGAACTGTAGTTAAGCCAACTAATGTAGAAGCACGCAAACGGCGTTCTCCAGAAATTAACTGGTATTTGTTGAAGTCTAATTTTCGAACAGTAATAGGTTGAATTACGCCAAGTTCTTTAATAGAAGTGGCTAATTCTCGTAATGATTCTTCATTAAAATTGCTTCTAGGCTGAAACGGATTTATTTCGATAGCACTTATTTCAAGCTCTATAATATTTCCAACAACCTTATCAGCATTTTTGTCTTCTACTGATGTAATGTCGTTTTCCGGATCTTTTAATAATGCTGATAATCCTCTTCCTAAGGCTTGTTTTTTAATTGCTTTTGTCATAAAAACTATTTACTGTTTTTCTTTATAATTTCCTGAGCCAGATTAATGTAATTAACTGCTCCTTTGCTGGTTGCGTCATAATTAATGATGCTTTCGCCAAAACTAGGTGCTTCACTTAATTTTACATTTCGCTGAATTACGGTATCAAAAACCATATCATTAAAGTGTTTTTGAACCTCTTCTACAACCTGATTTGATAAACGTAATCTTGAATCATACATGGTTAGTAATAATCCTTCGATATCAAGATCCGGATTGTGTATTTTTTGAATACTTTTTATAGTGTTCAATAATTTCCCTAATCCTTCAAGTGCAAAATATTCGCATTGAATAGGAATAACTACAGAATCAGCAGCTGTTAAAGCATTAAGTGTTAATAAACCTAACGAAGGTGCGCAGTCGATAATGATATAATCATACTCGTCTTTTACACTTTCTAGTGCTTTTTTAAGCATGTACTCTCTGTTTTCTTTATCAACCAATTCGATTTCGATGGCAACAAGGTCAATGTGAGCTGGAATTACATCAACATTCGGAGCTGAACATTTAACAACAGTTTCTTTTGGGGTGTGGCTATGTTCAAGTATTTGATAGGTACCAATTTCCACAGATTCTACGTCAATCCCTAGACCAGACGTGGCATTTGCTTGAGGATCAGCATCGATCAATAATACTTTTTTTTCTAAAACACCTAATGAGGCTGCAAGATTTACAGATGTAGTAGTCTTTCCAACGCCTCCTTTTTGATTAGCAATCGCAATGATTTTGCCCATTTATTTTCTGAATTTTGAACCGTAAAAATACAATTATTTATGGTTTTTGAAAATCTATTTTGTTAACATTTGTGAAACTTTGATTTGCCGTTGTTTCGTGCGTGTTTGCAGATTTTAA
The DNA here is from genome assembly GCF_033657265.1 of Flavobacterium sp. MMLR14_040. Taxonomy (NCBI): domain Bacteria; kingdom Pseudomonadati; phylum Bacteroidota; class Flavobacteriia; order Flavobacteriales; family Flavobacteriaceae; genus Flavobacterium; species Flavobacterium sp. MMLR14_040. The sequence continues at coordinate 157,986 of NZ_JAWVWO010000002.1, read as the reverse complement.
TTTTTGTAATAACGAAAAAATAACTCCGAAAATTCGTTCTATTTTTTCTTTAAAAGGGAATAAAACTCCACTTTTTGATTTTGAAGCAAAAATAAGGTTTGGCCAGATTTTAATTTTTCTCTTTTAAATCTTTTATTAAACTCGCTGTAAAGTACAAAATTGTAATTCCGCCCAATATAATGCACAGCCACATAAACCATCCTTGCTGCCAAAATGATTTGTCTGCAGATTGTTTTTTGGATAGTGTACTTTGTTGAATGTCATAAATAGAAGTTTGCGGTAAACAACCTTTAATGTTATTTTTAAAATCAGACAAATCATATTCAGGTTCGTTCAGGTTTTTATCGCCTGTTTTGATTGTGTACTTGTCATTAGTATATAATTCGACAATAGCTGAAACGGGTTTTTGGCTGTATTTTACTGATGAAATTGTCAGAGGCTGATTGTTTTTATTTTCGATTTTTATATAAAAATCCTTTTCGAACATTTCGGGTATTGTAAAGCTGTTTTTTGTGTTTGAATTTAATTCAAATGAAACAATTTCTTCGTCTATTATTTCAGTTTTTCGTTTCGATTCTCGTTTTACTTTTTTGTAAATAACAGCTTTTCTTTTGTAGTAAGTTGGATTCGAAATCTCAAAATCAATTTGATTGATAATTTGTGGTGCATCAAAAACAACCTGTAATTGAGTGTGTTTTTGAGGAAGAAGAAATTCAAATCTTATGTTTTTTTTTGGTTTGATATCCTGCAATATGTTTTTTTGAAGTTGAGTATTAAAATTACCAACTTTTAAAGCATTTATAGGAAGTGTTTTTTTGTCATCAAAATCAATTTTCAAATATTTATAAGTACTTAGCGGATATGAAATTGTCTTAACAACACTTGCTTCTGTAGTGCTATTCAAATCATATAAAGTTTGTGAATTGGATATTCCAAACCATTCTTCAAGATTATTGCTGCCAGAAATTGAATAGTTTTTTTCGACATCGGCATTAGCGATAAATAACGAAAGCTTATTGTTGTTTTTTACCGAAGGAATTGAAACCACTATCGAAGTGCTTTTCTTTGGGAAAACAGTTTTAGAAACAATTTCATATTCTTCAAAAGAACTTAATAAAGCTTCTGAATTGCTTTGAATGAAATACGGAACCTCATTTCCTTTGGAATTAAAGATTCTGATATCACTTAAATCCTGTTTTGAATAAGAACGAATTTCGGGCGACAAAATAATTTCATGAAAACCATTTTCTGTAACTTCTTTTATTTTTGCCGTTGTTTGAAATTGGGCAAACGAAAAATTTGTTAGAAATAAGAGAATAAAAAAACTATTTAATTTCATTGGTTTCATCAGGTTTGTTTTCATCAATAACTAAAACTTTTATTTTTTGATAAACGAATGAGATTATCAAAATTAGAATTCCTAAAAGGATAAAGGATATGATTTTTCCAGTTTCGGAAATGTTGCTGATATCGTAGAAAAACAATTTTGCAATTGTGAGTCCAAGTAAAGTCAGCGCAATAATTCGAAGGGTTTTAACTTGTTTTTTTATTCCGATAATTAAAAATGCAAAAGCTAAAACTCCCCATAAAACAGGAAATCCGGTTTTGATGATTTTAATTCTGGCAATTTTAATTATATCATCAGCAACAGCTGAACGAAGGTAGAGTAAATCAGCTTTGGTGTTGTTGGTTGCATAAAGTGCATTCGAATGCAAATCCTGCAGCGTAATTGGAGAATTCATCAAAATAAGACAATGAAGCATAACTTCTGAACTGGCGATATAAATGATGAAGAACGCTGCTGCCCAAACAAAATAACGGTTTTTGAAGAATTCAAAGCCGATATTTCTGTTGATTTGAAATAATTGATAAACAGAATATACAATTAAGGCCAGCGAAATATAATGCAGATAATAAGCTATCGGTCTTCCGAACCCTGATGTCAGGATTTCTTTATGCTCGAAAAAAGAATAGTTTAAGAATCCGAAAGTAAATAAAACAATGTTTATAATTATAATTACAGTAGCCAATATATAATTTAACTCTGTTTTCTTTTTAATTAATGCGAAAGTTAAAATGGCGCAGAATAATAAGTGATACACTGAAGGCAATGCAACAGCACTTTTTGAACTTTCAATATGCGTATTTGCCTGAAAAATAACTTCGAGTAAACCGGTTAAATACAATATAATAATTCCTGAAATAAAAGCGCATAGTTTATACTTTTCAGGATTAAAATGGATGTTTAAAAGTGTTATATTTTCTGTTTCATTTTTCAATAAAAACCAAACAGCCAATAAAGAAGAAAACGCAAAAACTCCTGTAACGAAAATTGGGTTAATTATGATTTTAAGAGGTAAATCGCTATTGTAGAATAAATTCCAATCCATGATTAAACTGATAATCATTAAGCCCTGAACAATTACAGAGCCAAAGCGATAACTTGCAATTTTTGATTTTTGCGAAAGCCATAACAACAAAACAGCTTCTGCAGCCCAGAATAAAGTGATATAATTACCTTCAAACTGAATAGGAATAGCAAGTGTTATAAAAGTTAGCGTTAATCCAATTAATAAGTAAACGGCCTTTTTGTCGAGACCAAATTTTTTGTACAAAAACCAGGCATACGTAAAATTTAAAAGTGCAATAATAGTAGTAAATAAACCTCTGAATTCTGAATGGAAATGGGCTAAAATCGCCATTCCGGCGCCATAAAATAAAAAGGTATTACTGGCTAATATTGTTAATTGTGTTTTAGAGAACTCTCCTTTTGTTCTGATATTATTAATGATATTCATTAAAATAAAAATAAAGTAGAAAGCAAAACCAAATGCCAAAGCGCCAATATAATGCGGTTTGATGGATTCAAGATCTTTGTAAAGCCAACCGCCGTATAATAAAATGGTAAATATATAAGCAAGTACATTGACAATATTCCATTTTTTATAATAAGCAATGGCTAAAATCCCGATGTTTAATATAATGATGTAACTAAAAAGAACCACATAATTTCCTTCACCCGTGCTTACCATAAACGGAACTGCAAAACCGCCAATTAAGGAAAGTACGGCAAGTTCGATTCGGTTATAAGATAATGATATTAAAGCACTAAAAGCGGTAATGATTACCATTATGCTAAAAGCAACGGTTTGATTAAACAGGTGGTAATCGTGAAAAGCGATTCCGATTGTAAAATAGAAAATTGCAATAGCACCCGCGACAATTACAGAACTAAATGCTGCATAATTTTTACGAAGTTTATGTGCAATTCCCATAACAAGTGCACCGCATAAAACGCCAATTCCAACTCGCGCTGGTTCATTGATCCAATCTTTATCAATAGCATATTTTACAAAATAACTAATTCCTAGAACCAGAATTAAAATACCAATTTTATTGATTAGGTTTTCACCGATGAACTTTTCTAAATCCGGATTTTTTTCTTTAAAATTTTCCCAGAATGATTTTTCCGGCTCAACAGGAACAAGTGGTTTTGGATCTGGTTTAGGTTCCGTAAATTGAAGATCAACAGATTCAGGTTCAATAGGTTTTGGTGAATTATCAATATCAGCTGATAATGCAATTTTTTCTAGTTGTTCGTCTAAAATCTTTTCTTCGACGACTTCTGGTTTAGCAGGTTCAGAAATATTCTGATTAGATTTTTCCGGTACTATGGTAAACTCTTCTTTTTTAACAACTGGAATTGGACTGGCAATAATTTCAGATGATTTTTCAATTGATTTTAACTGGTCTAATTTTTTACTGAGTTTCAAAATATCGTCTTCAAGATGATCAAAGCGACTTTTTATCGTATTGAGAATGTAAATTAGAAAACAAAATAAAACCACGAAAAGAAAAACTTCCATATTGTATTTAATAAGAGGTTATGATTTGGTAAATATAATAACATTTTAATAGGGTAAGTTTTTTTTACTTAAAAAGAATTAAGAACTATAACATGTAGTCTTCTGGTCGATTGTAAACACTCTTTAGTTTTCCAGAACCTCAATTTTTACTACAACTAATCCGCTTCCTTTATTAGAGGCAATATCCATAAAAGCTTTTTTGCTCAGATCAATTTCTCGTCCCTTAATGAATGGGCCTCTATCTGTCACTTTTACAATTACCGATTTGTTGTTTTTTGGGTTAGTGATTTTTAACAATGTGCCAAAAGAAAATTTTTTATGAGCAGCAGTAAGTTTATCGTTATCGAATCTTGCACCGCTTGCCGTTTTCTTGCCATTAAATTTATCATGATAATAAGAGGCATGCGCATTTTCTTTGTAAAATGTCAATTTCTCAATTGGTGTGTTTTCGCATATTGAATCCCGATTTTCCTGTGCGGCAGCAGTAAGAGAAAAAACGAAAAGAATATATATGAGTAGTTTTTTCATTTTTAAAATTTTGTGCAAAGGGAATCAATTGATAAAATTCTAATGTATTTGAGAAGCTCTATTAATTGCATAAAAAGACATAATTTATTATTTGTCTTGTAATGCTTTCATTGTCATTCGACAACAGGATGTTTAAAACAAAAATAAAGAGTGACAAAAAATAGGGTAAATATGAAAAGGATTTGCCAGAGTGGCAGGATTCGTATTTACGTCCATCCCGATTTTCAATCGGGACGCTATAACCGTTCTATTTGTGATTTAATTTTAAGTTTAGTGCAAAAAAAAAGTCTTTTCAATTAAGATGAAAAGACTTTTGTCGGGGTGGCAGGATTCGAACCTGCGGCCTCCTGCTCCCAAAGCAGGCGCGATAACCGGGCTACGCTACACCCCGTAAGCGGATGCAAATATAGTAATAAATTCCATTTCCAAAAGGAAAATATCAAAATAAATAAAACTTATTTTAAGATAGTTATTTAGGATTTATTTTGACAAGGATTTTTTATAATAAAGTTTACCTTTGCATCACTAAAAACTATACATATTATGTCAGATACAATAGAAAAAATTAAATGCCTAATTATTGGTTCTGGGCCTGCAGGTTATACTGCTGCAATTTATGCTGCCAGAGCAAATATGAATCCAATATTATACCAGGGAATGCAGCCTGGTGGTCAATTGACTACGACAAATGAGGTAGAGAATTTCCCGGGTTATGTTGATGGTGTTACAGGTCCTGAAATGATGGTTCAGTTACAAGAACAAGCAAAACGTTTTGGTGCTGATATTCGTGATGGCTGGGCTACAAAAGTTGATTTTTCAGGAGATATTCATAAAGTTTGGATTAACGATGCAATCGAATTGCACTGTGAAACCGTTATTATTTCTACAGGAGCTTCGGCTAAGTATTTAGGATTGCCTTCAGAACAACATTACCTAAATATGGGTGGAGGAGTTTCTGCCTGCGCTGTTTGCGACGGATTTTTCTACCGTAATCAGGAAGTTGTTATTGTTGGAGCAGGAGATTCTGCTTGTGAAGAAGCGCATTACTTATCTAAACTTTGTAAAAAAGTAACCATGTTGGTTAGAAGCGAAAAATTCAGAGCTTCTAAAATTATGGAAGAACGTGTTCGCAAAACTGAAAATATCGAGATTTTAATGAATCACGATACGGTAGAAGTTTTAGGTGATAACAACGTTGTTCACGCCATTAAAGCATTAAATAAAACAACAGGCGATGTAATTGAAATTCCTGCAACAGGATTTTTCGTTGCAATTGGTCATAAACCCAATACAGATATTTTTAAAGATTATATTACTCTTGATGAAACAGGTTATATTATAAATGTACCAGGAACATCTAGAACAAATGTTGATGGTGTTTTTGTAGCCGGTGATGCTGCAGATCATGTATACCGTCAGGCAATTACGGCTGCGGGTACTGGTTGTATGGCTGCACTTGATGCTGAAAGATATTTAGCAGCTAAAGAGTAAATTTTTGTTTCAGGTTTTCTTTGTTTCAGGTTTCAGGTTGTTGGAACCGTGAATTAGAAAACAATAAAAAATAAAGTCCCATTCGCCGCGGCGAATGAGACTTTTTTTATAGACTGTAAACTGCGACTGTAAACTGCAGACTATTTTAACTTCTTAATCAATTTTGCTTCTTCAGAAAAACGTGTAAGTTCAATTTTTGGATTTCCAAATAATGTAAGTTCTGATTTGTCTCCGGCAGCTATCGAAATAGTAGTTTCTGCAAGAATAGTTCCTGTTGAATATCCTTCGGTAGTAACATTTGCTTCTTTTAAGGTAAATTTTGTTCCTGTAAAAGTAGAATTGTTGTCTAAACGTATAGTTCCTTTTTCGGTAATTCCTTCAATTGCAGCATTTGCTTTTTGATACAAATCACATTTAAATTTTATGGCAGCTACCAATGCTTTAATCGAAGCATTTTTACTTAATTGTAACGTTCCATCATCAGATTTTAAATTCAATTCCGTTTTTGTTTTGTCATCAGCAATTAAAGTGAATTTTTTAGAATTGGCATTCAGAAATAATTTAGAATAATCATAACTGTTAAATGTAATATCGTCTAATTGAAGTTCTTGTATGGCATAAATAACAGATTCATTTTTTGCAATTACTTTGTTAAGCGATTTTGTGTAAGTAACGCGAACAATTAGTTTCTTAAAAATGGTGCTTTCTTTTGTTGTGTATAAACGAAGCATTCTGTCTCTTAAATCCATTCCGATTATTTCGTGTAAATTGTCATCGGCTTCAATTTTGATTTCGTTTTTCTCTCCACGTTCCAGATAAACTTCCAAATTGTCATCGGCTTCGATTCCATCAAATTCTCCTACTTCTTTAATAGAAGTGGTTACGATTTTAGATCCTTTTAGTTTCTCTCTTTTTTGTGCAAAAGTTAAGGTCGTAACTAATAATAATAGGAGTAAGGCTGTACTTTTTTTCATTAATTCTAGATTTGATTTTGGCAAATATAAAAAAATCATCCACTTTTGATGAATGATTTCTTTTATATTTAACAGATAAATATTTATCCCTGGCTGATGCTTCCTCCTGAACTTGATTTTTTCTCGATTGTTTTAGGAGCTATGTCGTAATTAATATGGCCTCCGCTGCTTGCTTCTGCTTTAAGGCTTACAATTGGATGCACATTTATACTTCCTCCGCTTGAAACATCTGCGTTTACTTCGTTTGCCAATAATTTTCCGGCATCAACAGTTGCACCGCTCGAAGCTTTTGTTTGAACTTTTAAAGCTTTTCCCTGAACGTTAATAGAACTTCCACTGCTTGATGTAGCCGAAATATTATCAGATTCAATGTTAAGATCCATAGTTGCTGCACTTGATGATTCAAGATCCATATTTTCTCCCTGAAAAACATTTTTACTTTGTACAGTTGAAGCACTCGAAGCTTCTATTTTTTCAAGAGAAGGTACTTTTACAGTAACTTTTTTCATTGTAATGTTGCGAAAAGAGCTGTATTTGCATTTAATTATTAAAGTTCCGTTTTCTACTTTAGTTATAATTTCTTTCTGCAAATTATCATCAGCTTCGACAGTAATTTCGGTTGCGTCAGATTGTTCGATTACAACATCAATAGCATTGCTTACAGATATGTTTTTAAAATCTCCCTCAACAATTCTTTTTTCAGTAGTCACATTTCCGCTGCCTTCAACAGTATTCATGTTAAAATTACAAGAGGCAAATAATAATGCGGTGATTGTGGCAATAATGAATTTCGTAATATGAATGATTATTTTGATCATGGCTTAGTTAATTTTGATTATTACTCCGTTTTTATCAGTGGTTAGTTTTCCTTTAGTTTTTTTTCCGTTTAAAACTTCTTTACCGTTAATCTTAACCGAAACTTCATTTATTGTATCATTGTCATTTTGATTTTCTTCAATGCTAACATCGTCATAATCATCTTCACTTGGCGGGCAATCAAAACATTTAATTTTAGAACCTTCTACTTTGTAGCTATAATTTCCACTAAAGTGTAAGTTGAAAAAATCATCTTCAGAATCGTCGTAATCCTGTACAGAAGAATCTGGCTTAAATAACTGTCCTTCTGGTAGGTATAGATAAATATCAACTTCTTGTCCTCTAAATTTGTTTTTTATATCCGTAAGAAAATAATTATCCAAAATTAAACGATTTCCGTTAATTTCAACCTTATAATTTATTTTTTCTGCTCTTTTTTTAGCATTTGTAAATGAATTTCCTCTTGCGCTTTTTTCTATTTGCAAGTATGCATTAGACTGATCAGTACGTAAAACATGCAAACGAACATCTGTAGAATAAATCAATTGATTGTTGGCAGAATCCTGTACAAATTGAAAATCTCTGTGGTGATCTAAGTCTTTAGCATAGTAATCATTATATCTAAACTTTACATAAAGTGTATCGTTTGGACTAATACCGATTTCTTTTTTCTCGATAGTTTTATTGTCATATGAAATTTCAGTGGCTTGTTTAATTCCAATGCTTATTGCAATTGCTACTGCAATAATCCAGATTGCTAACAAGGTATATTTTGTGATATTTCCAATTGATTTTAAATCTGGAGATAACAATTTGAAACCTAATAGCGTAAGGAAGAAAAACGGAATTCCAACTGCAAAGAACATCAATAAACCAAATGACCAGATAGGATAATCTGTAAAGTTTCCTGCATCAACAAAGTTTTGCCATGGGAAATCTACAAACACATTTGTTCCTAAAGTAAAAACCCCAATCAGTAACATGATTAAAACGCTAATCCCTGACATGATTAAAACTACTCCTAAAAATTTAGCGAAAATTTTAAAAATTGTCATGATAAAGTCTCCAAATGAACTACTTATTCTCTCAGCTCCCGACTTTACCTGGTTTCCCATTTTATCATAATCTGCACTTTTAAATTTATGAGATAACGATTCAATTTCTTCACGAACCTTTTTCTCAATGTTTGAAATGGTTACCGGTTCGCCGGTCATTTCTAATTTTTCAGAAGTTGTAACAGCTTCCGGCGTTACGATCCAAAGAACAAAATAAGCTAAGATTCCAGTTCCAAAACCTGCAAAAACAAATATTAAGAAGATGATTTTGATCCAAACGGCATCAATTCCAAAATAATGTCCTAAACCTGTGGCAACACCGCCAATCATACCTTTTTCTTTATCACGATATAATTTTTTGGTTTTTCTGTTTGCATAATCATTAAAAGACTGATTTGGTTTTTCGTCATCCTCAATGATGTAATCTTCAGGTTGTCCCATTACTACAATCACTTCTTCAACATCTTTCAGTCCCACAACATGTTTGTCGCTTTTTTGTTTTTCTGTTAATAGTTCAGAAACACGCATTTCGATATCTTTAATAATTTCATCCTGACCAGATGAGTTGTTTAATGATCGTTTTATGGCGTCAAAATAGCGCGTTAATTTTAAGTATGCATCTTCATCGATGTGAAAAAACATGCCTCCTAAGTTAATATTTACTGTTTTGTTCATGACTTATTGATTTTGATTGGTGATTAGTTTTACGGCGTCAGACAATTCTGTCCAGGTACCATTAAGTTCGTTTAAAAAAGTTTGTCCTATTTCGGTTAATCCATAGTATTTTCTTGGCGGTCCGGAAGTCGATTCTTCCCAGCGATAATTTAGTAAACCGTCGTTTTTCAGTCTGGTTAAAAGCGGATAAACCGTTCCTTCAACCACTAATAATTTTGCGTTTTTTAAAGTGTCTAATATTTCTGATGTGTATGCGTCTTTTTCTTTTAAAACAGATAAGATGCAAAATTCAAGAACACCTTTGCGCATCTGTGCTTTTGTGTTTTCAATGTTCATAATTTCATTTTGTTTTTTTTAGATTGAACAATTCGTTTTTTGATTGATGATTTTGATTGATGATTTTGATTGATGATTGATTTCGAATTTATTCTGTTAGAATTATTTCGTATAACTTATAACTTTTAACCTTTAACTTTTTTAGTTTTTACTTTATAAAAGGAATCGTTAGCGGATATTTGTAATATTCTCCGTTTGAAGTTTTTATTGAAGCATAAATCACTAAAAAGAATTCCACAACTTTTAACAATCCAAAAAGTACTACAGCTGTTGCACCAATTGTTAATAACCCGATGTTACCTTCAAAATTGAAATTTCTGATAACAAAATCTTCATCGTTAAAAACAGCTTCCATAGGAAGGTTTTGAAGAAATACAATGATGAAAATCGGAATAGCAATTAAAGCTAAGATCAAAGTGTAAAGCAATAAACTTAACTGAAAATTCAAAGCCTGTTTTCCGTGGTGATTTACAAATTCTGATTTGTCTTTGTAACTCGTCCAGATTAATATTGGAAAAATATAGTTTCCAAAAGGAATGATATACTGACTTAATGTACTTAAATGTGTGAACGTTGCAGTGTTCTTTTCTGATGTTGTTTCCATGATGAGTGGTGTTGTTGTTTCCATGATTAAAAGCATATAGTAATTTCTTATACAAATATATGGCTAAAAGACAGTATCTTGTTTTGCATAGTACCAAATATTAACAAAATATTAACAAAGTTGATATTTTATTTAACACAAAAAGATGCTGAAAATCAGTGTTAACACTTGATTTAATTGGCATCTTGGTAAAGTTTTAACCATTTATTGTGCGTGCATAGTTTTTTTGTATTTTTACATAAAAAAATAAATCATGGCAATTTCAGTTTCTAAACTCAACAAATTTGTATTTTTCAAATTACCGTCGGCGTATATTTGCGGTGTACGTGTTAAAGCTATAGATGATAAAACCTGTATAGTAAGCGTAAAACACAGATGGATCAATCAGAATCCGTTTAATTCAATGTATTTTGCTGTACAGGCTATGGCGGCCGAGTTAACAACCGGAGCTTTGGTGATTTCACAAATTCAGAAAAGCGGAAGAAAAATCTCAATGTTAGTAGCTAATAATAAAGGGAACTTTACCAAAAAAGCAACTGGAAGAATAACTTTTGTTTGCAACGACGGACATTTAATTGCCGATGCAATTAAAAAAACTATTGAAACAGGCGAAGGGCAAACCTTTTGGATGAAATCTATAGGAACAGATGAAAAAGGAGTTCAGGTTTCTGAAATGGATTTTGAATGGAGTATTCGAGTAAAATAGTTTTTTTAGCCACGAATTTCACGAATTTTCACTAATTCCAAAAATGCTTAAAGCTCTAAAAAAAAAATAATTCGTGGCAAACTAAAACATAAAAAAAGACCTCAATTGAGGTCTTTTTTGTTGAAATAGAATTTCGATTATTTTTTTGCGCAGCACGCTTTTTTATCTTTTGCTGTTTTTTTGCAGCATGATTCTTTTTTTGCTGTTTCTTTTTTAGGAGCCGGTTTTGTTTCTTGTGCCTGCGCACTAATTGTAAATAAAGCTATTGCTAAAAGGGTAAATGCTTTTTTCATTTTATTGTTTTTAATTGTTTTGTTCTAATATAATTTAATTTTCTGAGTAGAATTGAGAAACCCACTCGTCAAATTCAGCTTTATATGTTTCTTGTGCTTCTGCCAAAATTGCTTCTGTTTCTTCTATCGGATCGAGATTGAAATTTTCTTTCAGCCATACTTTATATTCAGGGAGATTTTCGCTTTCTTCATAATCGTCTTCATCTTTATAGAAATAAGCTTCTTCGTGATCTACAGAAATCTCGTTATCAAAAGTAAGCAACTGCATAAATTCAAAGATGTTTTTTGCTACAATATGATAACCGCCTTCATCACCAAAAACAACTATTGGCAGTTCGTTTAAAGATTTGTTTGAGTCGTTATTCCATAAAACATACATCGAACCAGATCCGTTTGCCTGTGCAAAAGGCATTAGTTTGTCTAAAAAAGCAGGATCTTCAGACCAGGTTGAAATTCCAGATTTATCATCTTCATATAAACCAAAACCCTGAGAGTATTTTTCGAAACCAAGTTCATCATTAATTTCAAAGAATAAAGCGAATTCATTTGTGATTTGATTGGTGAAATTCTTTTTGAAGTCTTCTAATTTCATAATTGTTAGTTATGGTAATACTATTTTTGAATAAATTTAATAAATAATAAAATGCTTTTAAAGATTCTTCTTCGTCAAAATTATTCTTTTCCAGAATCATGTTTCTATAACCAGAAGTTGATTCAGAATAATTTAATTGAAGAGCAACAAAATCATGAAATTCTGCCAAATCAGGAATAAGATCTTCTTTAATGGCATTTACAAAACAGTATAAATTATAGCCATTAATATTATTATATAAAGTAGTTAATGATTTGTTTCCAATATATAATTCTGGTTTATCACGAATAAGATCTAACAGACTATAAAGGTTAGAAGGTTTATGTTGATTCATATTATTTTTGAGCTAATATAAAAAAATTAGTAATTCAAATTCACTCCAAAACCAATTCCCATATCGCTATCATAATGCGTTGTAATTCCAAAATTTCTGGCTACAATATATTTCAAACCTCCCATATATTCTTTATCTGTATTCCACATTAAGTTCATTCTCAAACGTCTGGAAAGCGGAATGTCTTTGCGTTCAAACTGCAGTCTTACATTTCCGTCGGTATAAACCTCTACTTGTGCTTTTACAAGCATTGGTAAAGTATATTCCATACCGGCACTAAAAACAGAACGATTGTCTTTTGTATTACTTTGTCCGAAAAGATTTTGTTCCTGTTCGTCCATTCCCATTTTTCGATAGCGCCAGTCAAAACCAATAAAAGGCATAAACCATTGCATTTTTCCGATATAACGGCCAATATGGGTTTCGGTTTCATAACCGTGTTTGTCGCTGTAACCCAAACGCCATTCAGTACCAATGCTCCAGCGCGTGTTGCTGTACATGGCTTCACCGTCGTTTCCATTTGAAGCAAAATCATTTTCTGCCATGAAATGAAACATTCTATCGTCCATTTTTAGCATTTTATAAGCCATTTCAGGATGATGAATCAATGGATTTGGCGCTGAATTTTCATAACTAAAAATACGTCCCATTCCTGCCATCATGTGATATAAAATATGACAATGAAAAAACCAGTCACCATCTGCATTTGCCTGAAATTCTATGGTATCCGTTTCCATCGGCATAATATCAATTACATTTTTTAGCGGAGAATAATCACCATGTTCGTTTAAAACTCTAAAATCATGTCCGTGTAAATGCATAGGGTGACGCATCATTGAATTATTATACATTACAATCCGAACGTTTTCGCCTTTTTTAATTAATATTTTATCCGTTTCAGAAATCACTTTATTATCCATACTCCAAACATATCGGTTCATGTTTCCGGATAATTCAAAACGTAATTCTTTAACCGGGGCATCTTTTGGGAGCGTTGTTTTGGTTGGAGATTTCAGCATTCCATAATTCAAAGTTGTAATCTCGGCAGTTTGTGTAGTATCGTTTGCCATTTCCATGCCTTCCATATTATGCATAGAATGAGCCTCTGTTTTTGCAGATTCGTCTTCACCGGAAATTTCAGGATACATTACAGCATTCATGTCCATTTTGTTTAAAGACATATTCATATCCATATCATTCATTTCGCCATTCATCTTCATCATATCATTCATCATTTTCATCCCTTCAAAATATTTTAATTTAGGAAGATGAGCAACAGGCTGTTTCGTTCCGTCTCCCAGAAACAAAGAAGTTGATCCGGTTCTGTCTTCGGCTGTAGCCAAAAAGGCAAAAGATTTATTGTCTTCAGGAATTGTAACGACGATATCATAAGTTTCCGAAACTGCAATGATTAATCTGTCAACTTCTACAGGTTCGACATCATTTCCGTCGCTGGCCACAACCGTTATTTTTCCGCCGCCATAAGTAAGCCAAAAATAACTGGAGGCGCCTCCGTTGGCAATTCGCAACCTTACTTTGTCGCCTGCTTTAAATTGCGATAGCTGATCTTCATTTTTTCCATTAATTAAAAACTTCTCATAATAAACATCACTCACGTCCATCGCGTTCATGCGCTTCCATTCGTTGGTAATTTTTGTAGAAAATTGTCCTTTTTGGATCGCTTCAGAATAACTTTGCGTAGTTCCTTTTTTTATCGCAAACCAGTCGTTTGCATTGTGCAGCATTCGTTGAACATTCTCCGGTTTCAAGTCTGTCCATTCACTTAAGATAACCGGAATCGTTGGTAAATCGTCAATTCCTTTTCTAAAACTAGCATCGTCTTTCTTTTTGTTGATGATAAAAAGTCCGTACAAACCAATTTGTTCCTGTAAACCAGAATGACTGTGATACCAATAGGTTCCGTTTTGAATAATAGGGAAAGTATATTTGTGAGTTGTTCCTGGTTTTATGGGCATTTGCGTTAAATATGGAACTCCGTCTTCTTTATTAGGAAGAAATAATCCATGCCAATGCAGCGCAGTATCTTCGTTTTTTAAATCATTATGCACATAAATCTCTGCGATATCGCCTTCGGTAAAAGTCAATGTTGGCATCGGAATTTGCCCGTTTACGGTAAGGGCACGCTTTTCTTTTCCGGAAAAATTTACAATTGTATCCCGAACGTGTAAATCGTAACGAACTACTTTTTGTGCTTTTGTATTAAAAGCAATCAGAAAGACAATCAAAAAGGTATATAGTCTCATGTTGATTTTTTTAAAGATTTAGATTTCGCAATCGTAAAGCATTCACAATAACCGAAACTGAACTCAAACTCATGGCTAAAGCAGCCAACATCGGCGAAAGCAAAATCCCGAATACCGGATATAAAATCCCTGCAGCTATTGGAACTCCCAAAACATTGTATATAAACGCAAAAAATAGATTCTGTTTGATGTTTTTCATTACAGAATGACTTAGCTTTTTAGCTTTTACAATACCGTTTAAATCTCCCTTTACGAGTGTTATTTTGGCACTTTCAATAGCAACATCAGTTCCGGTTCCCATTGCGATTCCAATATTTGCTTGTGCCAAAGCCGGAGCATCGTTGATTCCGTCGCCGGCCATTGCTACAATTTTACCTTCGGCTTGCAAACGCTGAATTTCTTTCAATTTATCTTCGGGCAAGCAATCTGCTTTAAACGAACTTAAGTGTAAATTTTCAGCAACAGCTTTGGCCGTATTTTTATTGTCGCCTGTCATCATAATAACTTCAACGCCCTGATCTATCAAATCTTTAATAGCTTTTACACTGTTTTCTTTAATGGCATCTGTAATTGTTACATAACCAACAACAGTTTTATTTACAGATATATAAGAAACTGTTTTGCCTAAGTTTTGCTCTGCAATAATTTTCTTTTCAATATCTTCAGCAATAGAAGCATTAACCTGAATCATTAGTTTTTTGTTTCCTAAAGCGACTTTTGAGTTATTTACAGTTCCGATAACTCCTTTTCCGGCAACGGTTTCAAAATCCGGAACTTCAAGTAAAGTTTGATTTTTCGCTTTTGCAAAATTAACGACGGCCTGCGCCAAAGGATGCTCGCTGTTTTGATTTAGTGAAGCAATACTTTGCAATAATTCATCTTCATTATTATTGCTGGAATAGATTTTTTCTACAGATGGCTTTCCTTCTGTAATGGTTCCGGTTTTATCGGTAATTAGAACATCAATTTTATTCATGTTTTCGAGTGCTTCAGCATTTTTTATCAGGATACCGAATTGTGCTCCTTTGCCTACACCAACCATAACCGACATTGGAGTTGCTAAACCTAAAGCGCAAGGGCAGGCAATTATTAAAACCGCAATGGCATTTATTAATCCATATATATAGGAAGGTTCAGGACCGAATTTTGCCCATAAAATAAAAGTCAAAATAGAAATAGCAACAACAGTTGGAACAAAATATTTAGCCACTCGATCTGCCAGTTTCTGGATTGGTGCTCTCGAACGACTCGCATCATTTACCATTTGAATAATCTGCGAAAGCAAAGTTTCTGAGCCTACTTTTTCGGCAATCATTACAAACGATTTTGTTCCGTTTATGGTTCCTGCAATTACAGGATCTCCCACTTTTTTATCGACAGGAATAGGTTCGCCTGTAATCATGGCTTCGTCAATACTGCTTTCGCCAGTGGTAATTTTTCCGTCAACCGGAATTTTTTCTCCTGGTTTTACGCGTAATAAATCTCCTTTTTTAATATTATGAATCGAAATTACTCTATCATGTCCGTTTTCGACCAAAGTGGCCTCGGTTGGTGCTAATTTCAATAATTCTTTTATAGCGCCGTTGGTTTGCCCATGTGCTCTGGCTTCTAATAGTTGCCCCAATAAAACTAAAGTGATAATTACCGTTGCGGCTTCAAAATATAGATGAATAGTTCCGTGATGCGATTTAAATTCAGAAGGAAAAATATCTGGAAAAAACATTCCGGCAATACTAAATAAGAATGCAACACTTGTTCCAATTCCAATTAGCGTAAACATGTTTAGATTCCATGTAATAATTGATTTATAAGCACGAACAAAAAACATCCATCCGGCATAAAATAAAACCGGAATTGAAAATAAAAACTGAACCCAATTCCAGTTTTTAATAGCCATAATTTTAAAAAGAGGATTATCAGGTATCATTTCTGACATTGAAATAATAAAGATTGGAAGCGTAAATAAAATTGCAATCTTCATTTTCTTTAATAAATCAGTATAGGTTTTGTTTTCTTCATTTTCAGAAACCTGCATCGGAACCAAATCCATTCCGCAAATTGGGCAATCGCCAGGTTCGTCCGAAACAATTTCGGGATGCATCGGGCAGGTAAATTGTGTCGCATTTATGGCAACTTGTGGCACTAAATCCATTCCGCAAACGGGGCAATCTCCCGGTTTGTCATACGTTTTATCGCCTTCGCAATGCATCGGACAATAAAAAACTCCAGTTGTATTGTGATTGTGAGTTGTTTCTTTTTTATGATGATGTATTTTATGTTCCTCTTTTCCGTGACCGGAACAACAAGATTTAATTGCAGGTTCTGAGCCATTTTTAGGAGAATTCATCTCAATGGTATACTTTCCGGCTTCGGTTAAAACTTCTTGTAATTTCTCAGTCGGAATATGTTTTTCCATTGTAATAGTCGCCAATGGAGGATTTAAAGTTACTTCTGCCTGAATTCCTTCTACTGCGTTTAAAGTTTTTTCAACTTTCTTGCGACAGCCATCACACGACATTCCTGAAATTATATATTGGTGAGTCATTGTTTTATCTTTTAAAGTATTACAATGCAAATTTCTGAAGTGAGGTTTACTTCATGTTGTATAATTTTGAGAATGATTTGTAAGATTTACGAATGGTATTTAACAGTTAAGAACGCAAAGTTTTGTCTAAAATAATTTGCGAATCTTTGAAAGATATAGCCAATGGTTTCAACCATTGGAACGCAACGAATTTATCCGATATGCGCCCTAATGGTTGAAACCATTGGCTATGTTTGTGATCTTTGCATTCTTTGCGGTTCACAGAAATGAAGAATTAGGCGCCTATTATTGCCTTAAAACAAAAAACTTTGCGACTTTGCGAGATTAAAATAATATAAACTTTTCTTCTTTAGAAAAACTAGATTACAAATTCTCAATCTCTATCCGTTTTTTATCTTTCGATTGTTTAAAGTGTGTAGGTGTAAAACCCGTAATTTTCTTGAACTGATTGCTTAAATGCGCGACATTACTATAGTTTAAAATATCGGCGATTTCACTTAACGAAAGCTCGTTGTAAACAAGTAATTCCTTTACTTTCTCAATTTTCTGACTGATAAAGTATTTTTCGATCGTTGTGTTTTCGATTTCAGAAAAAAGATTGCTCAATGAATTATAATCCTGGTTGAGGTTTTCTGCCAAATAATCAGAAAGATTAATTTTGAGCTCACTGTTTTTATGATGAACCAGTTCAACAATCAAATTTTTTATTTTCTCGACTGTTTTACTTTTTTTATCATCTATTAAATCAAAACCTAAATCTTGAAGATTTTTAAGTAAAACTTCTTTTTGACTCTCAGTAATAGGATCTTGCAGTTCAACTTCGCCCAATTCAACAGAAATAGTCTGAAGTCCGAGTTTTTCAAGCTCAGACTCCACGACCATTTTACAGCGAGCGCACACCATATTTTTGATGTAAAGCTTCATATTTATTTGATTGTTTCAACCACGTTTCCACAAGTCAGCATCGAAGATCCGTAGTACGGATTCTTAACTGCTTTTTCTTTACTCAACCAATCAGCATCGGCCATTGGGCAATATTGTTTGTAAACAACTTCATTAGATTTTGAAACCTTAATTAGTTCGTAAGTGTTTTTTGAAAGCGATTTAAAAGTCTCACGTTGTTTCTTAAGATCTGTCGTAGCCGAAATAATTTTAGCATCTGCACTTAGTTTTTTCATCACTTTCATCCAGGCAGTATGTTCGTCGTTTTTTAATTTGTCCATTTTTACCGCAGAAATAGCCGTTAATAAAGCTGCAGCTTTCGCCGAAGTTAATTTACTGTCACTTTTTATAAGTGCATCTTTTACTGTAAAATAAGCATTGTAAACCGGTTGTAACTGACTTGAATCTACATCTTCTGTAGTAGTTTCTATTTTAATTGTAGTTGCCTGAATGCTATTTGCATTCAATACTAATGCAATTATTGCGATTATAGTTGAAATTGATTTTTTCATTTTATGTAATTTTAGTAGAGAATATAAATCTTCTCTAAGTTCATAAATATTTTTTTGAAAGATTGTCTCGCTCAGCCGCAGAAACATAAGGTTTAATATTCTTAGTGCCTTAGCGACTTTGTGGCAAAGCCCCAATTATGGCTGTCACAAATACAATTATCCTATTTTTGGCGGTTGCCAAATAAAAGTAAAGCCGTCAGATAGACTACTGTTTTTATAATAAGGAATTGTCTTTTTAAAAGAAAAATTAAATAGATTATTATTGAATTCAAATTCATTTATAGCAATCAGACTAAATTGCAATCCGGATGCAGTACAGCCAGAATGATCACATTTTCCGCTACAGCCGTGTTGGTCCTTTTTTGAATCATGATTTTTTTTGCAACAATCTTTTTGACAAGAATCAGCAGTTTCTTTTTTTGAAATTTCTTTCTTTTCACAAGAAGTTGTTTCAGGATTTTTTCCACAAGCATAACCCATATTTGACATCAAAAAGAAGCCAAGCGTTAGCATAAGAAATAATATGTGGATTTTTTTTGTCAATGAAAATGCTTTTAGAATTACAAATTTAGCCATTTTTTTTAAGAGCGGCTATTTATTTAAGATTTCCAATTTTATGTTTTCTTGAAATCTGTAGGTTTCATGTTTTTTCGTTTTTTAAAATAATTCGACAGATGGCTTTCATCGGTGAAACCAAATTCATACGCAATTTGTTTAATTGGCAATTGATTGTTGTGAATTCGTTTCTCGATTAAAGTTGTTCGTAGATTATGGATATAATCACGATAACTAATAGAAAATGTTCTTTTGAAATAAGCGCTAAAATAAGTTTCGGCAATATTAAAATGACTTGCAATTACTTTTATCTGAACCAGTTTTGGCTGATAAATGTTTTGATGAATATAGGAAGTGATTTGCTCGTTATCAATAGAATTCCCTTTAATAACAAGATTCAAACCGCGCATGGTTTCTTTGATTAATCCAAAAATCGAAAGAATCTGGTAAAACACAATAGGTGAGGTCGAAACATCGGTTTTGCAATTATAAGCAGCGATGTTTTCGATAGTGTTTCTTAATATTGTTTTGCAGGGATCATCTAATTTAAGGACCGTTTCTTTTAGTGTTTTATCGCGCATGAAACTTTCAGGAGTATGAATTAAGAATTCGTCGCAAGTAAGGTTCTGTTTTGAATTGAAATAATTATCTGTAAACTTAATATAAAAGAAACGAGTGCTTTTTTTGATATCAAAATAATGCTCATCTTCCGGCGAAATCACAAATAGATCTCCAGATTTATATGGTAATAGGTTGTTGTTCAGATGATGAATTCCACTTCCTTTTTTTATATAAATAATTTCATAATAAGTATGCGTGTGTGGCGGAAGGTGAAATTTCTCATCTTCAAATTCATCGATAACCAGGGTTTTAAATTGATTTAAGATCGGCATAACTTAAATTTACAAGTTTATATCGCAAATGTACAACTTATTTTAATCTGTATAGTGTTAAATTTGCTCCATAGAAAATCTATTCCTTTCTTGTAAAAACAAATGAAAAAAAGTCTTATTGCACTCTCATTGGGAGGCTTAACTATAGGTATAACCGAATTTGTGATGATGGGTTTATTGCCTGATATCGCCTCAGATATGAAAGTCTCGATTCCCGTTGCAGGATATTTAATTTCATCTTACGCTTTAGGTGTTGTTATTGGTGCGCCATTATTGGTAATCCTTGGACGAAATTTTGCTCCAAAAAAAATGCTTTTAATTTTAGCTTTAATGCTAACAGTATTTAATGCGCTTTCTATTATTGCGCCAACTTATAATTTTTTGTTTGCTTCACGATTTCTTTCCGGATTGCCACATGGTGCCTTTTTTGGAGTAGGAGCGGTAGTTGCAAGCCGTTTGGCAGATAAAGGAAAAGAAGCTCAGGCAATTGCGATTATGTTTTCTGGTTTAACATTGGCTAACTTAATTGGTGTTCCTATTGGTACTTATATAGGGCATCATTTTATTTGGCGTTATACTTTTGTATTAATTGCTGTTGTAGGTTTACTCACCTTTTTGTTTATTTATTTGTGGATGCCAAACTTAGAGAAAGGTAATACTGTGAATATGAAAACACAATTGAAGTTTTTCAAGCAAATAGATGCATGGCTAATTATCGGAATCACCGCAATTGGTTTTGGAGGTTTGTTTGCCTGGATTAGTTATATCGCACCTTTACTAATAAATGTTTCTAAGTTTTCACCAGAAGATGTTTCTTATATTTTGATTTTAGCAGGATTTGGAATGGTGGTAGGAAACTTTGCTGGCGGTAAACTGGCCGATAAATTTTCTCCCGCTCCCACAACATTGGCTTTATTGTTTGTAATGTCTGTTGATTTAGTTTTAGTTTACTTCTTCTCTTTTAATCAATATGTTTCTTTGTTTCTAACATTTTTAACGGGCGCTATTTCTTTTTCGGTTATTGCGCCAATTCAAATGTTAATGATTAGAACAGCGAAAGATGCTGAAATGATTGCTTCGGCTTCACTGCAGGGAAGTTTTAATATAGGAAATGCACTAGGAGCTTTTCTTGGCGGATTGCCTCTTGTGGCCGGGTATAGTTATGCATCTCCAAATCTTATTGGTGTTGCAATGGCTGTTATTGGCATGATTATTACTGTTATTTTAATACAACGCCGAAAAACTTCGGTGCAGTTGCAAAGCGCTTAAATAAAATACATATTCTAAATAGAACCCTTGGGCATTTATTGTTCAAGGGTTTTTTTGTAACTTTTAAGTTAATTTTTTTAACGTTTGTTGATGATTTTTTTATTTCTGAGAACTGAGTGTTGAACTGAGTTACGTATTATTTTATTTGTTAATTTTTAGGACGAATAACTTCCTTTGAAATTATTTTAAGTGTGATTTTTACACCTGATAATTTTATAATATTTCTTCATGTAATCGATTGTTTTTTCATTAAAAAGACATCAAACAGGTTATTAATAAAAATATATTTAATATTTATAATAGACATAAATTACATATGTCATATAAAAAATAACTTTATTTTTTGATATGTAATTTTTTTTGGGAAATTTTTATGAATTTTAATTTTTTATCTAAAAAAAATATCTATGTTTGTGTAATCGATTACATGTTGTTTTTCAATGTAAAAAAGATTCTTTTTCCTGAATAGAAAAATCGTTGTAGTTGTAATTGCTAAAGCTTCCAAAAAAATTTTATAAAATATAGAAAAAACAAAAAACCACTAAAAACTAGACTAATTAATAACTTAAACACAAAACCATGAATTTTAAAGATTTATTTAATAAAAAAACAAAATGCTGTTTAGCACTTGTTTTCTTATTAGGCTTATTTATGAGCAATCAAATAAGTGCGCAGAATGTTACGCTTGAAGGTACTGTAAAAGATGACGCAGGTTTGGGACTTCCTGGTGTTAATATATTAGAAAAAGGCACGAAGAATGCTGCCTCAACTGATTTTGACGGCCGCTATAAGATCAAACTTAGCAACCCAAAAGCAGTATTGAGTTTTTCCTTCATAGGTTTTAAAACCAAAGAAGTATCGGTTGATGGAAAAACAAAACTAGATATTTCAATGACTGAAGATTCAAACAGCTTAAATGAAGTAGTAGTAATTGGATACGGAACATCAAAGAAATCTGATTTGACCGGTGCAGTCTCTACTATTTCGGGTAACGATTTGAAAAAAGTACCGGTTGCAAATGTTGCTGAAGCTTTAACAGGCCGAATTGCAGGTGTGCAGGTAACTTCATCAGAAGGTTCTCCGGATGCAGATATTAGAATTAGAGTTCGTGGAGGCGGATCTCTTACTCAGGACGCTTCACCGTTAATTATTGTGGATGGATTTCCAATTAATAGTATGAATGATATTTCTTCATCTGATATTGATTCGATGACTGTTTTAAAAGATGCTGCTTCAACTGCAATATACGGATCACGTGGAGCAAATGGGGTAATTCTTATTACAACAAAACGTGGAAAAGACGGTAAAGTAGCTGTAAACTTTAATATGTTTTATGGTATGAAAACGATGGCAAATCAAATTGATGTTTTGTCGCCTGAAGATTATACGAAGTGGCAATACGAATATGCTTTATTATCACAAACAGGAACAAAAGTAGCTTCTGATCCAACTTCTTATACGCAGTATTTTGGAAATTGGCAAGATCAGGATATGTACAAAGGTTTGAAGGGAGACAATTGGCAAAAGCAAATTTTCGGACGCAGAGGAGAAGTGCAAAGTCGCGATTTAGGAATTAGAGGCGGAAGTGATAAGATTAATTATAATTTTAATTATGCTCATTATGATGAAAAGGCAATCATGATAGGTTCGAATTATAAAAGAAATAACCTTTCTCTGGCTTTAAATAGTAAAATAAGTGATAAGATTGATGTTGGTTTTACGGTGCGTTATTCAGATACTGAAATTGATGGGGGAGGTGTAAATGAACAAAATGAAAAATCTTCATCAGATTCGCGTATGCGTACGATTGTTGGTTATGCCCCGATTCCAGTATCAGGTTTGACTTCTGGAGATGTTTCTGGAGATGGCACAGATGTATTGATAAATCCTTTTACCTCTATTTCTGATAATAACCGCCAGCAATTTCGTAAGAATTTCAACATGTTAGGAACTTTTGGATGGGAGATTGTAGATAATTTAAAATTGAAAGTAGATTTAGGTCTGGACAATTTTAGCACTTTAGATTATCGTTTTTACGGTCGCAGCACTTATTATGTAGCGAATGCTCCAATGAGCACATTACAGGGTAAACCGGCAATGATTATGTCAGATGGTAAGGATAAACGTTTTAGAAATGCTAATACATTAAATTATGATTTCAAAAAAATAATGGGTGAAAACCATCATTTGACAGCTCTTCTTGGACAAGAAAGCATCACATATACTTCAAATACATTAACGAATACGATCCATGGATATCCTAACTTTTTTGATTTTGATCAGGCAAAAACATTAACAACGCAGGGAACACCAGCATCAGTAGATAATAATTATAGTCCTGATGATAAATTATTGTCATTTTTTGGACGTGCAAATTATGACTACAAAAATCGTTACATATTATCAGCTACATTTCGTGCAGATGGTTCAAGTAAATTTTCAGAAGATAATCGTTGGGGATATTTCCCGGCTTTTGCAGCAGGATGGAAAATTTCTGAAGAGAGTTTCCTGAAAGGAACCAGCTGGCTAGATCTTCTAAAAGTAAGAGCCAGTTATGGTGAAGCAGGAAATAACAATATACCTGTTGGGCAGCAAATTCAAATTTTTCAGTCTACACCAACAACATGGATCAATGGGGTAACTAGTGTTTGGGCGCCTTCTAAAACAATGCCTAATCCTGATTTGAAATGGGAAACAACAGTAACTCAAAATTTTGGTTTGGATTTCGGATTTTTCAAAAATCGCTTAAGTGGTAATTTTGATGTATATAAAAATATTACGAGTGATTTGTTAATTAATTTTCCGGTTCCGGGTTCAGGATATGATTTTCAATACCGTAACATGGGAGAAACACAAAATACAGGTTTTGAAGCTACTATAAATGTTGTGGCTATCGAAAAAGCCAAATACGGATTGAATTTTTCATTCAATATGGGAGTCAACAAAAACCGTATTAACTCCTTAGGGGTTATGAATAATTTTGGAGCGGCTACAGGTTGGGCCTCTTCACAAATTGGAGATGATTATCTGATAGAAGTTGGTTCTTCGCTAGGAACTATGTATGGTTATAAAAATGACGGAAGATATGAAGTAGCGGACTTTGATTATGTAGGAGGAAAATATGTTTTAAAAACAGGAGTCACTCCTACTGCTACTACTTTAGTGGGGGACGGAAGTTCTCTTAAACCTGGAGATATGAAATTGAAGGATGTTAATGGAGATGGTGTAGTAGATCTAAAAGATAAAACAATTATTGGAAATGTTAATCCTAAAAGTTCGGGTGGTTTCGTTATCAATGGAAATGCTTATGGATTTGATTTAATGGCAGCTTTTAACTGGAGTATTGGTAATGATGTATATAATGCTGATAAAATTGAATTCTCGACAGCTACTGCATCAGGGGAATATAAAAATTTAAATTCTACTATGGCAGACGGAAAGAGATGGACAAATCTGGATCCCGTTTCAGGTCAGTTAGTAACAGAACCTACTGCATTAGCTGCCCTTAACGCCAATACAACGATGTGGTCTCCTTATATGAGAACTGCAATATTTACAGATTGGGCAGTCGAAGATGCATCATTTTTAAGATTGAATACTTTAACATTAGGGTACACAGCCCCTGAAATGTTTACATCAAAACTTGGAGTTTCTAAATTGAGATTCTATCTGACAGCAAGCAATGTTTTTGTTTGGACTAACTACACGGGTTCTGATCCGGAAGTTTCAACGAGAAGAAAAAATCCACTGACACCAGGGGTTGATTCAAGTCCTTATCCAAGAAGCAGACAAATGGTTTTTGGGATGAATCTTAATTTCTAATTTTAAATTATCACAAAATGAAACATAAAATAATAATAGCAGGATTGATAATTTCAAGTTTATTTAATTCTTGCCAGCAATTCGAAGACGACTATTTAGACACATCAGCACCATCAACATTAGAGCCATCTTTGATTTTTTCTGCAGCAGAACTTGCAAAAGGAGCAGTTGATGGAATTAAAGTACCGTTTGCTGAGACGAATTCTTACAGAGGAAGATTTTTACCTTATTATGGATTAAATACAGATGCAGAGTGGTATAATGCTTCTCAAACAGCAGGAGATAAAGCAGATTTGTGTGTTTATGATGCAAGACCGGGAAATACGGAGATGAACACTACTACCAATGCTTATGCAATGATGTACGCGGGTATTGAACGTGCTAATGTTTGTATTAAGGGTATACGTCAATATGGAAATCCTTTACCGGGAACAGAAATGGGACAGCTTTTAGGCGAAGCTTTGACGTTAAGAGCTATTTACTATGCTGATTTAGTTAAAGCATGGGGAGATGTTCCGGCCCGTTTTGAACCTATTACTACTGCAACTTTATATTTGCCTAAATCAAGCAGAGATGTTATTTACAAACAGTTAATAGCAGATTTAGGAGAAGCATCAACATTGGTAGCATGGCCTAACGAAACTAATTTTACAAGTACAGTAGAACATATCAATAAGGCTTTTGTAAAAGCATTCAGAGCGCGTTTGGCTTTGGCAGCAAGTGGCTATCAACAATATCCTGATGCAGTAAGAAGAAGTAATGATCCTGAACTTTCGGTAGCTACTATGTATGCATTGGCATTAAAAGAATGTCGTGAAGTTATTCAAAGTGGTTCTGCTCATTTGGAATCTACTTTTGAAGGGCTGTGGAGAAAATACAATCAGGAAATTACTACTGCTGGTGGAGAATCTCTTTGGGAACTTCCTTTTGCTGATGGTCGTGGCCGTATGTTATTTACGTTTGCAGTAAAACATACTTCTATTAGCGATCAGTTTCAGGCTAATGGAGCTAATCGTGGAGGTGTAGCGGGTCCATTGCCATTTGTTTTTTACGATTATGACCAGACAGATTTGCGTAGAGATGTTACTTGTGTACCTTACAAATGGGGTACTGCTGTAGCGGCATCTCCATTTCCTGTTGCTAAGCAAGAGTTAGGTTCAATAGATACGTGGTACTTTGGTAAATACCGTTATGAATGGATGACACGCAGAGTTACTTCAGATAATGATGATGGAGTGAATAAAATGTACATGCGTTATGCTGAGGTTCTACTTATTGCTGCTGAAACAGCAAACGAATTAGAAGGAGCTGGTGCAGCAATGCCTTATTTAAAAGAAATTAGAAGAAGATCATTTCCTGCAGCAGTTCAGACTGAAAAAGTAGAGAACTATGTAAACGCTCTAAGTAGTAAAGAAGCTATGTTTAATGCTATTGTTGAAGAGAATAAATATGAGTTTACCGGAGAAATGGAGCGTAAACAAAATTTAATTCGTTGGAATTTGTTAAAAGTAAAATTAGATGAGGCAAAACAAAAAATGACAGATTTAGCTGCCCGTGCAGGTCAATATGCTGACGTACCTTCAACTTTGTACTACAAGTATAAAGCAGATAATGTAAGTTTAGACATCTACGGATTAAACAGAGGAGAAACAACAAATCCGGGAGTAACGTATACATCTCTTGCCTGGACATGGACCGGTACAGCTGCAGATGCTAAAATTGCATCGCTTTATAAACCGGGAGTTAACCCTGATAACAGACAATTCTGGCCAATATGGCAGGTGTTTATTGACGGAAGTAATGGTCAGTTAAAAAATGATTACGGTTATTAAATCTTTAGAAATTAATAATAAATTATAAGTTATTATGATGAAAACAAAATATATATTTATAGGATTAATAACCGTATTATTTCTTGCAATTGGAGTTTCAGGTTGTGAAAGTTATAACGAAGAGTTATTAGATGGTATAGGAAATACAAGAGAATATTCTCCGATTGGCCTTAAAGCCATAATTAGAAATAGTACTTCAGTTGAATTAAACTGGACAGCTAAAGAAGATGAAAATGCAGATCATTATGTAGTAGAATTTAGTGCAGATGATCCTGAGTTTAAAACGATTTATAAAACAATAAACGTTACTTCAAAAGAATTACCCGTACAGGTTGCCTTAGAGGGAGAAACTACTTATTCGATAAGAGTAAAAGCGGTAAGTGCTACCGGTATTGCAGATTCTAATTGGTCCGTTACCACAGCTACAACATTATCGGAACAAATTTTCTTGCCAATTAAGGCAGAAGAAATCGAAGCTGGTTCTGTTATTTTGCGATGGACACCTAACAGTAATGTGACTCAAATTTCATTCCAGCCGGGTGATATAACTCACACTATAACAGCGGAAGAAAAAACAGCGGGAGTAGCAATTGTTACCGGTTTAACTCCAGAAACAAATTATACTGCTACTTTAAAGAATGGAACTAAAACAAGAGGAACACTAACATTTACCAGCGGTATTGATCTTACAAAAGGCATTGTAATAAATCCGCAAGACGATTTAATAGCTAAGGTAGCTCAGGCACCATCAGGATCGAGATTATTACTTATGCCAGGTGTTTATCAGACAACGGGTGAGGTGATTGTAAACAAAACACTTATCTTTAGAGGTGTAAGACCAGAGAATAAACCAAAACTGACTGTGAAATTCACTCTGGCTAATAATCCTGCTAATACTGGTGAAACAGTGAGTTTGTCTCTGATTGATCTGGATTTGAATGGAAAAACTTTAACTGGCGGCGCAATAGCAATTAGCTCAGCACAAGCAGTGCCTTTAGGAGATGTATTAATAAGCGCTTGTTATGTTCATGATTTTCCTTCTCAACTGATGTACGGAAATGCAGCAGCCAGATTGAAATCATTTACTGTAGACAATAGTATTATTAAAAATGTAAATAATGCTTCAGGAGCTGATTTTATTGATTTTAGAACTACGCATGTTGCAAACATTACTTTAACAAAAAGTACATTTGATACTTGTTCATCACGCGACTTTATACGTTTAGATGCTGCTGCTGGTTTCTCGGGAACAGGTTTAACAAGTAATGTGTCAATTGATGCATGTACTATATATGCTCCTACATTACCACTTGCAAGTAGAATTTTATATGTACGTTTTGCATCAAATGTATTAACAGTGACTAATACATTGTTTTCAGTTGGATTAGCAGTTTACACAAATTCAACGATAACAAACGCTCCTGGTTTTTCAAATAATAATAATTATAATTCAGCTAATTTACAGCTTATAGGTAATAATAACAGACCTGATGCTGCTGCTACAACATTAAACCCACAGTTTACAAATGCTGCAGCAGGTGATTTTACAATTGGTAATCAAACTTTAAAAGATAATGCAATTGGAGATCCACGTTGGATTAAATAAGATTTTTTTATAGAGTTAGTTTAAAAGGGATGTAGTTTTGTACTACATCCCTTTTGTATTTCTAGCTTTGTCAAGTTTCAAAACTTTGACAAAAGATTATGAGAGTGAAAACTGAAAAACTGAGACTGAGCTACTCAATATCCAAATCAAATTTCTCTAATAATCCTGCCAGCGCTGTATGAGAAACTTTGGTTCCTTTGATTTTGTTTTCAGATGGATCAAAAGCATAATTTCTTGAAGATCGAAAATCAGCTTTTTCCAAGATACATTCCACGAAAGTGGCATTAGAAAGATCGCAGTTTTTAAAAATAGCCAGAGACAAATCTGTATTCGAGAAATCAACATCTTTCAAAGAGCAATCAATAAACTGGGTTTTCTTTAATTTTTTATAAATGAAAGTCGAATAATCAAGCATGCAATCTTCAAAATTCATTGAAAACAAAAAGCTGTTACTCGAACTAAAGTCCAAACCCATTAATTTACAGCCAATAAATTTGATATTTTTTAACCCCGTATTTTTAAGAATTGCCAATGAAAGATTGCAGTTTTTAAAAGTACAATCTAAAAAATCAATATAACTGAAATCACCTTTAGAGAAGTTGCAATTGATGAATTCACAGTTTATAAATTCGTTGTCGGATAATTTTTGATCAGAATAATCAATTGTGTCGAATGTTTTGTTTTGATGCAATGCAGTTTCCATAGAAATAAATTAAAATTAGGGGAGAAGAGTTATGTACGGTTTTATTCTAATTCGATACAATCAAAAATATCGTTTTTAAGAATGGATTCGGATATTTCTGCCTCGCTGTCAATTCTTAAAATATTATCACAATCTTCCAGATCAAAATTCCATAATGCATAGGGTAATAATTTGTGAAGTATTGCAGTTGCTGATTCTAGTTTTGATTTTGAATCAACAGTTGTTTTAAAAACATAAATCATAATTTGCTCTTTTTTACAAGGCAAATTTCAATAAATCAAAGGTAACTTTACTAGGATTTCGTAATCAATAATTAGGACTTATCAATCAATTTTCGATATTGTACAGGACTTATTCCTTCGTGTTTTTTAAAGAATCGGCTAAAATAAGAATGATCTTCATGTCCAACCTGCAGTGCAATTTCACTTATCGAAAAAGTAGTTTGAAAGAGTAAATATTTAGCTTCAAGTAAAATGGTTTCATCAATCCATTTAGCGGCAGATTTGCCTGTTACAGTTTTTATAGATTTATTTAAATGATTAGGCGTAACATTTAATAATGAAGCATAATAATTAACCTGATGGTGTGTTTTGATATTATTGTGAATTAACTCTTTGAACTTGGATGAAAGAATTTCGGCAGCAGAAATACTCTTAAGAGTTTGTACACTATTCTTGTTCATTTCATAAAACAATGCAATTAAATAGGCCTGTACAATATTTAAATTTACAGTTTGAGTTCCTAAATATTCCTGCTGCAACCGACTTAAAATTGTGGTAATAGATTGTACATCTTCTTCTGCTAAACTAATTTTCGGGTTTCCTGATATTTTCAAAAAATCAAAATCATTGATCATTTCGCGATTGCCATATTTTCCAATTAAAATGTCAGGATGAAACTGGCAAACATAGCCGGTATGTGGGATGTTTACATTTTCTATTGAAAAAACCTGACCTGCAGGAACCATAATAATTTCATGAGAAACTGTTCGGTATTCTTCGTAACCAATGTTCATTATATGCTCGCCCGAAGTAATAAATAACAAGGTATGACAACTGTGTTTAGACGGAGGTACTGGATATCTCAATTGCATTATCTCTTCCATTTTCAGGCAAAAAAAATGATCCGAATTTGATTTAAAAAGTAAATGCATCGGATTGTCTTCACCAAGAAATCGTTCCCGAAATCCTTTTGATTCGTATGTTTTTACTTTTTCAGCAGTTTTGTTTCTCATTGTTTAAAATAATACAGTCTAAAATCAAGAAGCTGACACAAAGCATGGTGTTTTTGGTACAATTCTTCTACGACTTCAATAAGATCATCGTTGTCCTGATATAAACTAAAAAAAGCTTTATCAATCGTGCTGCTGCTTGCGATTTTATTATAAGTTGAGCCGTAACCTGAAATAGCGCGTGCACCGGTGATATCCAGAAAATATTGCGCCTCATCTTCATTAAGGTCAAGTATTTTTTTATTGGCAAAATGAATAATTTTTCCTTTCATTTTTCCTTCAAAAAGTTCGGCTATTTCTTCCAGGCTATAGTAATAATCATGAAGGCAAATATTATTTGGTTCGCCCGGCATGACCAGATAAATAATTTCATAATCTTTAAAGTTATGATCTTCATAAAGCAATACATTCAAACTTTCTTCTAAACCTTCAATAGTATCGCAGGTTTTATAAATACTCGAAATTCCCTGATCTATGGCTATTTCTTCCAGATTCTTAACTACTTGAGTCACTACGTGTGTATCTACATCAGGAACGCCTTCCAGACAGAAAATAAATTTTTCATTATCCATACAACTATATTTTCCGGTTGCTGATAAGTGATAAAAGGATCACTTTGTTTTCGTTTTGACAAATGTATTTTTTTATATGGAAAAACTATTGCCAGCAGTTCATTTTAACTCTTTTTTAGAATGAAAAGAGTTTTTGTTTAATCAGAAAATTAGAAAAATGTATGAAATAGATAAATAATAATATATTCGCATTATAACTAAACTTAACCAAAAATGAAAAGAATAATCTTGATTACCATTATTAGTTTTCTCTTGTTGAAATATACATATTTTCTAATATATCCTCTAATTATGTATTTTTCCTGGCAGGCTGATACAATAAGGATAATCTGTATGTTATCATCTTCAATAATAATTTTGAATTATTTTAATGAATTATACAAAATTAATATTTCATACACGAAAGCAATTTTGATAGCATTTGCAATACCCGTTATCTTTTACAGCATTCATTACGGATTTGATTATTACTACTATCAATATACTGATGAAGGAATCAAAGCTTTAAATGCAATGCCTCCGTCAGGATATATAGCTCCGCCAAATGGTGGATTAGGAAGTGTTGAACCATTTCGTTCTCCAATTGATTACTCAATTTTCGATGCGCTTACTCAGAATAATATACGTGAAATTATCTATTTTTATCAAACAGAACAACGTTTTTTAATTTTACTTCAAATTATTTCTTTTCCAATAATATTGCTAATATTTTTCAGTCGTTATCAAATGTTTAAGAAACTCAATCTTAAGCCAGTTTATTCTTTGTTTTATCCGTTTCGTTATTTTTCATTGATTAAAAAATTTGAATTGCCAAGAATATGGAAGGTTTATTTATTTGTGCCTTTTTTAAATATAATATTTAGATATCGAATAAATATCAAAGTCACAAAGTCTTTTAATTTGACGGATTCGGTTGCTATAGGACTTATGTTTTTACCTTTCATATTTTATCCTAAAATTGCTTTTGAAAATAAAGATTATCAAGAAAGTATCTTAGACCAAAATCTTAGCACTACGAATGCTATGTAATTGCTTATCTCAATTTTGATACAATTTGGAACAGTTGAAAATATAAAATTGTAACGATCTATAACTAATTTTGATTGAAACAAATTTATTTCCAAATCAAATAAAAAGGTCAAAATGGTAAACGAGAGAGTAATGGAGAAGCTGGGAATACTGGCAGATGCTGCAAAATATGACGTTTCATGTTCTTCGGCTTTAAGTAATCGAAAAAATAAAGATAAAGGATTAGGAGATTCTAAGGGATACGGTATTTGTCATTCTTTTACAGAAGACGGGCGTTGTGTATCATTGCTGAAAATTTTACTGACCAACCATTGTATTTTTGACTGTGCCTATTGTGTGAGCCGAAAAAGTAACGACATTAAAAGAGCAGCTTTTACTGTTGATGAAGTAGTTAATCTTACGATAGGATTTTACAGAAGAAATTATATCGAAGGACTCTTTTTGAGTTCGGGTATTTTTGATAATGCAGATTACACCATGGAACGTTTGGTTAGGATTGCGAAAAAATTAAGATTAGAACAGAACTTCAATGGTTATATACATCTTAAAGCAATTCCAGGAGCAAGTGATGAATTGTTAAAAGAAGCCGGAATGTATGCAGATCGCTTAAGTGTAAATGTTGAAATGCCAACCGAGCAAAGTTTAAAATTACTGGCGCCGGATAAAAATCACAAAGATGTGATTAAACCAATGGAATATCTTAAAAATGAAATTGTTGGTTATAAAGAAGAGAAAAAACTAAACTATAAAGCACCACTTTTTGCACCCGCAGGGCAAAGTACGCAAATGGTAATTGGCGCCACAAAAGAAAATGATCTTGAGATTCTGGGCATGGCCGATTATTTTTACCAAAAAATGAATATGAAACGGGTGTATTATTCCGGATATGTTCCCATAAGTAACGATAACAGACTTCCGTCGATTGGTACACCAGTTCCTATTATTCGAGAAAACCGTTTGTATCAGGCCGATTGGTTAATTCGATATTATGGATTCAACGTTAATGAAATCGTTGGGTTGAATCAACCCAATCTTGATCTTGACATAGATCCCAAATTAGGATGGGCATTGCGAAATCTGCATCAATTTCCGGTTGATATAAATACTGCCGATTTAGAACTTATAAAACGCATTCCGGGAATTGGTTTTTTGGGTGCGCAGAAAATTGTTGCCGCCAGAAAATTTAAGAAACTAGCTCCTCAGGATTTACAAAAATTTGGTATTGCTTATAGTCGGTCACAATATTTTCTGGCTTTTGCAACACCGTTTCAGATGCAGAAGGATTTAACTTCAATTCAAATCAAGGATAAGATTTTAAATATCCAGAAGAGTAAATATAAAAATGATTTTTCTAACCAACTTGCCTTATTTTAATCAAAATGATACTGGTAATTTATGATGGGACTTATGAAGGATGGCTAACAGCCGTATTTGAGATTTATGAATATAAATTGGAAGATACTGTTTTTAGTAAAAATGGCGCTTGTGATGCGTTATTATTTTCATCCAATCATGTTGTGATAACAGATTTCAAAAAAGCAAATCGTGTTTTAAACGGACTCAAACAACGCCTTTCGGCAGATGGACTTTCAAGTTTTCATAAAGCATTTTTATCTGAAGTAAATCATATAGAAGAAACTATGTTTCAGTTTGCTAAATATATTTTTTCGACCACAAAAAATGTAGAAGAGGATTTTAGTAATGCTGCAGTTTGGGATATACGAAAGGCAACCCGACTGACCGGAAAAGAAGCGCATAGAATGGAAGCATTTGTGCGTTTTAAATTAACCAAAGACCAGCTTTATTATGCAATAATTGAACCTGAATGTGATGTATTACATCTTATAGAAAATCATTTTAAAAATCGCTATGCAGATCAGCGCTGGTTAATTTATGATGCAAAACGTAAGTATGGAATTTATTATGATCTTGAAAACCTTTCGACCGTAGAGTTAGAATTTAATCAAGGACCCGTTTCTTCTAAATTTTTAACTGAAATATGCGACGAACAGGAAGAGTTTTTCCAGCATCTTTGGAAACGTTATTTTAGCAGTGTAAATATTGAGTCAAGAAAAAATATGAAACTGCACATTCAGCATATGCCAAAACGATATTGGAGAAATCTGATCGAGAAAATTCCCCCAATCAACAAAAAATAGTTTTAAACAACAAAGCCTTAATGATTCATTAAGGCTTTGTTGTTATTAGAATATTAGAATTGATATTTTCGTTTAATTCCATATATCATTCATCTCAGTCAGTACAATAGGTTTGCCGTCAGTTACGACAATAGTATGTTCATGCTGCGCCATAAAACCGCCTTTATTGCCAACCATTGTCCAGCCGTCCTGCAAAGTTTCGGCATAGGTTGAGGTTGTCGAAATAAAAGTTTCAATTGCAACCACCGAATTTTTCCTGAATCTGGTCAGGTTAAATCGATCTCTGTAATTCGCTATTTCATGTGGTTCCTCATGAAGACCTCTTCCAATTCCGTGGCCAGTTAAATTTTTAATGACTTTGTATCCTTTTTTCTTAGCTTCAGTTTCGATTAAAAAACCAATATCAGAAATGCGAACTCCGCCCTTTATATTATAAATCGCTTTATGTAGAATTTGTTTTGAAGCCTCAATTAATTTTTGGTGCTCGTTTACATCTGTTCCAATAACAAATGAACCTCCGTTATCAGACCAAAACCCATCGAGTTCTGCAGAAACATCAATATTAATTAAATCACCTTCATTAAGAATTCTTTTATCAGACGGAATGCCGTGACAAAATTCATTGTTTACACTTATACAAGTCCATCCAGGAAAACCATAAGTTAAGTATGGTGCTGATTTTGCGCCTAAGTCATTCAGAATTTTTCCTCCATAATTATCTAATTCCTTTGTGGACATACCTGGTTTGGCAAAATTTCTCATTTCTTTCAAAGTAAAAGCAACAGCTTCACTTGCCTTTTTCATTCCAATTAATTCTGATTCTTGTTTTATAGACATGTTTTTTATTTTAGGAATTCAATATTAATTATTTTCTGCCAATTCAATATCCATCGTTTTTATTAATCCGTCCTGAAAGGTATAAATATGTTTTACCATTCCGTCGAAGATTAAACCGCCTTGCAAATCTTTTACGTTTTGATGCACCTTAACTTCTAAACTTCCATTTTCTCTTTCATCAAAGCCAACAGGTTCTACTTTTGGGTTTATTTCGGTCCATTGTCTTGTCCAATATTCTTTAATTTCATTGTGACCACTTATATAGCCACCTTCCCAGGCTTTAGACCATTGTACATCTTCTTGCATTGTTGATAATGCATTTTCAATATTTCTGTCGTTAAAAGCAGTATATGCTTTATGTATTGTATTTTCAAGTTGATTTGCCATTATTGTTTTGAATTAAATTAGTAGAAATTTTTAATCAAATTTACTTTTGCAATTCTCGAAACTCCTGATTTTTACTAAAAAGAGCAGT
The DNA here is from genome assembly GCF_033657265.1 of Flavobacterium sp. MMLR14_040. Classification (NCBI taxonomy): domain Bacteria; kingdom Pseudomonadati; phylum Bacteroidota; class Flavobacteriia; order Flavobacteriales; family Flavobacteriaceae; genus Flavobacterium; species Flavobacterium sp. MMLR14_040. The sequence goes on along the minus strand of NZ_JAWVWO010000002.1, from coordinate 122,470 downwards.
TTGTTTGCAGTTATGGCTAATATAAAACTAATTTACTAAAGAGTGAATGGTTTGTCTATTTCTCTTCTTCTGAATTGTCAACAGCAGAAATCTGGTCCAGTATATTGGTTTGATTGGGCGAAATGTAATTTTTGACTTCACTCGTAGTTTCTTTCTTAAAAAGAATATCCAGCGCGTTGTATAGTTTTAATAAAACATCTTTGTCTTCTTTTGCAATTTCTAAGGCAGTATTGAAATTAAAAACATAATTATTCGAATTACGTACCTCTACTTTTATTGTTTTAGATGTGATTTTAAATTTAACTATGTCCATATTTACAACGTATTAACTTTTTCGACTTTTTCTAACCTGTCATTAAAAAGTATTAAAGATATTTAATTATTTAGAGATATAACTTAATTATTTAAAGTTCCTCGCTGCAATTTTTGGTACAAAGAGGAATTAATTTCAATAAAAAAACCCTAATCAATTGATGATTAGGGTTTTTTATTTTGTAGCGAGGACGGGAGTTGAACCCGTGACCTCAGGGTTATGAATCCTGCGCTCTAACCAACTGAGCTACCTCGCCAAGATTGCAAGTGAACCGTGTTCCTCATTGCGGGTGCAAAGATAGAAATATTATTAAAGCTTCCAAGGATAAATTGAAGAAAAAAAAATATTTTTAAAAACGCATTGTTTTTGGACATATATTCTTATATTTCGAAAAAATTAAAAGTAGCACATGGATCCAAAAATACGTTACGAAATAGAGTTTCCAATAAATTCTTCGCCGCAATTATTATATCAATATATATCAACTCCGTCAGGTTTATCAGAATGGTTTGCTGACAATGTAAATTCAAGAGGTGAATTTTTCACTTTTATTTGGAACGATTCGCAGGAAAAAGCACGTTTAGCATCTAAGAAAACAGGTGAGAAAGTAAAATTTAAATGGGTCGACGAAAGTAGTAAAGACACTGAATATTTTTTTGAATTGCATATTTTAGTTGATGAATTAACTAAAGATGTATCATTAATGGTAGTTGATTTTGCAGAAAAAGAAGAAGTTGGCGAAGCTAAACAATTGTGGGAGAATCAGATCTCAGATCTAAAACATCTTATAGGATCTGTTTAGTAAAAGTCTATTTTATGCCTTATATTTGCCCTGAACAAAATTCAGGGTTTTTTTATGATCAATTTTAACGGAAACATAGTAGCGCAAAACGATAATGTATTAACTCAAAATCGTGCGTTTTTGTACGGAGATGGTGTTTTTGAAACGCTAAAAATAATCAATAACAAAATCTTGTTTCTTGAAGATCATTATTTCAGGTTAATGGCTTCTATGCGTGTGGTTCGAATGGAAATTCCGATGAATTTTACGATGGAATATTTTGAAGAACAGGTTTTGAGCCTGGTACAGCAAAAAGGAATTTCAGCATCTGCCAGAGCAAGAATTACCGTTTTTCGAAATGATGGAGGATTGTATTTGCCTCAAACCAATGAAATTTCGTTTTTAATTCATGCAACTGCACTTGATGCTACTTTATATGCGTTAAATACAGATTCTTATGAAGTTGATTTGTATAAAGATTTCTATGTCACTAAGCAATTGTTATCGTCTATTAAAACGACGAATAAAATGATTAACGTTACAGGAAGTATTTTTGCACATGAAAATGGCTTGGAAAACTGTATTTTGCTTAACGATGCAAAAAATGTTGTTGAGGTATTACAGGGGAATTTATTTATGGTTACTGGTAAAAAACTAATTACGCCTCCAGTTTCTGAAGGGTGTTTGAATGGTGTAATGCGTAAACAAATATTAGCTTTAGCCAAAAAAGTTACAGATATAGAAGTGTCAGAAGAAATAATTTCGCCATTTGATCTTCAAAAAGCGGATGAATTATTTCTTACAAATGTGATCACAGGGATACAGTCGATAAGTAAATATCGAAAAAAAGAGTTTACAAGTAATCTGGCTCATTTATTAGTACAAAAACTAAACGAATCCATTTCTGAAAATTAATTCAAATATGGATTTTCAGGTGCATTTGACCAAATAACATAATCTCCGCCCAACTCAATAATTTGTTCTTTCCAAAAATGAGTGGTAGATTTTCCGATAATTTTATTTTTGTAATTATTATCGGCTATGATCCAGGAGTTACCCTGCATCTCACTTTCGAGCTGATTTTCGTCCCAACCTGTGTATCCTAAGAAAAAACGAATATTATTTTTATTAATAGATCCGTCGTTTATTAAGTCTTTGGTCGATTCAAAATCACCTCCCCAATATATACCATTAGAAATCTCGACACTATTTGGGATTAATTCCGGAATATTATGAATAAAATAAAGATTGTCCTGCTCTACGGGACCGCCATTATATATCTTGAAAGTGGCATCAATCTCGGGAATTAAGTCATTAATAGTGTACTTTAAGGGTTTATTAATAATAAATCCTATTGATCCTTCTTTGTTATGGTCTGCTAATAATATTACCGATCTATTAAATGATAAATCTCCAATTATAGAAGGTTCGGCAATAAGCAGGTGTCCTTTTTTTAATTTTTCTGAAATCATACGGCTACAATTTTTATTAAATTTAGTTATAAAATTTTAAAAAAACCAAATAAAATCGTTAAACCGTACAAAAAAACCCTCCATATGGGAGGGTTTTAATTATATTATAAGTTTAGAGAACTTTCTTACTTAGTTCACTGCACCTTCTAATTCAGCACCAGCTTTAAATTTCACTACATTTTTAGCAGCGATTTTGATAGTTTTTCCTGTTTGTGGATTTCTACCGTCTCTAGCAGCTCTAGCAGATACTGACCATGATCCAAAACCTACTAATGAAATTCTTCCACCTTTTTTCAAAGTAGATCCTACATTTCCTAAAAATGATTCTAAAGCTAATTTTGCCGCAGCTTTTGTAATTCCTGCATCAGCAGCGATAGCATCGATTAATTCTGATTTGTTCATAATAATTAGTTATTAATTGTTGGTTAAAAAAAAAATTGTTAATACACAAATTTAATAGGAAATCCGTTCCTTGCAAGTGTTTTCTTTAAATTTAGCAAAAATTGTTAATAACTTGCTTTTTTTGTTCATAAAGCAGGTTGTTTGGCTAAATAATATAGGTAAAAACCCCCGTTTTATTGGTCTTAATAGACTTTTGCGTCTTCTGTAAAAGTGATACCATTTAGTAATTCAGCTACTTGCATTCTCTTTTTTCCAGGTAACTGTAAACTCAAAAGTAAAATATAACCATTCTTAATAGCGATTTTAATTTCTTTTTTAGTGCTAATTAAGCTTCCAATTTCAAAAGAATGTGATTCTAAAACCAATTTTGCCTCATATATTTTAATGCTTAGTTCTTCATTTTTATCTTTCAAAAAACACCATGCTGCAGGATAAGGGCTTAATCCGCGAATTAAATTATTGATTTCGTCTCCGGATTTAGTCCAGTCAATCTTACAATTTTCCTTATTTAATTTATAAGCAGTTTTAATTTCTTCGTTATCTTCCTGAATTGTAGTAGTTACGTTTCCGTTTTCAATAATTTTTAAAGTGTCAATTACAGTTGTACTTCCTAAATTCATTAATCGGTCGTGTAATTGTCCTGCGCTTTCTGTTGGCTCAATTGCAATTTCAGAATTTAAAATCATTGCTCCCGTGTCAATTTTATCATCAATAAAAAAAGTTGTAACACCTGTTTTAGTTTCTCCATTGATAATTGCCCAGTTAATTGGTGCTGCTCCACGATAATTAGGTAATAAAGAGGCGTGAAGATTAAAAGTTCCTAAACCGGGCATTTCCCACACTACTTTTGGCAACATTCTAAAAGCAACTACAATTTGTAAATTAGCATTTAAAGCTTTTAACTCCGCCAGAAAAGTTTCGTCTTTTAAATTAGTTGGCTGTAATAAAGTAAGGTTGTTTGCCAGTGCATATTCTTTCACTGCCGAATATTTTATTTTTTGTCCGCGCCCAGCCGGTTTATCGGCAGCCGTAATAACGCCAACAACATCGTAATTGTTTTTAATAATGGTATCCAGAATGCCAACAGCAAATTCCGGTGTTCCCATAAATATAATTCTCAATTTTTCCATTATGATTTTAAAGTGTATTTATTATTGGGTTGAATGGTAATGTGATTGTTTTCTAATAATTCCTGAAGTACCAAAATAATATCATTGGCATCCATTTTTATTTGTGTCTGAATTTCTCTCGAAGTCAAAGCGGCCGATTTTAATAAATGCAGAATTTTATCTGCAATCGAATCGGCTTCGGTGATTTTTCCTTTTTGAGTAATGCAATAAGAACAAACGCCACAGTTTTCTTTTGTTTCTTCTCCAAAATAATCCAAAATCAAACGGTTCTTGCAGGTTTTATTCTCTTTTATATAATGTAGAACAGACAAAAGCTGTTCTTTTTTTAACTGATTTTGTTTTTCCAGATATTTCGAAACCCTGTTTATCGTAAGATCATCTTCACGAACTTCATTAAATAATATGGTAGCGTCGTTGTTTTTCGATTTGTATTCGATGATTTCTTTTTCGCTAAGTTTTTCTAAAACAGATAAAACCTGTTCTTCTGTGTGATTTGATTTTTTTGCAATCAAAGAAAGATTAAAAGGAGTTTTCATTTCATAAACTCCGGGGTACGTTCTTAATATCGCCAAAATAATTTCCTCATCATTTTGATTCAAACTTATATACCGAATCACTTCTTTTGATTCGATTAAAAACTGCAAGGTGATTTTTTCTGAAAATTCCTGTGATAATGTAATGATTCCCTGTTGATTTAAAAACTGCAAAGCATTGTAAGTTTTTAAAGTGGGAAACTCATATTTATGACAAAAATGATTTAGTTTAAAAGAAAAAGTATCATCTAAACCTTCACCATAAGCAATCTGAAAATAGTTGCAAAGTTTGACATACATCGTTTTTAAAAACTTCTTATCCGGCAAAACACTTAAAAATTGCTGTTCGGTTTGATTTGCATCTGAATTATTATAAAGTAAAACCGAAAAAGCTTTTTCACCATTTCGTCCCGCTCTTCCGGATTCCTGATAATAATTTTCTATATTTTCAGGAAGTTGTGTATGAATAACCGTTTTTACATTGTCTTTGTCAATTCCCATTCCAAACGCATTCGTGGCTACAATAACCTGCGCTTGTTCCGACATCCACAACTGCATGTTTTTATCTTTTTCTTTTGCCGAAAGTCCACCGTGATAATAAGTTGCCTTGAATCCTAATGATTGTAATTGTGACGAAATAGTCAAACATGATTTTCGATTTCGTACATATATAATAGAAGGCTGTGGATTTTTCTTTAAAATTTGTTCGGTCCGATACAATTTGTCTTCGACTTCAAAAATCATGTAAGCAATGTTTTTTCTTTCGAATGATTGCTGAAAAAGCTTTGGATCTTTCAAACCTAATTCTGTATTGATATCTTCAATAACTCTTGGAGTTGCCGTTGCTGTCAATGCTAAAAAAGGAATCTTAGGAAAATATTTTTTAAGCTCGGAAATTTTCAGATAAGCCGGACGAAAATCGTGTCCCCATTGCGAAACACAATGCGCTTCATCAATAGCAATTAAATTTATAGGAAGATTTTTGATGCGTTCCAGAATCCAATCAGACTGAAGTCTTTCAGGAGAAAGATATAAAAACTTATAATTTCCGTATTGACAATTGTCTAATAAATCAATGATTTCTTCCGTATGAATTCCACCTGTCAGAGCAATTGCTTTAATTTCTCTTTTTTGCAAATTTGCCACCTGATCTTTCATAAGTGCGATCAAAGGCGAAATCACCAAGCAAATTCCTTCCTGCATCATTGCCGGAACCTGAAAACAAATCGATTTTCCACCACCTGTCGGAAGCAAAGCAAAAGTATCCTGACCCTCCAAAACCGAATCAATAATTTCCTTTTGAAGCGGTCTGAAACTGTCGTGTTTCCAGTATTTTAAAAGAATTTCCTGTGCTTCTGGCATAGCTTTGGTTTTAAAGTTAAAAATTTAGAAATCAGTTCTAGTTTTACAACTTTAAACCGCCTGCCTAAATTTTATCTAAGATATAAAGAATTCTGTTTTCAACCGTATCTTTAGGTACTTCAATTAAATTGTAGCCATATTTCTTATACGTTTCAACAAGGTGCTTCTGAATCGTTAATGCCTGTTCAAAATTTTCGTAACGCTCTGTATCACTTTCGTAAATTTCTTCCCAAGGCGGTAAAATAAAAGTTTTGGTGTATTTAAAATCCTCACAAGCTTTTACAAAATGCGCCGGATATTCATCACCTATATAATCCATATAAGCTACAACATCAGGAATTCCGCGATCTATAAAAACTACATTATCAGGTTCTTCAATGGCGTTTTCAAATTGTTTAATTCTGCCTTCCAGAAGCATTTCACTAAACAATAGAGGCTGTTCCAAAAACAATTGTTCAATCCCGCGCTGTTGCGCTTCGAGAGTAACTTGTCTTGAAATTTCAGGATAACAGCAGTAGCCACGAGCCACCAATTCGTTAATAAGAGTAGATTTTCCCGTTCCCGGGCCACCAATGAGTACTATGATTTGTTTTTGCACTTTCTAAAAATAAAGCGCAAATTTACCTAAAGTTATTGGTATTTAAAAAGATTATTTTGCTTTAAGCGAATGATTTCGCAATTTGTTGTTATTATGTTGCTGGAATATAAATCGAGAAGCCGCATACCTCGACTAATATTATGTACTGGATTAAAATCCAGCTCTACAATATAAATCATTCCTACGGAATTTTACAATCTTTGAGGAAAGAGCCATAGGTCTCGACCAATATCGTAGAGATGGACTTTAGTACAGCTTAATCCGAAATCCGAAATAGTTATTGTATTTATCGTATTTATTGAGTCCCAGCGGGACGTCATATTTATAGAAAATTATGATGTTGTTTGGTAAAACCCCATCGGGGTGACATTTTTAGGAATCAATGTATCGCTCCTCTGGAGCTTTAAAATGTGGAACATAAAAATTGGCTATAAATATTTTGCTCCTCTAGAGCTTTTACGATTGTAATTTTGAATATCACTCACAAAACAAATACTTCTCAGAACTCGCAACTTTCTTCTTAGAAGGAATAATAATATGCGATTCAAATTTCTTTCCTTTTAGAACATCATTCACAAAATCCAAAACATATTGTTTTCCATCATGAAAAAGATAACCCGAAAATTCATGTCCGCCACCGCAAAAAGTAATCAGTTCAATATCTTTATGTAAATCATTCATATGATTGTAAACCGCATAAGACCCAAAAAGAATCATCCAACCCGAAGAGTTTGTAGGGCAGGAGCGATGCGAACCCGCGGCATAAGGAACAGTATCGTCATTATTTCCGTGTGACAATAACATTGGCATTGCTTTTTCTTTTGTAATCAAATTAATATCCTGAATAGCGCCCGAACCTCCAATGAAACCAGTGTATTTGAAATTTTCAGGTAAATTGTTTTTGTACAAATTCATCAGTTTGTAATCCCAAAATGAAGCGTGGAAACCAATTTCGGCTCCGGCACTGATTCCCGAAATAAATATTTTTGAAGCATCAAGATTATATTTATTGGCATTTTCAATCAAAAAGGAGGTTGCCTGCCACATATCGCTTACGCCAATTTGAATTGCTTTTATTTTTTCGGTTAAAGTTCCTTTGCATCCAAAATCTTTTCCTTTCATATATAAACTGTAGGAAATGCTGGCCACTGCATAACCGTTTTTAGCCATAAACATTCCAAAATCTTTTTCATTTGTGCGTTCTCCGCCTGAAAATCCACCACCAAAAGCAAAAATGATCAACGGAACTTTTTCGTTAGTTTTCTTCTGAGGTAAATACAAATCCAGATCGAGTTTAATAGTGTCATTCTGGAAATAAGTTATTGTTTTTATTTCCTGTGCTTGAATATTGTTGAGTGTGAGTGCGATAAAAAGTAAAAGGATTTTCTTCATTATGTTGTGGTTTTAATCTCGCAAAGTTGCCAAGGCGCAAAGTTAAAAGAGTCAGACTTAAAAAACTTTGCAACTCTTCGACTTTGCGTGGGATTTTTGCAGCAAAGTTTTTCAAATATAAAAGTTAGCCACGAATTTCACTAATTTACACGAATTTTTAATTTAGGAACTTAATTAAACTATGTGAAAATCGTGATTTTTCTAAGTCATTTTAATTAGTGAAAATTCGTGAAATTCTTGGCAAAAAAGCATCATGAATTTCAGGCTAAAAAATCTAAAATCAAAAATCTGAAATCTGAAATCAAAACCGTATATTTGCGTTTATTTTTAATTACGAATGGAGAACGATAAAGAAAAAAACACCGCCGAATTTTACGAAAGATTAAAAGTAGAGCTGGATAACGCAAATACCTGGCCAGCTGAATATTTATATAAATTCATAGTACCTTCAGTTGCCGATAATGTAGAGCGCGTTGAAAAAGCTTTTGACAGTATGGGCGCGGTTATCAAAACAACAAAATCTAAAACAGGTAAATTTACCAGCGTTTCTGTAGATGTTACAATGAATAGCTCTGACGATGTCATTGGTAAATACAAAGAAGTTTCTACAATAGAAGGTATAGTTTCATTATAACTTATGATCGAAAAATATAAAAAAGAAGTCGCAAATGATGTTGTTTTTAATTTAGAATACAATTCTGAAAGACAACGATTAATCATTCCGGAATATGGTCGTCATTTGCAAAAACTGATCGATCAGGCAACTGCAATTGAAGATGCCGATACGCGCAATAAAGCTGCAAAATACATTATTCAGGTAATGGGAAGTCTAAATCCGCACTTGCGTGATGTGCCTGATTTTCAGCATAAATTATGGGATCAGCTTTTTATTATGTCTGATTTTAAATTAGATGTAGAATCGCCATATCCAATTCCTTCAAGAGAGGTTTTAGAACTAAAACCAGATGTTTTGCAATATCCGCAAAATTTTCCAAAATACAGATTTTATGGTAATAACATCAAGTACATGATTGATGTTGCCAATAAATGGGAAGAAGGCGAAATGAAAAATGCATTGGTATTGGTAATCGCCAACCACATGAAAAAATCATACCTGAGCTGGAATAAAGACACTGTAAAAGACGATGTAATTTTTGAACATTTGTTTGAATTGTCTGGTGGAAAAATCAACTTGTTGCAAAGTACAGAAGAGCTTTTAAACACAACTGATTTATTGCGTACCAACAAACGTATGTCGAATAAAATTACACCGGCAGGTCAGCCAAAAATTCAAAGCAACAAAAACAATAAAGGTCCGGGAAAACCAAAACCTTTTCAGAAAAATAATCAAAAGTAAATAAGGTACTAAGTTTCTAAGATGCTAAGTTGCTAAGTTTTTTTTTAGCTCAGAATCTCAGAGTCTCAGTAACTCAAAGCCCTAAAAAACAAAAACAAAAATAAAAAAAGGGACTAAGATCCTAAGATGCTAAGCTGCTAAGATTTTTTAGCTTAGAACCTTAGAACCTCAGAACCTCAGAACCTAAAAGAGAAATATGGGAATTTTTAAAATCGAAGGAGGAATTCCTTTAAAAGGAGAAATCACTCCGCAAGGAGCAAAAAATGAGGCATTACAAATTTTATGTGCCGTGCTTCTAACGGGAGATAAAGTAAAAATTAATAATATTCCCGATATTATTGACATCAATAAATTAATCACTTTGTTGGGTAATTTAGGAGTTAAAATTCAACGAAATGAACCGGGTTCGATTACGTTTCAGGCTGATGAAGTTAACGTTGGTTATTTAGAAACAGAAGCTTTCAAAAAAGAAGGTGGAGCGCTTCGTGGTTCTATTATGATTGTTGGACCGCTTTTGGCACGTTTCGGAAAAGGATATATTCCAAAACCGGGTGGAGATAAAATTGGTCGTCGTAGATTAGATACACACTTTGAAGGTTTTATTAACCTTGGAGCAAAATTCAGATATAACAGAGAAGATCACTTTTATGGAGTAGAATCTCCTGCAGAAGGATTACAAGGAACAGATATGCTGCTTGACGAAGCATCTGTAACCGGAACGGCAAATATTGTAATGGCAGCCGTTTTAGCAAAAGGACAAACAACAGTTTACAACGCTGCATGTGAGCCTTACCTGCAACAATTGTGCAAAATGCTAAACTCAATGGGAGCTAAAATCACAGGAGTTGGATCTAACTTATTGACTATCGAAGGTGTTGAAAGGCTTAGTGGTTGCGAGCACAGAATTCTTCCTGATATGATCGAAATTGGTTCTTGGATTGGTCTTGCGGCCATGACAAAAAGCGAAATCACGATCAAAAATGTAAGCTGGGAAAACTTAGGTTTGATTCCGAATACATTTAGAAAATTAGGTATTACGATCGAAAAACGTGGCGATGATATTTTTATTCCTGCTCACACAGACGGGTACGAAGTAAAAACAGATATCGACGGTTCTATTTTAACAATTGCAGATGCGCCTTGGCCAGGATTTACACCTGACTTATTGAGCATCGTTTTGGTTGTGGCAACACAGGCAAAAGGTGATGTTTTAATTCATCAGAAAATGTTCGAAAGCCGTTTGTTTTTCGTTGATAAATTAATCGATATGGGAGCAAAAATTATGTTATGTGATCCGCACAGAGCTGTGGTTATGGGACATAATTTCGAATCTCAATTGAAAGCAACAACAATGTCATCTCCGGATATTCGTGCGGGTATTTCATTATTAATTGCTGCACTTTCTGCAAAAGGAACAAGTACAATTCAAAATATAGAACAAATCGACCGTGGATACGAGCGTATCGATGAGCGTTTAAGAGCTATTGGAGCAAAAATCGTGAGAGCGTAGAAAGTTTCACGAATTCGCGAATTTAAATATCAAAGATTATTAAAATAATTTGTGAATTCGTGGCAAAAAAATAAATGTCGTTAAATGACAAATGAACAAAAAGCTATAAAAGCTACTTACTTTAGTATAGCCGGAAACACCTGCTTGGCCCTTATAAAAGGCTTGGCAGGTTTTTTTGGCAATTCTTATGCCTTGATAGCAGATGCTATCGAATCAACGACAGATATATTTTCTTCCTGTCTGGTTTTATTCGGAATTAAATATTCAAATAAACCAGCCGATGATAATCATCCTTACGGACATGGACGAGCCGAACCTTTAATTACTTTTTTGGTTGTTGGGTTTTTAATTACTTCAGCAACTATTATTGGTTATGAAAGTATTTCTAATATTCAGTCCTCACATGACTTGCCAAAATCCTGGACATTATATGTTTTAGGCGCCATTATTATCTGGAAAGAATATTCTTTTAGAGTCGTAATGAAACGCAGTAAACAAACCAATAGTTCGGCTTTGGCCGCTGATGCCTGGCACCATCGCAGCGATGCTATTACTTCGGTAGCAGCATTTATCGGAATTTCATTTGCCTTGTTTATGGGTAAAGGTTATGAATCTGCAGATGATTGGGCGGCACTTTTTGCTGCTTTTTTTATCTTATACAACAGTTATAAAATTTTCCGACCTGCTCTTGGCGAAATCATGGACGAACATTTAAACGATGATTTAGTCGAAGAAATTCGTGTAAAATCCTTAAAAGTAGACGGAATTCTGGGAACCGAAAAATGTTTTATTCGTAAAGCCGGTATGAAATACCACGTAGACCTTCACGCAATAGTTTCGGCCAAAATTTCGGTAAAAGAAGGACATGATTTGTCGCACAAACTTCAGGATACTTTAAAAGAAAAAATCCCGCAATTGGGAAATGTTTTAATACATATTGAACCGGATGATTATCATTGAGGAAGGTTCTAAGATACTAAGGTTTTCTTAGATGATGTAAAAAATTAAAATCCGTTTATTCTTAATGAGTACACGGATTTTTATTTGGGCGTTACCTACGGCCGGGCTATCCGCTATATCTTTTTGTTTTTAAAGAAAAAACAAAAAGGATAACGCTTCTATCCCTAACGCAATCTAAGGTAAATAGAAGTTTAAAGTTTTTAATTTACATATGGTTTTGTCACTTCGACGAAGGAGAAGTTACATCCAGAGAGCAACGAAAAGTAATTCCGCAATCAAAATCGCCAATCTTTGTCGAGTTACTAGCGAAGATCCCTCGTTCCTCGGGATGACAAGATTGTGAAAATTTAAAATCTGCTTAATCTGCCAAATCTGCGTGAAATAATTAATCGCTATTAATCTAAAACATTTAAGATTTTTAAACCAAACACAACACCATTTTGTTCAATTCCACTTTGATAAGAATGCACATAATCAACCCTAAACAATTTAAATTTTCCAAAACCTAAATTATCCAAACCAACTGTAAATTCAGAATAAGGTTTTCTACCGGGAATCGCTAAAGAATGAAAACCAAGATTCATCGTTGATTTTAATAAATTCAATATCGGAATTTTATTCATAATAAATCCGGTATCATTGTATTCTAAATGATTTTCAAAGTAACGATCATTCGTACTATTGCTGTAATAAGGCATTAAATTAAAAACATTCAAATAGCGGTCAGTTGTGCCAATATGGGTTTGGTTTCCGTTAAAATGTCTGTAATCAATAAAAGAAATATTTTCGGCATTAAAGAATTTTCCGGCTCTCAAATTCATTCCTAAAATCCCTTTGTTTCCTAGTGATAAATCATATTGAACTGCTGCGCCAATTCGCTCAAATTCATATTTTTTCTCACTCGCGGCAAAAGCTTTTTCAAAGACTAAAAATATCGTTGGATATTTGTCATCTTTAAAATTATATCTTCCGTCTGGTCTCGAAATGTATTTGTTTCCAAAATTAATTCGTGCAGTCAAAGCAGCTTTAAACAAATGATGCTGATCAAAAGCCGGAGTATCAAAATCATTTGGCGCAAGCGGATTATTAGACGAATAAAAATCATCTCGTTTAAAGAATGAATAATCAGTTGTATTAAAAAGCGGTTTACGTTGTTCATACGCCACTTTTCCATTCAAATTTATTCCGTTTGCCACATCCTGAGCATAATTAATCTGAGCGAATTCCAGATTATACAATTTCACATAATTGTCTTTAAAGAATAAGGAACTTATAGAATTTACAAATTTGCTTATCGGTTCTGCGCTATTAAATTGGGCTACTTTTGTTCCTCCGGAAACGCCAATTGTAGCATAATTGATATTGTTGAATTTATGATTAAATTCTCCAATAGCACGAAAACGCTCATCAGAAAAACCGTAATTAAAAGTCGTTTTAACAGAAGTACTTTTTCCTTCCTCTTCATTCCATTTTTTGAAAGAAAAACCAGAATCCAGATTAAATCCCTGAACCGTATTAAAACTTAAAGATGTAATATTCAATAATCCATCATAACTAAAAGAGTATTTTTTGAAAGTATTTTTATAATCATAACCTGCTAAAATATCCCAAACTTTAAATTTGTTATTTTTTGTATCAACAGAATCGGTATATTTTTGAGATTTTCGAATGATTAGTAAACTGTCTTTTTTTGTATAATCCGAGCTTTCTTCAAGCGTTAGTGGAATAGGACGTATTTCATTCCAAAAGGCATTGTCTTTTTTATTGGCATTGGCTTCAAAAGCAACAATTTCATTGCCAAAAGTTTTCTTTTCGAAGGAATCCGGAAATTCATAATTCGAATAGATATAATTGAATTGTCCAGAGAATTTTACACCAAAAATACCGGCATTAAAAGAAAGTGTCTGTGCGTTTTTGGACCAGATTTTGTTTGCAGTATTATAATTAAAGCTTTGTTTTAAAGTCATTACCTCAGTAAATTCATTTTTCATTCGGTACCCTTTTATATCAAGATCAATTGCATAAATCGCAAAACTATCATCAACAATATAAATATAACCTTCAAAAACAGGTTCTTTATCGCGTTTTGGGATTACTTTTATTTTATTGACTTCGTGATTATTGGCGTCAAAAAAAGTTCCTTCGAGTTTGTATTTGTAATAATTGAAAGCGTTGTCGGCAATAGGAGAAATGAGCCTGACGTCAAAATCTAAAGTGTTATCATAAAAATCATAATAAGATAAAGTGGCAGTATTATAGCTATAACCTTTATTGTTTCCTGAAATGCGCGAAGCAATAATTTTCTCTTTTAGTTTATTGGGTTTTTCAAAAGTAATTTTTGACACGGTCTCAGATAAATACAAAATCCCGGTTCCGGTTGAATCCAGGTTGGAAGCCATATCATCGCCAAGATCTACTTTTTGTCCCAGAATTTTTTTAGGCAAATCTTTGACCTTCAACATTCCCTTCGAATAAAAATCAGCCGTATATCTGGAAGTTTTTTGAGAGTTTTCTTTTTTGTTTGCAATGGCATTTTTTATAATGGCATTTGCAGGATTGTTCTTCGGGTCGATTACAACCTCGTTTAAGGTAAAACTTTCCTCCAGCATTTTTACATCCAAAGTAATTGTTTTGGAATCTGGCGAAAGTGTAATTTTCTGAGTTTTAAATCCCAGATATTGAAAAATAATTCTGTTTTTTCCGGTTTCTTTTACGTTAAGCTGATATTTTCCCATCTCGTTTGAGGTTGTTCCTGTATATGTGTTTTCTTCAAAAACAGAAACAAAAGGCAGCGGATTACCTTTTTCATCGGTAACAGTTCCTTTGATTTGAGCAAAATTGGTAATAGAAAAAAATAAAAAGGCAAGCAAAATGTAATTTTTCATAGAGGCTTTTTCTCTAACAAAAATAGGATATGTTGAGAGTGAGCTTATTAAAAATTTGTTAAATTGTAATTTGTTTTAAGACCAACTTTTTTGTCAGGCTGAGCGGAGTCGAAGCCCTCGTTCCAATTGGAGCGCCCTTCGACTCCGCTCAGGGTGACAACCGAATACATTGCTTTTGTGAAAAGAAATAGCATTCAGAGCGATATTCATTTACGAAGTTATTAAGTACTTACAAGAAAGACTGAATAGCCAATTCGTAGCTTTTTAATCCAAAACCTAAAATAACACCTTTAGCATTTCCGGATAAATACGATTGATGTCTGAAACTTTCGCGAGCGTAAGTATTGGAAATATGCACTTCGATCACAGGAGTTGTAACGGCTTTCATAGCATCTCCCAAACCTATAGAAGTATGCGTGTATGCGCCGGCATTTAAAATGATTCCGTCAAATGTAAAACCAGCTTCCTGAATTTTGCCTATCAATTCACCTTCAATATTGCTTTGGTAGTAGGTAAGTTCAACGTTTGGAAATTTGTGTTCCAGTCTTTCAAAATAATCTTCAAAAGTTTCACTTCCGTATACTTCAGGTTCTCTTTTTCCTAAAAGATTCAAATTCGGTCCGTTGATTATAGCGATCTTCATAGTAAGTTATTTTGAAAACATTAGATTTTTTTAAACCATATAAGTAACATCAGTTCAATTAATCTAAAGTTAGTTTTTATTAAAATTGAATTTTGTAATTGTAATTGATTTTTGCAATTGACATTGCCATTGATTTTTGAAATTGCGATTGCCATTGAACTTTGTAAAAATAAAAAAACCGTTCTAATTAACAGAACGGTTTTTATAAAAGTATGTGATATTATTTTAGAACATAAATCCGGCAGACAATTGTACTGTAGAGTTTTTAATATCTGCATTTTTTGAAGCTTCCGTTAAACCTAAGCCGTAACGTCCCTGAACAAAAAAGTTTTTGGTGATTTTAAATCCTAGACCGGCATTAAGTCCAAATTCGAATGTTTCTGCATCTTCGACATCAAAGTCATTTTTTTCGCTTACTAAAAATGATGCCTGTGGACCAACTTCAAGACTAAATGAATCTGTTAAATAAAATTTAGCCATTACAGGAATAGAGATATAACCTAATTCATTTTTGTATTCGTCAATTGCATTTTTGTAAGTTGCTCCCTGAGTAGAGTACAAAAGCTCTGGCTGAACAGAAAATCTTTCTAATAGTTTAATTTCTGCAACTAAACCTGCATGAAAACTTGTGATGCCTTCTTTATCAAAATTTTGTTCCGGAAAAGCATCTCCGGTTTGGCTCGCAAAGTTTACCCCTCCTTTAACACCTATTTGTAACAATTGTGCCTGAATTGAAGCCGCTGTTGCAATGAACAATACAGCTGCTAAAAATATCTTTTTCATAGAATTACCTTTTTAAGATTAAAATTGTTTTATACTAGTAAAACTACGTATTCTTCATTTTATTGCTTTTATATTTCGAATCCGATAATTAACAGAATTCACATTTCTGCCAATATTAACAATTTTTTAAAATTTATCATTTTAAGATATTTGTTTAGTTTATAACAGATTGCCAATTTATGAAATACTATTTAACATGACTTTATCTATAATAACTAACATTTTTTGTTAAAAAACAAATTAATTTTTATGAAGTATAGTTTTATATTTGGTTAATTAATTTTAAACCAAACAAATAAAATGAGAAAAATTATTTTATCTGCTATTGCAGTAATGGCATTTGGATTTACAAATGCACAAGAAACTAGATTTGGAGTTAAAGGAGGAGTAAACCTTTCTAATATCGTAGGCGGGGATGTTGACGGCACTAAATCACTAGTAGGATTTCATGTTGGAGGTTTTGCCGAAATCAAAATAACGGATAAGTTTGCCGTTCAACCAGAACTTTTATATTCTGCACAAGGGAGTACATTGGAAGCTGGGCCATTTTTTGGCGATGTTGATGTTAAATTAAATTATTTAAATATTCCTGTTTTAGCTAAATACTATATTGTGCCTAAATTTAGTGTTGAAGCTGGTCCGCAACTTGGAATTTTATTATCAGCAAAATCTGAGGGTGAAGATGTTAAAGACGGTTTTAAATCTGTCGATTTCGGATTTAATTTAGGAGCTGGATTCCACTTTACTGAAGATCTTTCTATTAATCTTCGTTATACGATCGGTATATCTCCTATTGCTGAGGATGCAGATATTGATGATGAAGAAGACTATTACGATAGCGCTAAAAATAGTAACCTTGCATTGTCTTTGGCGTATAAATTCTAAAGATTTATTCCTGAATAATTTAAAGCCTTCCAATTGTGGGAGGCTTTTCTTATTTTAATTAGTTAACAATGAATTTGTTTTAACATAATTGGCTCTAATTATTAAATTATTTGTTAAAAAACAAATCCTTTTACACTAACTATAGTTTTATATTTGCCACTTTAATTTTAACCATAAACAAATAAAATGAAGAAAATTATTCTATGTGCTATTGCGATAATGGCATTTGGGTTTGCAAATGCCCAAAAAACTAGATTTGGAGTAAAAGGTGGTCTTAACATCGCTACTATTGGTGGTGCTAATGAGGCTAATGCATTAATTGGTGTTCAATTAGGTGGTTTTGCTGAAATTAATGTTTGGAAAAAATTATACATTCAGCCAGAACTTTTGTTTTCTATGCAAGGAGCTAAATTTGATCGTTATTATGGTGACCGTGATCAAACCGTAAATTTAAACTATATCAATATTCCTGTAGTAGCTAAATATTACATTACAAAGCAATTTAGTGTTGAAGCTGGACCACAACTTGGATTATTAGTTTCTAGTAAAAATATTGAAGATGAAAAATCTGTTGATGCTGGTTTTAATTTAGGAGCTGGATATAATTTTACAGATAATTTCTCTGTGGGTATTCGTTATACTATCGGTTTAACAAGCGTTTACGATTACAACGATTATAATGATAATGATGGTTATTACTATAATGACAGATATACAAACAATGTATTAGCATTAACTGCAGCATACAAATTCTAGTATTATTTTATAATATTTATAAAACCTTCCCTAATCCGGAAGGTTTTTTTTGTTGAATTTTTATTTTGAAAGAAAAAAGCTACATTTGTTTTTTGTAAAAATAAAAAGAAATGAAGAAGATTATTTTATCTGCTATTGCAGTTATGTTATGTGGTTTTGTAAATGCTCAAGATGTTAAAGTTGGAATAAAAGGCAGTATAAACCTGTCAAGTTGGGCGGGAGATACTCGTGGACTAAACTTAAGACCAATGTGTGGAGTCAATATTGGCGCTTTAGCCCAAATCAAATTATCGGATGAATTCGATATTCAACCTGAGATTTTATATTCTAATCAGGTTACAAAAATGAAAAATGTTGGAGCCAATGTGTCCGGCGTTTATTATACAGGAGATATTAAATGGAATCTTTCGTATATAAATGTGCCGGTTCTGCTTAAATATTCTGGAGATGGCAAATCTTTTATTGAAGCGGGACCACAAGTCGGGTTTTTAACATCGGCAAATGCATCAACTAAATTAACTCAATATAGTCCAACTGTAAAACAAGATGTTAAAGAAGCGTTTGAATCTGTTGATTTTGGCTTTGTTGTTGGTGTCGGTTACAATATTAATCAGCATTTAATGGCGGATCTTCGTTATAATATTGGTTTATCAAATATTGCAAATACAGAATCAGGAGACGATACAAAAATCCGTAATAGTATTTTGGCATTATCTCTGGCTTACAAGTTCTAATATTATAAAACCTTCCCTAATCAGGAAGGTTTTTTTATGCTCAAAAATGTTTTACTTTGTAGATATGAAATGGAATACATACATAAAAGATTATCAATCATATTTGCGTATCGAAAGAGGTTTGTCTAAAAATACAATCGAAAATTATGGTTTCGATATTGAGCGATTGTGTCTTTTTTTAGAAACCAATCAAATTGAAGTTTCTCCCATAAATATTACTGACGAAACCGTACAGGAATTTATTTATTCGGTTTCAAAAGAAGTAAATCCACGTTCGCAGGCCAGAATAATTTCCGGGTTGAAAAGCTTTTTCAATTATTTAATTTTTGAAGATTACAGAAAAAACAGCCCATTAGAATTAATCGAATCGCCAAAAACAGGACGTAAGTTGCCGGATACTTTATCTGTTTCTGAAATTGATGCGCTTATTGCCGCGATAGATTTAAGTTCGAATGAAGGCGAGAGAAACCGCGCCATGCTGGAAACTTTGTACGGTTGCGGACTCAGGGTTTCTGAACTGGTTTCGCTTAAAATTTCAGACTTGTTTTTTGAAGAAGGCTTTGTTAAAATCACGGGTAAAGGAAATAAAGAGCGTTTTGTTCCTGTTGGAAAATTAACGCAAAAATATATTGAGATTTACCAAAACACAATTCGAAATACAATAAATATCAAAAAAGGTTTTGAAGATACGCTGTTTTTAAATAGAAGAGGCGGTCAGCTTACTCGTTCGATGATTTTTGCTATTATAAAAAATCTGGCAGTACAAATCAATCTTCATAAAAATATTAGTCCGCATACATTACGTCATTCTTTTGCGACACATTTGCTTGAAAACGGTGCCGATCTTAGATCAATTCAGTTAATGCTTGGGCATGAGTCAATTACAACAACTGAAATTTATGTTCATTTAGACAGAAGCTTTTTAAAAGAAGTAATGCATTCTTTTCATCCAAGGAAATAATTTTACATATAATTCTTTCAAAATTATAATTTTATGTAATAAAAATTAATACCTTGTCTTAAATTTTTGCATTAATAGAGGTAGAAAACAATAACTTAAGTCTTTTTCTGTTTTTGGTTTGAAGATTATTTTAATAATTGAATTTGCATTAAAAGAAAATATATGGTTTTTGATTTATATGGAAACGAGAACTGCTTAGAAGTGAATAATTTTTATAAAAAATTATTTGCAGAAATGCCTGATTTACTTTTTCAGTTTATTATCGATTGTAATAATAATTACAGCTTTCCGTTAGTCAGTAAATCTGCCGATGATATTTTTGAACTTCCATCAAGTACATTTTCAAATGAAAGTATATTAGTAATTTACAATCGAATTCATCCCAATGATCGCGACTTATTCTTTCAGTCTTTGGTTAAATCCAGAAGAGAAGTTAAACCCTGGATATTGGAATTTAGGGCAATTTTACCAAAAAAAGGATTGCGTTGGTTTAAGATTTCTTCCAAAACAGAATTGGCTTCAGATGGCTGTGTGAGTTTTTATGGGCATGTTTCGGATATTACAGATTTAAAGGATAAAGAAGAAAAACTGCGAATTTCAGAAGAGCGTTTTCAGTTTGCACTTGAAGCTTCTACTGCCGGAATCTGGGATTGGAATATGGTAACAAACAGTGTTTTCTATTCTTCTCTTTCGCTTAAAATTTTAGAATTAGATTCTGCCGATATTTTTGACGAACCGGAACGTTGGGACAAAATTGTACATCCTGACGATCTTCCAAAATATTATTCAGACATACAGGAACATTTTGATAATAAGATTCCTTACTATGAAAATTATCATCGTGTAATGACTTCCAGTGGAAATTATAAATGGATTTTAGATAGAGGAAAAGTTATAGATCGTGATGAAAACGGAAAACCATTGCGAGTTATCGGAACCCATACTGATGTTTCACTTCATAAGGAAAAAGAATTAGAACTTTTAAAAACAATGAAACTCTACAGCGACCAAAATAGTCGTTTATTGAATTTCTCACATATCGTTTCGCATAATTTAAATACACAGGCAGGAAATATAAAATCGATTCTGGATTTTATTGATGCCGATGTTGATAAAGTAACCATCAATGAAATGTTGGTTCATCTAAGAACTGTTTCTAATGATTTGAATGAAACGATTTCTAATTTAACCCAAATTGTAAAAACACAAAGCAATATTAATATTGCTGTTATGCCTTTACGACTAAAAGAATATATTGATAAAACCGTTACTACAATTAAAGGCTACGATAAACAAACAAATGTTACGATTGTAAATAAGGTGCCTGAATATTTAACAATCAATTTTAATCCGGCTTATCTGGAAAGTGTATTGTTGAATTTTGCTACAAATGCAATAAAATACCGTCATCCTGATCGAGATCCAATTATTACTTTTGATTTTGCCATTGAACGGGACGGACATAAATCATTAAAAATTACAGATAATGGTTTAGGAATCGATCTGGCTGTTTACGGTGATTTGTTATTCGGAATGTATAAAACATTTCACAAACATCAGGAAGCCCGGGGAATTGGTTTATATATCACGAGAAATCAAATAGAAGCCATGAAAGGGACGATTTCTGTAGAAAGTGAAGTAGGAGTGGGAACGAGTTTTAAAATCGTGTTTAATGATATGTAAGAACTAATAATATCTCAATGTAGATTCACAAATACAAACAGCATTTAATATAACATAGCCAACGGTTTCAACCGTTGGAGCGCAATGTATTAATGATCCAAATCTCCCACGGTTAAAACCGCGGGTTATGTTTGAAATATACAGAAGTTATAAAATATTAATTGGGTACAAACATCTCCAAAAAAACAAAGGCTATCTCAAAAAAGATAGCCTTTGTTTTTTTATATAAAAGTTGAGATTATTTAGCAATATTAACTGCTCTTGTCTCTCTAATTACTGTCACTTTTACCTGACCTGGATAAGTCATTTCAGTTTGGATTTTTTGTGAAATTTCGAATGATAAATTCGCTGCGTTATCATCAGAAACTTTTTCGCTTTCGACAATTACACGAAGTTCTCTACCCGCCTGAATTGCATAAGCATTTTTTACACCACTAAATCCGTAAGCAACTTCTTCAAGATCTTTCAAACGTTGAATGTAAGAATCTAAAACCTGGCGTCTTGCGCCTGGTCTCGCACCAGATATTGCATCACAAACCTGAACGATTGGAGAAAGTAATGATTTCATTTCAATCTCGTCGTGGTGAGCTCCAATAGCGTTGCAAACTTCTTCTTTTTCACCATATTTTTCAGCCCATTGCATACCTAATAAAGCGTGAGGTAAATCACTTTCAGTATCCGGAACTTTACCAATATCGTGAAGTAAACCAGCTCTTTTTGCCAGTTTTACATTTAAGCCTAATTCAGCCGCCATGATACCACAAAGTTTAGAAACTTCTCTTGAGTGTTGCAATAAGTTTTGTCCGTAAGATGAACGGTATTTCATTCTACCCACCACTTTAATCAATTCCGGGTGTAAACCGTGAATTCCTAAATCGATAACAGTACGTTTACCAACTTCGATAATTTCGTCGTCGATTTGTTTGGCTGTTTTAGCAACAACTTCTTCAATACGTGCCGGGTGAATACGTCCGTCAGTTACTAATTTGTGTAATGACAAACGGGCAATTTCTCTACGAACCGGATCAAAACAAGAAAGAATAATAGCTTCCGGTGTATCATCAACAATGATTTCAACTCCGGTTGCAGCTTCAAGTGCTCTAATGTTACGACCTTCACGACCAATAATTCTACCTTTTACATCATCAGATTCAATGTTAAAAACAGAAACGCAATTTTCAACCGCTTCTTCTGTTCCAACTCTTTGAATAGTGTTAATGATGATTTTCTTAGCTTCTTGCTGAGCCGTAAGTTTTGCCTCTTCAATTGTTTCCTGGATATGAGACATTGCTTTACTTTTAGCTTCGGCTTTTAAGCCTTCTACTAATTGCTCTTTTGCTTCATCTGCAGAAAGTCCTGAAATTACTTCAAGCTGTTGTAACTGGCTTTTGTGTAATTTGTCTACTTCGGCTTGTTTTTTATCTAAAACTTCAATTTTATTTGTGTATTCAAGCGTTTTAGCTTCAAAATCATCATTTACTTTTTTAGCTTTAGATAATTCATTTGAAACCTGAGATTCTTTGTCGCGAACTCTTTTTTCTACTTCGGCAACTTTTTTGTCTCTTGCCAAAATAACTTGTTCATGCTCTGATTTTAATTCGATAAATTTCTCTTTTGCCTGAAGGATTTTATCTTTTTTAATATTTTCGGCCTCTAAATTTGCGTCTTTTAAAATGGAAGCTGCTTCTTTTTTGGCGTTTTTGATTAAGTTAGAAATATTGCTTTTTTCGATAATTTTAGCGATTGCAAAACCTGCTGCAATCCCTACAATACCTGAAATAATGATCGTTATGATGTCCATGTTTGTTAAAATTTATATATAAAAAAAGCCTACATTAATTGCTTGAATAAACTCGTAAAGACAAGTTTTGAGCTAACTCACTGTTCAAGTTTCCAAGCCGAAGCATGGCATACTATAGTAGCGACGATTTGCTCATTCTAATTTGTTAGTGTTGAGTTTACCAATTGTGAACTAATGTAGGCAGTATCTTAGTTTCTGTAAAGAACGTTTAATTTTCGAGATATTGATCTAAAAGCGAATTTAATCTTTTAATTCTTTCGATGGTTTCTTCTCCATCGATTGCGTTATCAATTTGTTTTTGTTCTACTTGTGAAGCAAACTGAAGGGCACACATGGCCAATACATCTTGCTTATCGCGAACTGCGTAACTTTCTTCGAATTGCTTTATCATAGCATCAATTTTTTTAGAAGCACTTCTAAGTCCTTCTTCCTGAGTTGGTTCTACCGTTAACGGGTAAACTCTGTCTGCGATTGATATTTTAATTCTAAGCTTTCCGTCCATGTTTTTCTAGTCAGATAGTTGTGCTATACAGTGATCTATTTCGCGAATTAATGAATTTATTTTAAGCTTTGTCTCTCTCTTGTTATTGTCGCTGCCGAGCAACGAATTGGCTATTTTAAGTGTATCATACTGCTTCTTCAAAGCTTCCATTTCTTCAGATTGTTTCTGGATGATTTGCGCAGCTTTGGCTAGTTGTAATCGTAATTCCTGATTGTTTTTCTCCAACCCCTTTGACTTCTCAAAAAGCTTTTCGACCTTATATTCAAGAGTATCAATTATTTCGGCAATTACACTCATTATAAATCCTATTCATTACTTAATCCTACAAAGTTAGTATTCCTTTTTATTAATGCAATTTTTTATCGATTTTTTTGCATTAAAAATAGGCAAATAAATGAATTTCAGTGAATTGTATTTTTGTAGCTAAATCCTCGGTTTTTGCTGGTTAATTTTTTATCTTAGCAAAAATGTTGCTTATGAGATTTTCACTACTTACCTTATTTTTTTGTAATTTATTTTTTGCCCAAAACCAATACCCAAAAGATTATTTCAGCCCTCCTTTAGATATTCCTATGCAGCTTTCGGGGAATTTTGGGGAGTTGCGACCAAATCATTTTCATGCTGGTTTTGACTTAAAAACAAATCAAAGAGAAGGTTTAAATGTGTATGCTGTTGCTGATGGATATGTTTCGAGAATCAAAATTTCGACTTTTGGAAACGGAAAATGCATTTATATTACACACCCAAACGGCTACACTTCTGTTTACGGCCATTTACAAACTCCGGTTGGCGCTATTCAGGATTATGTTTTAAAAACACATTATCAGGAGAAAGCTTTTGAAATTGAAATGTATTTAAAACCGGATGAACTGCCGGTTACGAAAGGACAAATAATTGGACTTTCGGGAAATACGGGATCATCAGAAGGTCCGCATCTGCATTTTGAATTTCGCGATTCTAAAACCGAATTTGTAATTAATCCAATGTTTTTTGGTTTTGATAAAAATTTAAAAGACACTAAAAAGCCAACTATTTCAAGTGTATTCGTTTATCCGCTTGACGGAACAACTGCAAATCAGTCAAAATTGCCTTTGCTTTTGAATGTTTCTTTACAAAAAGACGGAACTTATCTGGCAAGCAAAGTAAAAGCAAATGGAAAAATCGGTTTCGGAATCACGGCTGTCGATTTTGATGATGTTTCGGCAAATCGAAATGGTGTTTATAATGTGTCGACTTTTTTCAACGGAAATCAAAATTATAATTACCAATTCAATACGTATTCATTTGATGAAATGCGCTACATAAACGCGTTGGTTGATTATCCGAGATATAAAAAATCCGGGCAAAGAGTGCAGAAATTATTCATGAAAACGCCTTTTGCCCTGAGCATTATCAAAACAGATTCGCTTCGCGGAATAGTGCCGGTTGAACCCAATTTAGCGTCGACTTATCGTATTGAAGTTTCTGATTATTTCGGAAATTTAAATTCAGTAAATATTCCCATCGAATATGATCCTGCTACGCCAGTCGTTGCTGCAGAACCTGTTACTTCGAAATATTTTGTAAAATATAACAGGGATACAAACTTCGAAAAAGATAATATGTCGGTTTTTTTTCCTGCAGGAACTTTCTATGATGATTTCAATATGAATTTTGATGTAAAAAACAATAAAATTTATATTCATGAAGATGTAGTTCCGGTACATTCCAATTTTACGATTACAATAAAAGACAGTATTTATTCTGAAGTTTTAAGAGATAAACTTTACATAGGAAGAAATAATAGTTTTAACGGAACAATTAGAAACGGGAATGTTTTTACAGCCAAAGCAAAAATTTTAGGACAATATGGTTTGGTGCTCGATACCATTGCGCCTGTTATTAAAATAGCAAAACCTATTCAGAACAAATGGATTAGCGATATGAAATCGATTCAGTTTACAATTGGTGACAGTTTATCCGGAATTAAATCGTACAACGGTTATTTAAACGGAAATTGGGTTTTGTTTGAATATGATAATAAAACCAGAAAAATTACGCACAAGTTTGATGCTGATAGTCTCGTTGCAGAGGGGGCAAACGATTTAAAAATTGAAGTGGTTGATAATGTAGGTAATTCTGCTATCTTTGAAACTCACTTTTTTAGAAGTCAACAAAAATAAAACCAAAACGTTTGAACCAGAGTAAATTAATATTCGTTTTCCTTTTTTTATGCAGTAGTTATATCTCATTTGCCCAAAATGCTCATGTAAAAGGCATTATTTTAGATAGTGAAAAACGTCCCGTTTCTGATGTGAATATTGTTGCTTCAGGAAGTTCTTCTAAAAGCGATTTTAATGGTTTTTTTGAAATAGAAATTCCATCAAATAAAAAAACATCCCTGATTTTTACACATATTTCTTTAAAAATGATGAGTCTTACGGTAAACTTAAAACCGAATGAGATTTTTGTTTTTAATCCGGTTATGAGTAATTCGGCAGAACAAATGGGAGAAGTTTTTGTTTCTTCAAATAATAAAAAACGGGTTCAGGGAATTACGGTTGTTGACGCCGCAACGATCAGGAAAATTCCAGGGGCAAACGCCGGAATCGAAAACGTACTAAAAACGTTACCCGGTGTAAATTCAAATAACGAATTGAGTACGCAATATGCCGTTCGAGGTGGAAATTATGATGAAAATTTAGTTTATGTAAACGAAATTGAAGTCTATCGTCCATTTTTAATTCGTTCAGGACAGCAAGAAGGTTTGAGTTTTACCAATACTGATTTAGTTCAAAACGTAGATTTTTCTGCTGGTGGTTTTCAGGCAAAATTTGGAGATAAATTATCTTCTGTTTTAGATATTACCTATCGAAAACCAACTGAATTTGGTGCCACCTTAGAAGCCAGTTTCCTGGGAGGAAGTGTTGCTGTTGATGCTGTTTCTAAAAATAAAAAATGGTCTGCTGTAACAGGAGTTCGTTACAGAAACAATAGTTTATTGGTAAATAGTCAGGATACACAAACCAATTATACGCCAACTTTTGTTGATGTCCAGACGAATATCAATTATGATATTTCTGAAAAATGGCAAATGAGTTTTTTAGGAAATATTTCACGAAATAAATATTTATATCAGCCTTTAACCCGCGAAACTAAATTTGGAACTGTAGATCAGCCGATGGCTTTGGCAGTTTATTATGAAGGTCAGGAAAAAGATCAATATGATACTTATTTTGGCGCTTTAAAAACTACTTATAAAGTCTCACCAGGTTTTACCTTAAAATTGATAGGTTCAATATTTCACACAACAGAACAGGAACATTTTGATATTTTGGCACAATATCGTTTAGGAAATGTAAATCCTGACGGAGAAACCGATATCGATAATGTTGATTTTACACGCGGAATTGGTTCTCAGCTCAATCACGCGCGAAATGATCTTGATGCGTTAATTGCAAATGCAGAAATTAAAGGTTTTAAAGAATGGAATAATAGTCAGTTAGAATTTGGTTTAAAATACACCAGAGAATCCATTCGAGACAGAATAGTAGAGTGGGAGATGATTGATTCTGCAGGATTTTCAATCAATCCTCCAATTATTCCTGTAAATAATCAGCCTTACGAACCTTATACAGGACCTTTATTGCCTTATCAGGATGTTCGTGCGACTAATTTTAATACAATAAACAGATATTCCGGTTACGCACAATATAACAATCAATCAGAAATTGGTTCAAGCCAAATTTGGTATAATGTTGGAGCGCGTTTTCAAAGCTGGGATGTTTCCGGTGCCGCAATCGAAGGAAAAAATCAAATTGTTTTTAGTCCGCGTGCGCAATTTGCCTTAAAACCCGATTGGGATATGGATATGGTTTTCAGGCTTTCTGGAGGATTATATCATCAGCCGCCATTTTATAGGGAACTTCGGGATTTAAATGGCGTTGTAAATCCAGATGTGAAAGCGCAGGAATCTGTACATATTGTTTTGAGCAACGATTATAATTTTAAAATGTGGAGCCGCCCGTTTAAATGGGTTACCGAAATCTACTATAAATCGCTTTCAGATGTAAATGTGTATTCAATCGATAATGTTCGAATTCGCTATATCGCCAACAATAATGCAAAAGCATATGCACAAGGTTTAGATTTTAGATTAAACGGAGAATTTGTTCCCGGAACAGAATCCTGGATTAGTTTTGGCTATTTAAAAACTGAAGAAAATTACGAAAACAAAGGGTATATCGCCAGACCAACAGACCAGCGCTTAAAATTTGCGATGTTGTTTCAGGATTATATGCCCAATATTCCGAGTGTAAAATTGTATTTGAATCTGGTTTATAATACAGGTTTACCAGGCGGTTCGCCATCTTATTCAGATCCTTATTTATATCAAAACAGATTAAATGATTACCGAAGAGCTGATGTAGGTTTTGCAAAGGTTTTTGTGGATAGCAATACACAAAGTTCTAAAACTGGATGGATAAAAAACTTCAAGGAATTGTCTCTTGGTTTAGAAATTTTCAATCTTTTTAATAACCAAAACGCCATTACAAACACGTGGGTTCGCGATGTATATTCAAAAAATCAATATGCGATTCCTAATTATATGACTTCGAGAGTTTTTAATGTAAAGCTAAATGCGAGGCTATAAATAGTTTCATATTTGAAAATGAATTTTCACAATAAGCAAACAATTTTCTGCGTTTGAAAGCAATAGATCGCTCATGTCTTAAACTTCAATAAAAATAAATAATACAATCAAAAATACTATATTTGATATTCCAATATAATTAGCATACATGAAAAACTATTTAAAATATATCGCCTTAGTAATCATCGGAACAGTAGTGAGTTGTAGAGATGAAGTGCAGAAGCAGCCAAAAGTAATTTATGATGCTTCAAATAAAGCAAAAGTAGTAGCAAAGACAGATTCAACACAAATTGAAGTGGCTGATTTGCCTATTCAGATGGAAGGAACAAATTATTTAATCTATCCGGTTGGAGATTTACGTGTTTATGAAAGAGGCACAAAATCACGTTACGGATCATCTAGTGTAAATGATTTGAGTTTTACGATTTCTAATTTAGGCGATTATGAAATTACGGGATATTTACAAAACCTGAAATTTCAAAAAACAGATTCAGATTCTATTCGACCATTGTCTGATAAACCTGTTTTGATCTTAACAGCGACGTATTTAAAACCTGTTGCAGATAAAACCCAAAACCAAATTATGGTGTATACTCTTGCCGATGCTGATACCAATAAAGATGGCAAAATTGATTCAGGCGATATTAAAACCTTATACTTAAGCAATATTAGTGGAGAACATTTCACCAAAATATCTGAAGATTTCCAGGAATTAGTAGACTGGAGTTTAATTGAATCTAAAAACCGTTTATATTTCAGAACTATCGAAGATACCAACCAAAACGGACAATTCGATAAAAATGATGTTTTGCATTATAACTATATTGATTTGGCTTCTAAAAAGTGGGAAGTGAAGAATTATAAACCGATTTAATGTTCTGAGATGCTAAGGTTCTGAGATTTTGAAATAAAAAAAGCTCTTTAAAAAATTAAGTTGATTAATTTTAAAGAGCTTTTTCTTTTTAAGCGATGTTTAAAATCATTTTAAACTATGTAATCTGTGTGGCAAGAAAAAAGCTTAGAATCTTAGCATCTCAGAACCTTAGCAGCTTTATATCAATATATCACTTTCTAAATCTGATTTTTCTATTTCGAAGTCAAAACCAAGTCTTTCTACCAATTCAATTACCAGTTTTTTATACCAGTTTTCAGACTTTGGATGAATGTATATTTTTTCAATTAACTGATTAATGTCGACGTTGATTTTTAACCCGTCGTTTAGTTTTATGGTACTTTTTGAAGTATCGGTCAAAATGCGGACTTCGCGCTCATACTGAAAACTTTTTCGTTTAAACAAAAACGGAAAGAACAAATCATCAAACGGAATATATTCTTTTCGATAATCGATATAATTGACTTCTCCAATATATTGATCAAAGTTGTTTTCTGGGTTTACCGCTTTTTGCAATCTGCCAATTGTGGACTGAATCGCTAATCCTTCGCTGTTTTGAGTAAAAATCTGCCACATCGCAAACGATTCGTATTCGTTGATGTGCCAGCTGCTTACAGCTACTTTTTCGCGATGTGTTTTGTAGTAATTTAAAAAGTCAGGATTATCAATGGCCAGCTTTTTAATCTCTTCATAAGTAGGTTCGCTGAAAGTTCCTTCATACTGATCTTCAAATTTATCAGAGCGGGACATGAATAGTTTTTTAGACAATAATAAATCTAAAAATTTAGACAAATCCAGATATTTCCAAACAATAGTATCCGGATCTTCAGGCAACTTTATATTTGGATTATTCAGGTACATTTCTTTAATATTTAGAGGATTATGCTCAAAAAAAATGCCACAGATTACACAGATTTAAAAGATTTTATTTCATTATTATAAAAAAGAATCCGAGTTAATCTGTGTAATCTGCGGCTAGGCTAAAAATATATCGTTTAATTACGATTCAAAAGACTGCATGGTAACCAATTTGTTATAAGTTCCGTTATGCGCAATTAGTTGGTCATGAGTTCCTTGTTCTACGATTTTTCCTTTTTGCATTACAACGATCAAATCCGCTTTTTGAATTGTCGAAAGTCGGTGTGCAATAACAATCGAAGTTCTGTTTTGCATCATATTTTCAAGAGCAACCTGAACAAATTTTTCACTTTCGGTATCCAATGCTGATGTAGCTTCATCCAGAATCATAATTGGAGGATTTTTCAATACGGCACGGGCAATCGATAAACGTTGTTTTTGTCCGCCGGAAAGTTTATTTCCGCTGTCACCAATATTTGTATAGATTCCCAAAGGTAATTCTTTTACAAATTCAAAAGCATTAGCGATTTTCAGGGCTTCAATAATTTCATCGTCTGTAGCATCAAGTTTTCCTAAGGAAATATTTGCTTTTATAGTATCATTAAACAAAATGCTGTCTTGTGTTACCAATCCCATTAAACTACGAAGAGATTGCAAATTCATGTCTTTTATATTGATTCCATCAATAGAAATAACACCGTCATTAACATCGTAAAAACGAGTTAACAAGTTTGCAATTGTACTTTTTCCACTTCCTGATTGTCCCACAAGAGCAACGGTTTGTCCTTTTTTAATTTGAAGAGAAAAATCTTTTAAAACTGTTTCATCTTCATACTTAAAATTAATGTTTTGAACTGTTATATTGTTATCAAAAGACGTTTTTTCGATTGCATCAGGTTTAGAGGTAATTGGGTTTTCCTGTTCTAAAATCTCTAAAACACGTTCTGCTGCTGCATTTCCTCTTTTTACCCCGTATGAAGCTTTAGAAATTGCTTTTGCCGGAGTTAGAATGTTATAAGCCAATCCCATGTAAGCAATAAACGCAGCGCCTTGTAATGTTTTGTCAATTAAAACCATCTGACCTCCGTACCAAAGTAATATCGCGATTACTGTTATTCCCATAAATTCACTGGCAGGTGACGCTAAGTTTTGGCGATTACCAATATTGTTTGATAAATTGAAAAAACGTTCTGTTGAATTTTGAAAAACAGTATTGAAATAGTTTTCAGAATTATATCCCTTTACCACTTTCAATCCGCCAATGGTTTCTTCTATCGTAGATAAAAAAGTACCTTGTTCCTGTTGTGCTTTGGTAGATTGTTTTTTAAGTTGTTTTCCAATTAATGAAATGATGTAACCTGAAACCGGAATGAATATAAAAACAAATAAAGTTAATTTTGGACTAATAATTAACATTGTAATTATAGTAAAAATAATAGTCAGTGGTTCTTTTACAATAAGTTCAAGAATTGCCAAAAATGAAGTTTGAACCTCATTTACATCAGCTGAAATTCTTGAAATAACATCTCCTTTTCTTTTTTCAGAATAAAAAGCTAAAGGTAGTTCAAGTGTTTTTTTATACATGGCATTTCGCATATCCCTTAAAACACCATTTCGTAAAAAAGTGATAAAAAACATTGCGGCATAATCGGCTAAGTTTTTTAATAAAAAGATTGAAATTATAATTGCAACCATTATTGATAAAACATACCCGGATTCGTGTGTGCCTTTTGTTGTGGTAATATAATAGCTCAAATAGTCTTCACCGTATTTCTGAATGTCCATAATTCCGGGATAAACCGGTTTTACTGTAATTTGTTTGCTTTTATCAAATAATACCTGAAGCATCGGTATTAAAGCAACAAAAGAAAGTGTGCTAAAAAGCGCATACAAAACATTAAAAAAGATGTTTAAGAAAGCGTATTTTTTATATGGATATATAAAAGGAATTATTTTTTTGAAATTACTCATTTATTTATAGATGTTATTTTCGGCTATTGCAATTGCTTTTTCCAGTTTTTCCAGCAATAATTTTTTTTCTGGTAGTTGGGTTAAATATGCTGATACTTTTATTTGTTCGTCATTATCCAGCATTAAATAATTTATTTGCTCTGGAGATTTTTCACTGCACAAAATTAATCCAATTGGTTTGTTTTCGCCTTCTTTTTGTTCATTTTTCTCAAGCCAACGCAAATATAATTCCATTTGGCCTTTGTATCCAGCTTTAAACTTCCCTAATTTCAAGTCAATAGCAACTAATCGGCGTAGACCGCGATGGTAAAAAAGTAAGTCAATGTAAAAATCTTCGTCGTCGATTGTGATTCTTTTTTGGCGCGCAAGAAAAGCAAATTCGCTTCCCATTTCGGTAATAAAATTTTGCAATTGTGCCAAAATAGAACTTTCAAGGTCCTTTTCAGAATAACTATCGTGAAGTCCTAAAAAGTCCAAAAAATAAGGATCTCTAAAGATTAGATCCGGACTAATTTGTTTTTCTGATTTTAAAAGTGCTAAGTCGTTGATGATGGTTTGCTCAGGTTTTTTGCTAATGGCAGTTCTTTCAAAAAGCATACTGTCAATTCGTTCCTGCAAAGTTCTTACACTCCATCTTTCGTGAACGCTCATCTGAATGTAGAACTCTCTTTTAATATTGTTTTCAATATAAATTAAAGTTCTGATATGGGACCAACTCAATTTTGCACACAGTGTGTGCAAAATTGTAAAGTCCTCAATTGTAGAGTTTAACTTGACAAAGCTTTGTAAGTTTCGTTTGTTAAAGCCTATTCCGTATTTGTCAGTTAAAGCAACGCTTAATGCTGGAATTATCTTTTTGCCATAATCCGCGCGATCATTTTTTAGAATTTCTTCGTTGATCGTTTTTCCGATATTCCAGTACAATAAAGTTAATTCCTGATTAACTGTTTTGGCAACAAAATGACGAGTCTGATCTATTAATCCTATAATTGAATTTAATAGTTCCGGCTGATTTTTTATGTCAGGTTTGTCACTCATTATTGTTTATGTCAATTGCATTCCTGCAATGATATTTTGTATTTTCTGATCTAAGAAACTTTCTGCAGCATCAAAATCATCAACTGATTCTAATTCGGCATTAACGCTGATGTAGAATTTAATTTTTGGTTCAGTACCACTTGGTCTTGCGCAAATTTTAGAGCCATCTTCAGTATAATAAATCAATACGTTCGATTTCGGAATGTCCATTGCAGATTCTTCGCCAGTCAATAAATTTAAGGCAATAGATGATTGATAATCTTCAACCATAATTACGCGTTGTCCATTGATTTCTTTCAAAGGATTTTCACGTAAATCAATCATCATCTGATTAATTTCCTGTAAACCTTCCATTCCTTTTTTGGTAAGTGAAACCAAATATTCTTTATAGAAACCATTTTCAACGTAAAGCTGTAAAAGTTCTTTGTAAACTGTGCTTCCTGCAGCTTTGGCCTGAGCAGCCACCTCACAGATCAATAAAGTAGCAGCAACTGCATCTTTATCGCGAACAGCATCACCAACCATAAAACCAAAACTTTCTTCTCCACCGCCAATAAACTCAAGCTCCGGAAAATCTTTGATCATTTTGGCAATCCATTTAAAACCTGTCAAGCCAACTTTGCATTCTACACCATAACTTGTTGCCAGTTCCATCATCATTGGAGTTGAAACTATTGTAGAACCTACGAATTGTTTTCCGTTAATTTTGCCTGCTTTTTTCCATTGTTTCAATAAAAAAGAAGTCATCAAAATCATGGTTTGGTTTCCGTTAAGCAAAATCATTTTACCATCATTGTT
Organism: Flavobacterium sp. MMLR14_040; assembly: GCF_033657265.1. Lineage (NCBI taxonomy): Bacteria > Pseudomonadati > Bacteroidota > Flavobacteriia > Flavobacteriales > Flavobacteriaceae > Flavobacterium > Flavobacterium sp. MMLR14_040. Next base: position 88,837 of record NZ_JAWVWO010000002.1, on the reverse strand, counting down.
TCTAACAGCAACGCCTAAACGGTCGCAATCAGGATCTGTACCAACAACAATATCTGAATTTGTTTTGTCTGCCAAAGCCAAAGCCATTGTTAAAGCTTCAGGCTCTTCAGGATTTGGAGATTTAACTGTTGGAAAATCTCCATCTGGAATCGCTTGTTCAGGAACAATATGTACGTTTTTGTAACCTGCCTGCGATAAAGTATCCGGAATAGATTTTATAGAAGTACCGTGCAATGAAGTAAAAACAATATGCAAATTATCTTTGGCTTCAGCCGGAGTATCAAAACTTGCGTTTTCTATTGATGATTTAATAAAAGCCTTGTCAATTTCAGTATCGATATACTGAATCAGGCTTTCGTTGGCGTTAAATTTGATTTTGTCGTAATCTAAATTTTCGATTACATTAATAATTGCTGCATCTTCCGGTGGAACAATTTGCCCTCCATCTTGCCAATATACTTTGTAACCGTTGTATTCCGGCGGATTATGTGAAGCCGTAAGTACGATTCCGCATTGACAGCCTAAATACTTAAGCGCGAAAGATAATTCCGGAGTTGGACGTAAATCTGAAAACAAATAAACCTGAATCCCGTTTGCAGAGAAAACATCAGCCACAACCTTTGCTAAAGTATTACTATTATGACGACAATCATAAGCAATAACTACTTTTAAGGGTTGATTAGGAAAAACTTTATGCAGATAATCTGAAAGACCCTGTGTGTTTTTTCCAAGCGTGTATTTGTTAATTCTATTGTTTCCAATACCCATAACTCCACGCATTCCACCTGTACCAAATTCCAGGTTTTTATAAAAACTTTCTTCAAGTTCTTTTGGCGACGTTGTCATTAATTCCTTAACGGCCACTTGTGTTTCATTGTCAAATGTAGGCGTTAGCCATTCGTTTACAGCATTTAAAATATTAGGTGCTATATTCATGTAAATGTGTTTTTAATGTTCTAATTAAAGATAATATTTTTTAAGGAATAATCCTGCTTTATTGTAATTATCAAAAAAATATTTTTATGTTCCTGTAAGAACGCAAAAGATGCTCCTGAATTATTCAGGAACATCATATTTTGTTGTCTTTACTTTAAAAATTAACTTCTCGTGCTACTTTATAACGTGCTTCATTGCTTTTAGTACGCAATATAATTTCACCTAAAAATCCGGCTAAAAACAATTGCGTTCCTATAATCATTGATGTTATTGAGAGATAAAAATGTGGTCTTTCGGTAATTAATCGGCTTGTTTTGTGAATGAATAATTTATCGACTCCTAAGTATAGCGCTAATAAAAAACCAATCAGAAACATTATCGATCCTAATAAACCAAATAAGTGCATTGGTCTTTTTCCAAATCTTGATAAAAACCAAATCGTAATCAAATCCAGAAAACCATTGATAAAACGATCCATACCAAATTTGGTTTCCCCATATTTTCTGGCCTGATGAATAACAACTTTTTCTCCAATTTTATTGAAACCGGCATTTTTTGCCAAAACCGGAATATAACGGTGCATTTCGCCAGAAACTTCGATGTTTTTTACAACTGTGTTTTTGTATGCTTTTAATCCGCAATTAAAATCATTTAACTCAACCCCGGAAGTTTTTCTGGCAGCCCAATTAAATAATTTCGAAGGTAAATTTTTCGCCACAACAGAGTCGTATCGTTTCTTTTTCCAACCAGATACCAAATCAAATTTTTCTTTGGTAATCATTTCAAATAATCCGGGAATCTCATCCGGACTGTCTTGCAAATCGGCATCCATGGTAATAATAACGTCGCCTTTTGCTTTTGCAAAACCAGCATGCAAAGCCTGTGATTTTCCAAAATTTTTCATGAAACGAATGCCTTTTACATTGGTATTTTCGTTAGAGAAACCTTCAATAATTTCCCAGGAATTATCTGTACTGCCATCATCTACAAAAATGATTTCATAAGAGTAATTGTTAGATTGCATCACTTTAATAATCCACGAATAGAGTTCTTGTAGTGATTCCTCCTCGTTTAGAAGCGGTATAAGTATAGATAAATTCATTTATTTTTTTTATTCTTGTGTAGATTTGCTTTTAAAAAATGCTGCGAAAACTAATCCGAAAATAGCACAGATTACAATAGCGAAAACAGATCCTTTTATTAATTCTAAGGTAGAATAAGGATTAGTTATTTTCATTTTTGCAATAGTTTCATTAATTGTAGAAGCCGGAGTGCCAAACTTTTGCAGCATACCAACCGTATATTTAATCATAATTTCGCTTAAAGTATCTTTTGCTCCCGGATCAATAACATTAAATAAGACAATGTTGAATAAAGTAGAGATTAAAATACCAATTACCGCTGCAATAAAGTAAGTGGTAAAGGCATCTTTGAAAGGAAAAATTCCATTTAATTCTTTCTTGGTTTTAGAAAGCAAAATGATTGATATCGTTACGTTTATTACTAAACCAAGCAAGCCAAACCACCAGGAAACAAATAGATTTAAATCGACTGCATAAATGGTAGCAGTAATTAGCGCAGATGCAATTCCGATCATTACACCATATGTAATTCCATTCTTCTTTATAACTTCATTAATCATATTTATATATGTTTTAAAATTAATCCACAAATATAGTAATTCCGAATATAATCGTGAGGAAAAAAGCTTTTTGAATTTAAGTAAAAAAAAGTGGCGTAAAGATTTGTATATTAAAAAAGAATTGTAAATTTGCAAACTCAAAATAATTAAAAGTTTTTAAACAAAAAGAGTATTATTTGTTTACACCTTTTTCTAACCATGAAAAAGCTTCAAAATAAAAATGCTTTAAACAATAAATAAAAGAAAAGATGAAAAAAGGAATTCACCCAGAAAATTACAGATTAGTTGCATTTAAAGACATGTCAAATGACGAAGTTTTTATCACTAAATCTACTGCAGATACAAAAGAAACAATTGAAGTAGACGGAGTTGAGTATCCAGTTGTAAAAATGGAGATTTCTAGAACATCTCACCCTTTTTATACTGGTAAATCTAAACTTATCGATACTGCAGGACGTATTGACAAGTTCAAAACTAAATATGCAAAACACGTTAAAAACTAATAACTGTTTTTATTTATACAAAAGCCTTCCAATCTGGAAGGCTTTTTTTTATGCTACGAATTCACGGATTTTCTTTACTGCAATTTGAAAAGCAAAATACTACAGCTGTAATAATTAGAGAAATTCGTGAATTCGTGGCGAAAAAAAATGTATTTTCTTATTTTGAATCAAAGGCTTTTTAATCAAACTCATAAATATTTGTAACTTTGAATTCGGTAACCAAATCAATTTTAACAATATTAAATTTAATTTATGAACTACATTCTTTTTGACGGTCCCGTCCGGAATGCTTTATTACCTTTTACTTTTACAAGGCCCGTGGCTGATATTTTAATCGGAATCATGACCATTCGTCAAAAATGGGAAATGCGTTTAGGTTCTACTATAACAACAATTACTGAAGATTACCTGTCTGCCAAATTTCCTATGGTAGAAATGGAAGAAAACGTCATGATCAATGCAGCGTATTTACCAAATGACACGCTTGCCGAAATGGTTTCTGATTTAAAAGAAAATCAGGCAATTTTTAAAGGAGATGACGTAATCGCTTTTTTTACAACTGAAAATCAGGAAGAAGTTGATTTTGACTCCTACGAAATCATTCAGTATAATGAGGATTGTATAACCGTTGAGCGTACTTGGGATATTTTTTCTAAAAATGACGCCGCAATTCGTGCCGATTTTGATTACTTGACAGAAGATCGAAAATCACAGCCAATTCCGAAAAGTGTAAATGTAATTTCGCCTGAGAATATTTTTATTGAAGAAGGGGCAAAGCTTGAGTTCGTAACATTGAATGCTTCGGCCGGACCTATATATATAGGTAAGAATGCCGAAATTATGGAAGGAACCGTAATTCGTGGCCCTTTTGCTTTATGCGAAAATGCCCAAGTGAAATTAAATGCAAAAGTTTACGGCGCTACAACTGTTGGTCCGGGATCAAGAATTGGTGGTGAAGTTAAAAATTCTGTTCTTTTTGCGAATTCAAATAAAGGGCACGACGGCTTTTTAGGGGATTCTGTTTTAGGCGAATGGTGTAATATTGGAGCGGATAGTAATAATTCAAACCTGAAAAATAATTACGAAGAAGTAAAATTATGGAGCTATGAAACAGAAGGTTTTGCTAAAACCGGACTTCAGTTTTGTGGTTTGATGATGGGCGATCACAGTAAATGCGGTATCAATACGATGTTCAATACAGGAACGGTAGTAGGAGTGAGCGCAAATATTTTCGGAAGTGGTTTTCCCCGCAATTTTGTCCCGAGTTTTTCCTGGGGCGGAGCTGCCGGTTTTACCACGTATGTCACTAAAAAAGCTTTTGAAACTGCAAAATTAGTAATGAGCCGAAGAAATATAGAATTTGATGAAATTGAATCTTCAATTCTGGAACACATTTTTGAGGAAACTAAAAAATGGAGAAAGGATTAATTTAATTAGATAATTAGTCAATGCGGCAATTAGATAATTAAAATATTTGCTCCGTAAAGTTTATATGCTTTACGGAGTTTTTTTTATGTTTAAAAAGCTTTTTGTCTTGAAGTAGAATTATCTAATTATCTAATTGCCAAATTATCTAATTAATCTATCTTTGCACCTTCAAAAAATACTTGCTGAGAAGTCTAAAAATCTAAGCAGTCTAAAAATCTAAAAATCTAAATGATTACAGTTAACGATATTTCGGTTCAGTTTGGTGGAACTACATTATTTAGCGATGTTTCTTTTGCTATAAATGAAAATGATAAAATTGCCCTTATGGGTAAAAATGGTGCGGGAAAATCGACACTTTTAAAAATAATTGCAGGTCAGAGCAAACCTTCAACCGGAAGTATTTCGACTCCAAAAGATGCTGTTGTAGCTTATTTGCCTCAGCATTTATTGACCAAAGATGGTTCGACTGTAATGGAAGAAGCATCAAAAGCTTTTGGTGAAATTTTTAAAATGAAAGCCGAAATTGATGAAATCAACGAGCAATTAACCGTTCGTACTGATTATGAAAGTGATGCTTATATGAAATTGATCGAAAGAGTTTCTGACCTAAGCGAGAAATTTTATGCGATTGAAGAAGTAAATTACGAAGCTGAAGTTGAGAAAATCTTAATTGGTTTAGGTTTTGAGCGTGAAGATTTTGCACGTCAGACTTCTGAATTTTCTGGTGGATGGAGAATGCGTATAGAATTGGCTAAAATTTTATTGCAAAAACCGGATTTAATTTTGCTGGATGAGCCAACCAATCACATGGATATTGAAAGTATTCAGTGGCTTGAAGAATTTTTGATCAATTCGGCAAAGGCAGTTGTGGTAATTTCGCACGATAGGGCGTTTGTAGATAATATCACAAATCGTACTATTGAAGTAACAATGGGAAGAATCTACGATTATAAAGCAAAATATTCTCATTATTTAGAGTTAAGAAAAGATCGTCGTATTCATCAACAAAAAGCATATGATGAACAGCAAAAAATGATTGCTGATAATAGAGCTTTTATTGATCGTTTTAAAGGGACTTTCTCTAAAACAGATGCCGTTCAGTCTCGTGTTAAAATGCTTGAAAAACTGGTTATTGTTCAGGTTGATGAAGTAGATAACTCTGCATTAAAATTAAAATTCCCGCCAGCGGCACGTTCAGGACAATATCCTGTTGTGGTAAAAGAATTGTCTAAAAAATACGGAGATCATGTAGTTTTTAAAGATGCCAATATTGTTATCGAAAGAGGAGAAAAAGTAGCCTTTGTAGGTAAAAATGGTGAGGGAAAATCGACCATGATTAAAGCGATCATGAAGGAAATAGGTATTGATGAAGGAAGTGTTGAAATTGGACATAATTCTCAAATAGGATATTTTGCTCAAAATCAGGCTTCTTTATTAGATGAAAATGCTACTATTTTTGAAACAATCGATGCAATTGCTGTTGGAGATATCAGAACACAAATTAAAAATATTCTTGGAGCATTTATGTTTCAGGGAGATGATATTACTAAGAAAGTAAAAGTGCTTTCAGGAGGAGAAAAAACACGTTTGGCAATGATAAAATTATTGTTGGAGCCAGTAAACTTGCTGATTCTGGATGAGCCTTCAAATCACTTAGATATGAAAACAAAAGACATTATCAAAGATGCATTGCGTGATTTTGACGGAACTTTAATTTTGGTTTCTCACGATCGTGATTTCCTTGACGGATTAGCAACTAAAGTTTTTGAGTTTGGAAACAAAAGAGTAAAAGAACATTTTGAAGATGTAGCAGGATTCCTGGCTCATAAAAAAATGGATTCTATGAGAGAGATAGAAAAGTAAATTTTCATTTTTATTATAAACAAAAAAGCACAAGTTGATTCTTGTGCTTTTTTGTTTTTATGAAGAAACATAAATTAAATTCTAATTCCCGGAGGAAGTAATTCTTTATATTTTGGATTTTTTTTGATGAACTGTACAATTTTTGGATGGATAGGCATTAATTTAAATTTCTTTTCTACCACAATTTCCATGATGCTTTTAAGTACTGTGTCAATTAAAGCCTGGTTCTCAAATCCTTCGGGAGTATTGATTTTAGTTAAAAAAATTTTCTTTTCCTGAAACGAATATTCAACAGAAAGCAATCCTTCGGGGGTTATGGCTTCAAATTGTCTTGCAAAAGTGTTGTCTTTGATTTCCATAATGTCAATAGTTTCCATAATTAGTTGTTCTTGTAAGGTTAAAAAAATAATAGAAATGGTGGGCGCAAATGACTCATATAAAAACTCCTTAAAAAGATATTGAACATGTGTTATTTAGAATACAAAGGTAATCATTTGATTCTCAATATTAAATTATTTTTTTTGAAGAAGCAGTTTTCTCAGGCTTTACTTACTTTTTGTAATTTAAATAAGTTTAATTTGTAATTATGGCGTAAGATTTGTTGTGCATATTGCTAAAAAAAGTAATTTTAGAATCAATTTAAAAGCTACAATTTCTGAACTAATGAGTAAAATTCCTGTCTATTTTATGCCTGGTTTGGCTGCAAGTTCAACTATTTTTGAAAGAATCAATTTAGATGAATCTGTTTTCGAAATGTGTTTACTGGAATGGGAAATTCCACAGCCAAAGGAATCCTTGTCTGATTATGCACTTCGAATTACAAAAAACATCAAACATGAAAATCCGGTTCTAATTGGAGTGTCTTTCGGAGGAATTCTGGTTCAGGAAATGGCAAAACATATTGATGTCCGAAAGGTTATCATTATTTCGAGCGTTAGAAGCAATTTAGAATTTCCAAGGAGAATGAAAATTGGAAAAACTACAAAGGCCTACAAGTTGATTCCGATGAAATTGATTCTGAATATCGAGAATCTCGCAAAATATTCCTTTGGCGAAAAAGTCAACAAACGAATTAAACTATACGAAAAATTCCTTGCCATGCGCGATATTCGCTACCTGCAATGGGCGGTAGAAAATGTTATTTTATGGGAAAGAAACGAAATTGATCAAAATATAATTCACATTCACGGCGATCAGGATGAAGTTTTTCCTATAAAATACATCAAAAGCTGCATAATCGTAAAAGGCGGAACTCATATTATGATTCTCAATAAATATAAATGGCTGAATGAGAATTTGCCATCTATTATATTGGAGGATTAAATTTCAAAATTACAATTGTTTGGCTATTCGATATCTTTGTCAAAGTTTTAAACTTTGACAAAGATTTACGCACAAAGTTCTTACTTGCAATCTTGTCATCCCGAGGAACGAGGGATCTCCGCAATCAAAATCGCCAATCTTTGTAGAGTTACGCGTGTGATTTCTCCCTCCGGTCGAAATGACAAGTTAAATGTTACTCTTTCTATACAGCAGGAAAATCTAAAATCTAAACTCAGAAATCTAAAATAAAAAATCCCAAACGCCAAGAATTGGAATTTGGGATTCAAATATTGTAATTTAAAGAAATTTAAATTTTCTTCATTTGTTCTTTCATCATTGTGATTTGCTCTTTCAGCATACCTTGTTTGTCCAGTTTCTTAGCTTCATTCAATAAATTAGTCGCTTCAAGCTTTCTTCTGCGTGACATGGCAACTCCGGCAAGGTTTAATTTAGCAACAGCCAAATCCATATCCATTGATAGTCCCAGTTCGATGGCTTTTTTGAAATGTTTCTCAGCCTGGTTGATATTGGTTTGAGACAACATAATTCCGTGAAGATAATTAAAATATCCTTGTTGCTTTCTTACCAATGCAGCTTCTGGATTTTTAATGTATGCCAGCCATTTTTTAGCACCTTCAAAGTCTTGTTTTCTTAATTTAAGGAAAGCTAAAAGGATGAATTCGTTTTTAAAGTAAAGAAAAATCGGAATTGCAGTAAGTAAAATAAGGAAAATTCCATTTCCGATATTACTTTCTGTAAATTGCCAAATGCCAGCAACTACAAGAAGTCCGGCCAAAATAAGTTTAATATTTTTGTGAAACATAATAGATGTATATTTGTGATTGCAAATATAGTAAAATGAATTAAAAATATTTTTATTAAAGTACTTGCGGGGAAAAAAAGTCTTTGTATATTTGCACTCGGTTTTCGGATAACGATATTCAAAAACAGAAAAGAGATATTAGACACCATTTTAAAGATACAAAGCAATGAGCAAAAGAACATTTCAACCATCGAAAAGAAAAAGAAGAAATAAGCACGGATTTATGGACAGAATGGCTTCTGCGAATGGAAGAAAAGTTCTAGCGCGTAGAAGAGCAAAAGGAAGACATAAATTGACTGTTTCTAGCGAACCTAGACACAAAAAATAATGTTTCTATAAACATAAATAAGGCGTTACTTTTTTAGTATCGCCTTTTTTTATACCTTGTCAGTAAAAAAAACTTGCAACATTCTAGTTTTTAATGTACTACAGATCATTTTTGAAATACCATATATAACTACACAATACAAATAAAATGCCAAAAGACACATCAATAAAATCAGTTTTAATAATAGGATCAGGACCTATTGTTATTGGTCAAGCTTGCGAATTTGATTATGCAGGATCTCAATCTGCACGTTCTATTCGTGAAGAAGGAATTGAAGTTATCTTGATAAACTCAAATCCAGCGACAATTATGACCGACCCAACTATGGCCGATCATGTTTATCTAAAGCCATTAACGACAAAATCGATTATTGAAATTCTGAAGGAACATCCACAAATTGATGCTGTTTTGCCTACAATGGGAGGACAAACGGCTTTGAATTTATGTTTGGAAGCTGAAGAAAAAGGAATCTGGCAGGATTTCGGAGTAAGATTAATTGGAGTTGACGTAAACGCAATTAATATTACCGAAGACAGAGAGCAGTTTAAACAGCTTTTAGAAAGAATAAATGTACCAACTGCGCCTGCAAAAACTGCTACTTCATATTTAGAAGGAAAAGAAATTGCTCAGGAATTTGGTTTCCCTCTTGTAATTCGTCCTTCGTTTACACTTGGAGGAACAGGAGCAGCAGTAGTTTACAAAAAAGAAGATTTTGATGAGCTTTTAACGCGCGGACTTGAAGCTTCACCAATTCACGAAGTTTTGATTGACAAAGCTTTAATGGGCTGGAAAGAATATGAGTTGGAGCTTTTAAGAGATAAAAATGATAATGTTGTAATTATTTGTTCGATCGAAAATATGGACCCAATGGGAATTCATACCGGAGATTCGATTACAGTTGCACCGGCAATGACATTATCTGATACAACATTCCAAAAATTACGTGATTATGCCATCTTGATGATGCGTAGTATTGGAAACTTTGCAGGAGGTTGTAACGTACAATTCGCAGTTTCGCCAGACGAAAAAGAAGATATCGTAGCGATCGAAATTAATCCTCGTGTGTCTCGTTCTTCGGCTTTAGCTTCAAAAGCAACAGGTTATCCAATTGCTAAAATTGCTTCTAAACTGGCTTTAGGGTACAACTTAGACGAATTGCAAAACCAAATTACAAAATCAACTTCGGCTCTTTTTGAACCAACTTTGGATTATGTAATTGTGAAAATACCACGTTGGAACTTCGATAAATTTGAAGGAGCTGACAGAACTTTAGGTCTTCAGATGAAATCTGTTGGTGAGGTAATGGGAATTGGACGTTCGTTCCAGGAAGCGTTACACAAAGCGACTCAATCTTTAGAAATTAAAAGAAATGGGTTAGGAGCTGACGGAAAAGGATATAAAAACTACGAACAAATTATCGAGAAACTAACTTTTGCCAGTTGGGATCGTGTTTTTGTAATTTATGATGCGATCGCAATGGGAATTCCGTTGAGCCGTATTCATGAAATTACGAAAATCGATATGTGGTTCTTAAAACAATACGAAGAGCTTTATACTTTAGAGAAAGAAATTTCGAACTATAAAATTTCGAATCTTCCAAAAGAATTGCTGCTTGAAGCGAAACAAAAAGGTTTTGCCGACAGACAAATTGCACACATGATGAATTGTCTTGAAAGTGAAGTTCATACTTTAAGAATGGATCAAAATATTAACCGTGTGTTTAAACTGGTTGATACTTGTGCGGCAGAGTTTAAAGCGTTGACACCTTATTACTACTCAACATTTGAGGCGGAAATCGAAAAAGCAAACGGTGAGCGTTATGTAGATAACGAAAGCATTGTAACAGATAAAAAGAAAATCATCGTTCTTGGTTCAGGACCAAACAGAATTGGACAGGGAATTGAGTTTGATTATTCTTGTGTGCACGGAGTTTTGGCTGCAAAAGAATGTGGTTATGAAACAATCATGATCAACTGTAATCCTGAAACGGTTTCTACAGATTTTGATACAGCTGATAAATTATACTTCGAGCCAGTTTTCTGGGAACACATTTACGACATTATTCAGCATGAAAAACCAGAAGGTGTAATTGTTCAGTTAGGTGGACAAACAGCTTTGAAATTAGCTGAAAAATTATCTAAATACGGAGTAAAAATCATCGGAACTAGTTTTGATGCACTTGATTTAGCGGAAGACAGAGGGCGTTTCTCTGACTTATTGAGAGAATTACACATTCCTTTTCCACAATTCGGAATCGCTGAAACAGCTGATGAAGCTTCTGCACTTGCTGATACTCTTGACTTCCCATTATTGATTCGTCCTTCTTATGTATTAGGAGGTCAGGGGATGAAAATTGTAATCAACAAAAAAGAACTGGAAGAACACGTTATCAATTTATTGAAAACGATTCCAGGAAATAAATTACTTTTAGATCACTATTTAGCCGGAGCAATCGAAGCTGAAGCTGATGCGATTTGTGATGCTGATGGAAATGTTTACATCATCGGAATTATGGAGCATATCGAACCTTGCGGAGTTCACTCGGGAGATAGTAATGCTACTTTGCCTCCTTTTAATTTGGGAGAATTTGTAATGCAGCAGATAAAAGATCATACGGTGAAAATTGCAAGAGCGCTGAAAACAGTTGGTTTAATCAATATTCAGTTTGCGATAAAAGACGATACGGTTTATATTATCGAAGCAAACCCAAGAGCATCGAGAACAGTGCCGTTTATTGCAAAAGCTTACGGAGAACCTTATGTAAACTACGCTACGAAAGTAATGTTAGGACACAATAAAGTAACCGACTTCAACTTTAATCCGCAATTGAAAGGTTATGCGATTAAACAGCCGGTTTTCTCTTTCAGTAAATTCCACAATGTAAACAAGGCATTAGGACCAGAAATGAAATCAACAGGAGAAAGTATCTTGTTTATTGATGACTTAAAAGACGATCAATTCTACGAATTGTACTCTAGAAGAAAAATGTATTTGAGTAAATAATAACTCAGATTCTGATATAAAAAAAGCTCCATAAAATTATGGAGCTTTTTTGTTTTAACCTGGAAGTTGGTTTTTATTTGAATTATAATTCCAAAAGATTATTCATTAGAAAATGACATATTATCTCTTGTGTTTTTTTGTACTGAAATAGCGCCGAACAGTGCTAATAAAAATGCAAATGCATAGAAACCTTTTTCACTTGGCAGAATTGTTGCATTCCAAAGTCCAATTACCAATAACACAATTGACAAAAGAGTTCCAAACCAGCAAATTCCATAATACATATCTGTCACCGGAAGTTTTTCAAGTCTGTCTCTTACACTTTTTTGTAATGAAACTACAGCAAACAGACCAAACATTAGAACTGTAAAATAATATCCTTTTTCGTTTAAAAGCATTTCGGCTCTGGCCAGACCTACAATGTATCCAATCATTCCGGCTCCAAGTGCAACCCAAGATGCTGCAATAAAGGCATTCGATGTTTTTTGTACCATATTTAATATTTTTGGTTAAGTAACAAATATAGTTAAATTCACTTCAGTTTAAAATAAAACAGCATTGAATATTATTAAGTTTAATCTTTCAAATTATTATAAGAAAAAAGCTCCAATTATGGAGCTTTTTTTGTTTTTAAAGTAAGTAAAGGATGTATTATTTAACCAATTGCTGCAAAGGCTTTAATTGTTCCATATCTATATTTGATTCCTTCAAAACAGACATTAACGTCATGATGTTATTGGGATTCATATTTTTTCCTAAAACACGAACTACTGCAAAACCGTTTTCTTTTCTATTGGCAAAAACTACAAATTCTTCTATGTTTTCGTCAGTACCAACGTAGCTTATTGAAGCACCGTCTTTACCTGATCCAAAAGACATTAATTTTTGATATTTTGGATTCGTCAAAATAGCTTTAACTTTAGTTCTTTCGGTTTCAAATTGCGCCTGGTTTTTATCGTTTGCTTTGAACGCCAGAATATTCATTTTGTCAAAAGACTTTAAAGCTTCTGTTTGTTCGGCTGATAATTTTGCTTTTTCTAAGTTTAAAATACTTGGCGAAACATCAAGAGCAATAAAATCTTTGTTCTCTGTATTTTCTACAAAATACTTTTGCAATGAAGGTTCAGAATTGCAACTTATTAAGGTTACTATTGCTAAAATGGCTGAGGTAAAAACGTTTAGTTTCATGATTATTTTTTGTTTTTAGACGCTTTTTTTAAGTCAGAACCTCCAGGAAGCTGCATTTTATCTGTAAGGACAGAGATCTCGTTGATGTCAAAATTACCGGTTAAAGATAATAAGACCGTTTCTTCGTTTTTGGCACCGTCAATAAACATCAGCAATTCTTTAACCTGCGTGTCGCTGGCACCTGATTTTACTAATATTTTTACATTTCTTCCGCTGTCATTTACTCGCATCAATTCTTCTAAACCTGCAGTTTTTACGTATTTATCTGCAGAAGCTTTCATGTCGGCTTCAACTTTAGGATTTTTGGTTGTAAATACTTTTAAATAATCTAATTTTTTGATCAGGCTAATATATTGTTGCATTTCTTTGTCTGATGCATCAACTTTTACCTTACTCATTAAATCAAACATTTTTTTGTTTACAATTACAGAGGTTACATCGTCCTGACCATCATATTTATCAAATGCACTTTGTGCATAAAAAGTAGTGGTAACGAATGCGAAAACTAGTGTTATAATTAAATTTCTCATTTTGATTGATTTTTTTATTGTTTAAAAATTTTGTTTTTTGATTGTTCATATTCTTTAATGTATTGTACACTTTCGATACCTACATTAACATTGTTTGATAATAAGGCTAAAGCTTTTTGCGTTGCTTTCAGCGCTTCTTCCGGATTATCATAGGTTCCTAATTCTGATTGCGCTACAACCGGGGCTGTATTTTTTTCGCTTACATAAAAATAGGTTCCAATTGATAGTAAAACAACAACAGAAGCTGCAATTGATATCCACGCCACATTTCGTTTTTTAGTTTTTAGTGGAATATTCTGCGTTGATTTTTGTTGTTTTACCTGAGAGAAATAACCAAACATTGGTTTATATTGTTCCAAATGCTGCGCAACATTCGGTGAAGAAAAATATTCTTTTAATTCGTTTTCCTCGGCAATAGTAGTTTCTCCCTGAAAGTATTTTTCTAATATATCTTCTATTCTATTTAATTCCATAACGGTGTGTATTAAGCATTGATTCTCTAATTTTTTTTCTCGCTCTCGAAAGTGCTACTCTTATAGCCGTTTCATTCATGTCGACAATTTTCGCAATTTCATCAAATTCATATTGTTCAACATCGCGTAGCTGAATTAATATTTGCTGCTGTTCCGGCAACTGACTCATTATTTTTTCTACCCATTCTAAACTGTCAATGTCTTCTAATTGTTTGTCTAATTGAGGTTCTCTGTCTGTAAAATTATTATGTACAATTTTAAGGTTTCCGGCTCTTTTAGATTTTAACTGATCCAGGCAATAATTTTTGGTCATTGTCATGGCTACGGCTTCAACATTATTATAGGCATCAAGGTTCTCCTTTTTGTTCCATAATTTCACCATTACTTCCTGAGTTGCATCTTCAGCTTCCTCGGTGCTGGTTAATAATCTTTTTGCCAGACGAAAAACTTTGTCTTTAAAAGGATTAATTAATTCTATAAACACAATTTGGTTCATCTGTGGTTACTTTTTTTTGGTTTTTGGTTAGAGAAGACTAAATATTTAATCTTTTATAGTAAATTTTTAGTCTCCCTTTATTTTTATAAACAAACCTTTATAGAGCGTTTATATAGTCAAGACGAGACACAATTATTTTTGTTACAACAGTATTGAATTTTTTTTATTGGAAAAAAAACAACAAACTTATAAATGTTAAAACTAAAGATAGTATTTTTACGTTAATAGAATATAGAAACATATTTTTATGAAAACAATATTAAGAAGTGTCCTGCTAATTTTTGTATTAGCTTTGTCTTTGCAATCGTGTGAAGATGAGGACGATGTTGCCGCACCCGCTGATTTGCAGGTAAACGATTTTGTCTGGAGAGGATTAAATCAGGTTTATCTGTGGCAGGCTGATGTACCTAATTTAGCTGATGATCGTTTCGCAAATAAAGATGCCTTTAATTCATTTTTAGCGGGTTATTCAAAACCAGAGGAATTATTTGAAGATCTATTGAATAAACCGGTAAGCAAATATCCAATTAATGCCATTGACCGCTTTAGCTGGATTGTTGATGATTATACTGTTTTGGAACAGGAACTTAACGGTATCAGTAAAAACAATGGAGTTGATTTCAGACTTACCAGAGTTTCTGAAGGATCTAATGACTTAGTAGGTTATGTGCGTTATATTATTGCCAATTCTGATGCTTCAACAAAGGATGTTAAAAGAGGTTATTTTTTTACTGCTGTAAACGGAACTAAGCTAACAGTTTCAAACTACGAATCTTTATTACTGGATAGTGAAAGCTACACTTTGAATTTTGCTGACTATAATGGATCTGCATTTGTTTTGAACGGAAAATCAGTTAGTTTAACAAAAACAACTTTAGAAGAAAACCCAATTTTAATTAATAAGGTTATCAATTCAAACGGTCATAAAATTGGATATTTAATGTATAATGGCTTTTATGCTGATTATGATGCCAGGTTAAATGAAGCTTTTGGCGAATTAAAAGCACAAGGTGTAACGGATTTAGTTTTAGATTTAAGATATAATGGCGGAGGTTCTGTTCGCACAGCAACACGTTTGGCAAGTTTAATCACAGGTCAGTTTGATGGTAAAATTTTCTCAAAAAGACAATACAATATTAAATTGATGGCCAGCATGAGTACGGATGAGCTGGAAACCTTAAACGACAGATTTGTAAATAATATTGATGGAACTGCACTAAATAGTTTAAACCTTTCTAAAGTTTATATTTTAACTACTGATAATACGGCATCAGCAAGTGAATTGGTTATAAACGGATTAAAACCTTATATTAATGTTGTTCAGATTGGTGAAACAACAATTGGTAAAAATGTGGGTTCCTTTACAGTTTATGACTCAGAGACTTTGACTAAAACTAAAGTTAATCCAAATCATAAATATGCTATGCAGCCACTGGTTTTAAAAATTGCCAATTCAGAAGATTTTGGAGATTATACAAGTGGTTTAACGCCTACTTATTTACAGCAGGAGTTTGTAACTAGTTACGGCGTTTTAGGAGAAACAAACGAACCTTTTCTGGCTACAGCGATATCTAAAATTACTGGTGTAACAGCAAAAAGAATTCAGGACGATAAACAATTAGTTTTACCTTATTTTAGTGATTCCAAAAAAATAAACGGAGTAAGAAATGAAATGTATTTAGAAACTGCTCCTAAAGAATTTTTAAAAGCATTAAGATAAGAGATTAAAATGGTGATAAATAAAAAAGGCTTTCAGAAATGAAAGCCTTTTTTTTCCAAAAAAAATAAAAAAAATAAACTAAATTGATTGTTCTGAAAAAATAATTTAAAAATATTCTTTCAGCTATTTTATTAGTTATTAAAATAAAAGCCGTTTGGCAATATCCCCACGCCAAGTTCGCTAGTAAGTGTTCCTGTTAAAGAATAGATGAACACTTTTCCGGGATCTTGGTAATTTCCTGCATCGGCGATGTAGATATTATCATTTTTTACAGCAAAACCATATAGTGTACTAACTTTTGCAGCTTTAAATATTTCAGCAGTTGGTAATGTGGTAGAAGTTGTCGAAGTTGTATAAACATTACTGTCTACAGTATAATATATTTTATTGTTATTAATATCCATAAAACCAGGATGTGTTAAATCTGCGAAAGCAAGTGTTGATGCAATAGTATTGTTGCTCAGGTTAACTTTTACAATTTCACCAGCAGTTTCTGGTGCTGCATAAGAAGGTCTTCCATCACATAAAACATATAATGTTCCATTGTCTTTTACCAATGCACTAGGAACATCTCCAACTACAAAGTTTGTTACAACTGCATTACTAGCAGAGTTTATTACTGTTAATGAATTTCCTTGTCCATAACCGCCTTTGTGTGCTACATACAATTTCCCGTCATTTTCAATGATTTTTTCAGGACCTTCAACTACAGAAATTAATGAAGAACTTATAGTATTTGTAGCAAGATCAAGTACTGCTACATAATCATCTGTAGTAACCAGCGGATCTCCCCAGTTAGTGATATATCCTTTTCCGTTTGCAAAAGCAATGAATCTCGGATTGTTTAGATTCGTAGTTATTGTGGTAATGCTTTTAAAAGTATATCTGTTAACAACTTCAATTTTGTTTGATGCGTTTACAACTATATAAGCCAAATCACCATTAAAAACAATACAAATAGGAGTATCTCCAGTTACTTTTCCCGGGTTTACTGATGAAAACACATCGTTTTCTATTTGTAAATCATCAGATAAGTATGAAATAGCACCGTTTGGAGTTTGAAAATTACCTTCGTTAACAATAAATAATCCGCCATCATAATCACCGCGTGCCTCTTGAGTATTGTCATCATCATTGCTACATGACACAAAAAATGCCGAGCTTACTAGGACACTTAAAAATAGTTTATTGAATCTTTTCATGGTATTTAAAAATTAAGGTTTATGTATATAGAATAATTTCTTCCGGGCATTTGTCTGCTTGTAACAGGCTGGTAATTTTCATTCCAGATATTTAGTACTTGAAATCCAAGTTTATAACTCTTCTTTTTGCCAAAATCATAGTCAACACCAATATTACCAACGTTATAATCCTTAACTTTAGTTGCAGGATTATTAAAAGGCGTTGTGTAGGCATCTCCGTTATATAAATACTGAAAATAAGAAGAGAATTTTTTCCAATTGTAAGAGACAGCCCCTGTGAGTTTATGGTAAGGAACGTATATCAATTGCTTGTAAATTAATTCACCTCCAATCAATTGTTCGCTTTCTGAAACTGTATAGGCGTACGTTCCATTAATGGTAAAATTATTGTTTGCTATTTTTGGTTTCCATTCTAAAATTACTTCAGCACCATAAGCCCTTACTTTGTCGGTGTTTTCAGGAGACCACATATCTCCGCCGCCTTGTGACGGGACCCAACGCAATAAATTTTTAATAGAATTGTAATAAGCCGTTACTGATATTGAAAAATCTTTGGTAAAAAATTCATTACCAATTTCAGCCTGATAAGAAGTTTCGGGTTTTAAATCAGGATTGCCGCTTCCTTCCCAAAATAAATCATTATAAGTAGGCATTCTGAAGTTTTTTGAAGCATTTATTTTTACGCGGTAAAAGTCAGTAAACTGATAACGTGTTCCAAACGAAAAAAGAAATGGATTTCCGTAATTGTCTGTTACTTCCTGACGAATACTCGCATTATAATCCCATTTGTTACTTAGTGAATGACTTAATAATAAACTCGCGGAGCCTATTTCTCTTTTTACATTATCGATACTTGATCCATATCCTTTATTGCGATTATAATCGACAATCGAATTTAATTTAATCTTATCGTTTACATCAAACGCCAAATCATATTTTATAAGAGAAGTTTCAACTTTTCCATAAGTGAATAATTCTGAAGTAATACTAGGATAATATTTATAGGATTCTCCTATATGCGCAACTTTTAATTTTGAAGTAAAACGATTAAAAAGACTTTCCCATTCTAATAAATTTCGGGTATTAAAATCACCATATTTGGTTTTGGAACCATTAGGAGAAGTCAAAGAAAAATGACGTTCAGAATCGTAAAACTGGCTATAAGCCTTTAAAGTGTTTTTAGAATCAATTTTATAACCAAAAGTGGTATTCATACTGGTATTATAGTATTCGCCATTTGTGTTTCGCTGATCGGTATTGCCCGGATATTTAAAATCATTATCAGAACTGTTTCTGGAAATGCTTATCTGAAGACTATATTTATCTGATGCAACTATAGTACGATAATTGGCGCTCAGAGTATTATAACTTCCTAAACTAAAAAACACCTGATTTGAAAATTCATTTTTAAATCGTAAATCATTATTAAGGTGAATGCTTCCGCCAATGGCACTGCTTCCGTATAGAACACTTCCGCCTCCGGCTTTTACAGTTATAGAATTGAAATCTCTTGTTCCGATAGTATTAAAATCTGCCTGACCTAAAAACTGGGAATTTATATTTATACCATTCCAGATAACAGCAGTTTGCGCTCCGGTTGTTCCTCTAAAAGAAGGAGCAGAAGTCATTCCTAAACCATTTTCTTTAAAATAAATAACAGTATTATAGTTTAAAAGTGAAGTTAAAGAAGGCTGATTTTTATTGATAACAGAATCATTTAAAACCTGCACCGACTGTGAGCTGGAGTATTTTTTTAGATTGACATCAGAAACGATAACTTCCTTAAGTTTTGTAATAGAGTCATTTTGCGCCGAAATGAATTGGCACAACAATAGAAAACAAAATGCAAAACGTTTTTTTAAAGTCATAATTTCTACACTCTTTTTCCCGAGAGCTCGATATTTGTTATAAAGGCAGGTCTCCTGGCTTGCGTCTTATTGTTTACCTTCCCACCCGCTATTGCGAGCAGTGGTTTGTAGTTAACAATAAGCATTCATTTAGAACTAAGCTTACAGTTGCGGGAACAGCTCAAGATTTATACTTGATTCCCTTTTAATGTGTTTGAATTAAACACAACCTTAATTTGGCGCAAAGATAAAGTTAAAATCGTCGAATTTTCAAATTTGTTTCACTTTTTATATCAAATTCTAAACAAAACGACCTTTAAAGTACTATTTTTATTACTTGTCCAAAAGCAACTTTATTAGTAAAAGCATCTTTTAAGGGTAAAAAAGTATGATGACACAAAATACTTCTAATGACACCCGCATGTGAAATAATAATTATAGGCTGTTTTATTTCTTCTGAAATTTGATCTGATAAAAACTCACCAACTCTTTCATGTAATTCAACAAAAGATTCTCCGTTTGAAGCCGGAATATTAACAAAATCTTCCATCCACGGATTCAGCTGTTCGGGCAGAATGTCATTCCAGTTTTTCATTTCCCAATCGCCAAAATTCATTTCCATCAATCGGTTGTCTTCCTGATAAGAAATAGTTTTTATTCTTTTTTGAATGTGTTTTGCTAAAATGGAACATCTTTTTAACGGACTTGAAAATATAATGGCTTCAGTAGGTAACTGTGAAATGATGTTTTCTAAAACCAAATCAAAAGGTTCAGCAATGGCAACATCCGATTGTCCGTAACAAACTCCTTTTTCACAAATAGTTTCGGTATGGCGAACTAGATAAACTTCCATAAAAAAAGAATACTTAAATAATAAATAACCTCGCAAACCTGTTGCGTTGCGCCAAGACAATCTCCCGTATATCCATCAATCCATTTTTGGAAATAGCGAGCCAAAAAGTAACGGGTTAGAAAAACAGGAATTATCGTAAACAGAATTTTATACTGAAAAAAAGCAAATGCCAACAAAGGAATTAATCCGAAAAAGAAAGCACCAAAAATTTCTTTCCAACTATGATTATTGGCGATTGGTTTACTTTTACTCGAAGCATCATCGCGCGAATATTCATGCGTAAAAATGATCGAAATTGCAGCCAGCCGACTCAAAGCATGCGCCGAAATAAACAAAAAGAAAATAAGAAGATGGGAATTATCAATGGCAAAAAGCAAAATACCTTCGGAAAGCAATTTGAATTTTAATAAAAAAAGCAAAACCAGACCAATTGCTCCATAAGCGCCAATAGCACTGTCTTTCATAATGATCAGGATTTTTTCTTTGGTCCAGCCTCCGCCAAAACCATCACAAACATCTGCAAAACCATCTTCGTGAAAAGCTCCCGTCGTTAAAATAGAAGCAATAATTGCAAAAATAACAGCAGTTTCTGTTGATAGAAAAAAGGAAAAAAGATAGAAAGTTAGAAAAGAAATGCTTCCAACAATCCATCCGATAAAAGGAAAGTAACGAGTAGCTTTATTTAAATATTCAGGATTATGATCGATGTTTTTTGGGCAGGGAATTCGGGTGTAAAACATTAAACAGGTAAAGAAGATGTTTAGTTCTTTTTTCATTGAAGAGATTTGTTTTTAATTTTAATAAAATATATTTTAGGTGATCTTGTCATTTCGACGGAGGAGAAATCACACTAGAAACTCACATACAGTGCGTCTCTCTTTGGATGTGATTTCTCCTTCGTAAATGACAAACGAGACTATTGATCACTTCCTACTAACCCCCGCACTCTCAAAACTAGCCATTTCATTCAAAAAAGCTTCCGCTGATTTTAAAATAGGAAAAGCAATAGCACAGCCTGTTCCTTCGCCTAAACGTAAATTAAGATTTAAGATAGGCTTTGCATGTAAATAATCAAGTAATTTTTGATGTGCTTTTTCGTCAGAACAATGGCAGAAAACAGCATTTTTATGAATATCAACATTTATTTTCGAAGCGATTAAAAAAGCCACACTGCAAATAAAACCATCGACCAAAATTATCATTTTATTTTCAAAAGCGGTTAACATTCCACTTGCCATCTGTATGATTTCAAAACCGCCAAAATAAGCCAACTGCTGCATTAATTCGGCTTGACCGGAATAATTATCAATTGCTTTTTGAAGTATATTTTGTTTTTGAAGTAACTTTTCGGCCTCAACTCCAGTTCCTTTTCCCACACATTCTTCAATAGAAAAACCAGTTAAAAGACTCATTAAAACCGAAGCTGTTGAGGTATTTCCAATTCCCATTTCGCCAAAACCAATGCAATTTGAATTTGTTTTTGCAATATCATCAACAATAGCTTTTCCTTTTTCAAAACACAATTGTAATTCCGTTTCACCCATTGCCGGCGCGTGCAGAAACGACTGCGTTCCCTTTGCAATTTTAGCATTAATTAAATTAGCATTTGTTGGAAAATCATAGTTTACGCCAGCATCTACAATAGCTAACTCAATATTATTTTGATTGCAAAAAACATTGATTGCGGCGCCGCCTTCAAGAAAATTACCAACCATTTGTCGGGTCACATCTTGCGGATAAGCGCTTACGCCATGATTTGCGATTCCATGATCTGCGGCAAAAACCACAATGTTTGGGTTTGTAATTTTAGGATTTAAGGTTTCAAAAACCGTTGCCATTTGAAAAGCCAAAGTTTCTAACGTTCCCAAAGAACCGACAGGTTTGGTTTTAGAATCTATTTTTTCCTGTAGAAGTTTAGCAAAGTCATTTTTGATATCAGAAATTGGTGTTTTTAATTGAAAATCTAAAACAGGACTTTCAATCACATTTTTAATTTCTTTACAATCCGGAGCTTCCGATTTCTGTTTCCAATGCAGCTGTTGCAGCATCGGTTGGTTGTTGTAATTCGTTGCTGGTTTTCCAATGCAGAAATAACCTAAAGGTTCAATATTTTCAGGTAAATCAAGGATTTTTTTAAACTGATAATAATTCAGGATCGAAACCCAGCCCATTCCATAACCTTGCTCTGTAAGCGAAAGCCAAATATTTTGTGCCGCACAAACCGAACTAAATTTTACTGCCTCATTACTGCCAACAGTTCCAATAGTAAACTGATTTAAAACAGATCTGTCATACGCAATAATAAGTCCGATCGGAGCTTCTTCAATAGCTTCCAGTTTTAGCGATCTGTAATGTTCTTTTTGTTCCGGATTATCGGTGAGTTCCTCGGCTTTTTTATTATAATCTAAAAATAAGTCCTTAATTGCACTTTTTACTTCTGCCGATTTAATGATAAAATATCTCGTAGCATCCGTCAATCCAACTGAAGGCGCCCAATGTCCGGCCTGTAAAGCTTTTTCGATTACTTCGTCAGGAACTTCATCGGTTGTGAAATGTCGGGTATCGCGGCGGGATTTTAATATATCATCTAAATGGCTCATAAATTTCAATTACAATTACAAAACTCAACTACAAAACTCAATGTCAATTACAATTACAAAACTCAATGTCAATATTGAAAGTTATGTAAAGTTAAGACAGCTTTTTGGAATTTGTAATTATTTATTAAAATTTGATATTGTAATTACCATTGAATTTTGCCATTGTAATTGAATTTTGATATTGTAATTGATATTGAATTTTGACATTGTAATTGATATTACAACCCCTTAATCCTGACCGGAATTCCGGAAACCATCAAAATAACCTCATCGGCTTTTGATGCCAAAAACTGATTCATCCAGCCTTGCAGTTCTGTAAATTTTCTCCCAATTTGAGTTTCCGCATGAACGCCCATTCCAATTTCGTTGGTTACAATAATAAATACTGTATTCTCCTGACTGGCAATAGAAAGAAATTCTTTTTTGGCTTCTTCGAGACTTAAATTTACATCATAATTAGTGTCGACAAAAAAATTCGTGAGCCAAAGCGTAACGCAATCAATCAGCGCCACTTTTCCCGAAAAATCAATTTCACTGATATGTTTTTCTTTTTCAATATTTGTCCAGCGTTCGTCGCGTTCTTGTTGATGGCGATCGATTCTATTTTGAAAATCAACATCCCATTTTCTGGCTGTTGCTACATAAATTGGAGATTCTGAAAGCTGCAAAGCCAGATTTTGCGCATAAGTGCTTTTTCCTGATCGCTCGCCGCCGGTAATTAAGTAGATCATTTTTTTAATTATGAGTTGTAAGTTTTGAGTTATGAATTATTGTGGCGTTCCCCAAGGGTCGGGCTATACGCTTTATCTTTTATTTTTTTAAAGAAAAAAAATAAAAGGATGCCGCTTCTATCCCTAACGCGAAAGACCAATTAGATTTTAAGAAATGAATACGAACAAACAATTTATAATTAACAATTAATAAGGGCAATGCCGACAATTATTACCACAGCAATTTCCTCTTTTTAAATGAAACCATGTTGTAAAAACATAATTGCCATTTTCAATATAAAAATCAAGATCTTCGATTAGTTTTTCTGTTTTTGGTAAAGATAGTGCTTTATTTTGTAGTGCTTTTTGAGGAGTCATAGTTTCGACATAAGCATCTATTTTGTCAATACAAGCTTCTTTAAAGCAATCCGGGCATAGGCAATCTCCTGCACCAGAAAGATTAAAAATAGGAGGGTAGTCGTTACACCAACATTTGTTTTCAACAGAAATATCTCCGCAACTAAATGTAGAGTCGCAACTAGAGCAAATTTTGGTTTTTGTGGTATTCATAATAGTAGGTAAAGATAAATTTGGTTTTTGTAAGAATAAAGGTAAATAAAAAATTTATAAATTGCGTTACCTTTGTGCTTATTGAAAAATTTCAAATGTGAATCTCCGTGATTCAAATTTGAATGACAATAAGCAATAACGATACCATATTTCAAAATATATAACCCACATATGAAACATTTATTTCCAAAAATTATTTTTGTTTTATCATTTTTTCTTCTGTTTGGATGTAAAAAAAATGAAGCCCCTGAGATTGTAAAAACTGAAATTCCCCAAAATAGCATTGAGTTTGCTTCCGGACTTTCAATCGTAAAACACGAAGGATATTCGGTGGTTACGGTTATAGAGCCCTGGCCAAATGCGAATGCAAAATTCACTTATATTTTAAAAGAAAAAGAAGCAAAAGTTCCGGATAGTCTGCAAAAATATGCCACAATAAAAGTGCCTTTAGAATCTGTTGTGGTTACTTCTACTACAAATATTCCGTTTTTGGAAATGCTTGATGTTGAAGATAAATTAGTTGGTTTTCCTCATACAGATTATATTTCTTCAGAAAAAACAAGAGTTTTGATTGATAAAGGTTCGGTGAAAAATGTGGGACAAAATGAAAAGTTAAATATCGAGCAGCTAATAGAATTGTCTCCGGATTTGATTGTAACATTTGGAGTAGATAATAACAACCCAATGTTGGATAATTTGAAAAAAAGCGGTTTAAATGTTTTTATTCAGGCCGATTGGATGGAACAATCTCCGCTTGGAAAAGCAGAATGGATTAAGCTTTACGGTGCATTATTTGGTAAGGAAGATAAAGCCAAAGAATTGTTTGACAAAATTGTTGAAAGCTACAATCAGGCAAAAAAATTAGTGGCAGATCAGCCGGCAACCTCAACTGTTTTGTATGGTTCGATGTATGAAGATGTTTGGTATGTAGCCAAAGGAAATAGCTGGGTTGCGCAATTTATGAATGATGCCCATGCCAATTATTTATGGGCCGATTTAAAGGGAAGCGGAAGTGAAGGTTTATCTTTTGAAAAAGTATTGGACAAAGCCAAAACTGCCAATTTCTGGATTGCTTCAGGCTCATTTAAAACATTGGATGAATTCGGAAAAAGCAATCCGCATTACACACAATTTGATGCTTTTACGTCTAAAAACGTATATACTTTTGAAGGTAAATTTGGAGCAACTGGCGGAACAGTTTATTATGAATTGGCACCAAGCCGACCGGATTTAGTTTTAAAAGATTACATCAAAATTTTTCATCCTGATTTATTGCCAAGCTACGAATTTACCTTTGCCTCTAAACTAAATTAAAGATTCATTGATAAATTCAAAGCGAAATATAATGCTGTTTTTTGTACTTGGTGTAGTGCTGTTATTTATGTTTTTTCTGGACATAAGTTTAGGATCAATTACAATTCCGTTTAAAGAAGTTTATACCAGTTTAACAGGCGGACAAGCCAGTAAATCAACCTGGGAATATATTATTATTAATTACCGCTTGCCAAAAGCCATAACAGCCTTTTTGGTTGGCGTAGGATTAGCAATTAGCGGTTTGCTGATGCAGACATTATTCAGAAATCCATTAGCCGGACCGGATGTTTTGGGTTTGAGTTCCGGAGCCATTTTAGCCGTTGCGATTGTTATTTTGGGTGCTGAATTTTTGCCTTCATTTTTAAATGCTATTCTTTTATCCCCATACGGACTTGTTATTGCCTCAACATTAGGCAGCGTTTCGGTTTTGCTTTTGGTTTTATTGGTCGCGCAGCGATTGCGAAATACAATGGCAATTTTAATTGTCGGACTCATGTTTGGCAGTTTTACCAGTGCAATTGTGGGGGTTTTGACTTATTTTAGTTCGGCAGAACAATTGCAGAAGTTTACATTTTGGTCTTTGGGAAGTTTGGGAAATCTTTCCTGGACATCGATTTCTGTTTTGGCTGTTTGTGTTGGTTTTGGTTTGGTTTTAAGTGCCGGAAGTATTAAGCCTTTAAACGCTTTGCTTTTAGGCGAAAATTATGCCAAAAGCATGGGGTTGAATTACAAAAAAGCCCGGTTAGTTATCATATTTGCAACTAGTATTCTGGCAGGAAGCATTACGGCTTTTGCCGGTCCGATTGCTTTTATTGGTCTCGCGGTGCCGCACATTGCAAAACTGACTTTTCAAACAAGTAATCACACACTTTTATATTGGAGTACGCTTTTTTATGGCGGAATAATTATGTTGTTTTGCGATATTGCCTCGCAATTACCCGGATTAGAAACCACATTGCCAATCAATGCGATTACATCGATTATTGGTGCGCCGGTTGTCGTTTGGTTATTAATGCGAAAAAGAAATTTTCAGTAAATTATTTGGAACACGGATTACGCGGATTGAACAGATTTACGCAGATCGTTTGAATCTATGTGAAAAACTTAGCATCTTAGTATCTCAGAACCTTAGCACCTAAAAAATGAGTAATATTCTATCAACTTCAAATCTAAATATTGGTTATAAAACCAAGAAAGCAACTATAGTTATTGCTGAAAATCTAAATTTGAATTTGACTTCAGGAAAACTAATCTCTTTGATTGGTGCAAACGGAATTGGAAAATCAACTTTATTGCGAACAATTACAGGAATTCAACAACCGTTATCAGGAAATGTTTTTTTGAAGGAAAAGAATATCAATACTTATAATCCTTTAGAATTAGCGCAGAATTTAAGTGTGGTTTTAACCGAAAAGTTGCCGCCAAGTAATCTTTCTGTTTTTGAGTTAGTTGCTTTAGGACGTCAGCCCTACACCAATTGGATTGGAACTTTGACAGAAACTGATATTGAAAAAGTTCAGCAAGCCATGCAATTGACTCAAATCGAACATTTATCTGCAAAAAAACATTACGAAATTAGCGACGGGCAATTGCAAAAGGTTTTAATTGCGAGAGCTTTGGCACAAGATACTCCTCTGATTATTTTGGACGAACCTACAACACACCTTGATTTATTGCATAAAGTTTCGCTTTTTAAATTATTGAAAAAGCTAACGCAGGAAACTCAAAAATGTATTTTATTTTCTACGCACGATATCGATCTGGCGATTCAATTGAGTGATGAAATGATTATTATGACGCCGGAAACTGTAGTTCAGGATCAGCCTTGTAATTTAATTTCGAACGGGAGTTTTGCTACTTTGTTTAAAGATGAGCATATTGTTTTTGATGCTGAAAAAGGGAAATTTGTGATTACTTAAATCATAATCTCTTGTAAAGTACTAGAAGTGCAAAGATTTTTTTTTATAAACTTATTTATAATTCCCGGAGGGACGTTATATTTATAGAAATAGTTATCACATTTTATGTAAAACCCCATCGGGGTGAAATATTTATCGGGTAAAATATATCGTTCCGCTGGAGCTTTCGTCTACAATCGATTATTATAGCTATAAATATTATGTTCCTCTGGAGCTCTAATTTCTATAATGTTAAAATTTCACAGGTAATCGTCTGCTTAGATTCGATTAAACGGTTGAACCAATAACGATTAAACGGTTTTCAATCCAATCTGTCTCTTCGCCTCACCAACCACAAAAGCCACAGAATTTGCAATATTAAAACTTCGAATTAATTTCGACATCGGAATCGTTAAATGATTTTCGAAACGAGCCAAAACTTCTTTGCTTAAACCAACGCTTTCTTTTCCAAAAACCAACCAGTCTCCATCTTGAAAATCAGTTTCCAAATACGATTTTTCAGCATGCGAACTCATTAAGAATACACGTGATTGATCTGGAATCTGTGCAATCCATTCTTCTATATTTTGATATTCTGTTACATCGAGATGAACCCAATAATCCAAACCCGAACGCTTAAGGTTTTTATCATTTATAACAAAGCCAAAAGGGTGAATTAAATGCAGTCGGCTTTCGGTTCCCACACATAATCTTCCAATATTTCCCGTATTATTTGGTATTTCCGGTTCCACAAGAACAACGTTTAGCATTTTTTTGAGTTATGAGTTATAGTTATAAGTTAAAGATTCCGGCAATTATCTAATTTTCAAATTTTCTCATTATCTAATTTAAAATCGGGAACTTCTAAAACTTCCCCGGCTTTTAGGTTTTGCAAATATACATTTCCTATTCTAACCCGAACTAATCTAAGAGTTGGAAAACCAACGGCAGCAGTCATTTTTCGAACCTGACGAAATTTACCTTCATTTACAGTAATCGAAGCCCAGGAAGTTGGCCCGTGTCGTTCATCTCTGATTTTTTTTGCTCTTGGTCCAAAATCCGGAATTTCGGTAACGATAAAGGCAGAACAAGGTTTTGTTTTGTATTTTCCGCCTTCAAAACCTATCTCAACACCTTTTTGCAATTCTTCGATGGCTTCAGGAGTTATTATTCCATCAACTTGTACATAATATTCTTTATCTACTTTTTTGCTTCTTATTTGCTCGCTGACTTTTCCGTCGGTCGTTAGCAAAAGTAAACCTTCAGAATCTTCGTCTAAACGCCCAATTGCCATAGTTCCTTCCGGGAAATCATGCAATTCGCCCAAAAGTTTTTTCTTTCTTTTCAATTCATAAATAAATTGACTTAAATAACCATAAGGCTTAAAAAGAATGAAGTGTTGATGCATGTTTTATTTTTTGCAAAGATAGTTTTGTTTCATCTTCATTAAAAAAATAATACGAGAATAAACTAAAAGCAATGTTAAACCATTTAGTTTTAAAATTTAGAATTCGTAATATTATATAAGAACTTTAAAAAAAAATGATATGGGAACTAATGATTTAGGCTCTAAAAAAATAAATGGAGTACAAAAAAATATAGACGAATCTAAAGGGAAAAATATTTCGCACGATGGAAAAGCCGACGATGCCAATTTGCAAAAAGAAGTGGTAGCAGATCAGGACGGAAATAAACAAGTAGTAGAAAGAGCGCGTAATGAAAATGAAGACATCAAAAAAGTCAAAGGCGATGTAGATTTAAATAACGCCAATGCAAACCGTGGAGTCTCATCTGAAGAAGAAGCAAAAAAGACCGTTGAAAACAAAGATCGAAATTCAGATGTGACGCCAAATCGCTACCCTAATTCCGATCCGGAAAGTCACGAAGATCGAGGTAATATGAAATTGGACGAAGATTAATACTAAGAAAAAAAAGTTGATTTACGTGATTTTAATGTGAAATAACATTTGATTGTGATAAAGTCTTAATCTTATTGTAAACCTTGGTTTTGTTATGGTCAGCGGTTAAGATCTTCGTAAATTGTTACTACAAATTTAAATCTTAAGAATATGTCACTTTTAGAAAACAAAGTAGCTTTTGTATCCGGCGGTGGTTCAGGAATTGGACGCGCTGTTGCAGAATCTTACGCCCGTGAAGGAGCAAAAGTAGTAGTTTCGGATATTAATGTTGAACACGGAGAAGAAACCGTAAAAGTTATAAAAGATGCAGGAGGAGAAGCCTTTTTTGTAAAAGGCGATTCGTCCAGCGCAATCGACAACAAGCACATGGTTGAAGTTACAGTTTCAAAATACGGCCGCCTTGATATTGCGTGTAATAATGCAGGAATGGGCGGACCTGCAAAACCAACCGGAGAATACGAACCGGAAGCGTGGGATAAAGTAATCGCCTTAAATTTAAGTGGTGTATTTTATGCTTGTCGTTATCAATTAGAACAAATGGAGAAAAATGGTGGAGGAAGTATAGTAAATATTGCTTCCATTCACGGTCAGGTTGCGGCGCCATTAAGTCCGGCATATACAGCATCAAAACATGGCGTTGTTGGTTTAACTAAAAATATCGCTGCCGAATATGCGCAAAAAAACATTCGTTGCAACGCTGTTGGCCCCGGTTACATAGAAACGGCGTTATTGAAAGATAATCTGAATAAAGATGCCATGACTGCCATTGCAGCAAAAGCTCCAATGAACCGTTTAGGAACTGCCGAAGAAATTGCAGAACTTGTTACTTTCTTAAGTTCTGAAAAATCTTCTTTCACAACCGGAAGTTATATTATTGCCGATGGAGGATATACGGCGATTTAGAAATCAGTTTTTATATAATTAGGAAGCTGTCTGAAATTCGGACAGCTTTTTTTGTTTGCTAAATATTAAATTAAAGCTATTTCTCTTATTAAAAAATAAGTGGGTTTTAGAGAATAATATAAAATAAAATAGGTTTCATTTGCTTACAGAATACCTGATGAATATATGAATAGTTTGACTTTTGGTGTTGTATGTTTATAAATAACCTTACAATTTGTTTAAGTTATTGCAATATTCTCTTAACTTTAAAAACTTAAATTTGATCTCTAAAACCCTATTTTTTAATCATATGAAAAACATTTACTCATTACGTCATTTAATGACTTTTTTAAGTTTTTTTTGTTGCTTTTCGATCAATCTTTTCGCGCAGACGATGCCGGATCCACAAACTTTGCCTTATTCGCAAAATTTTAGCGGATTGTTGGCAAGCTCTACAACTTACCCATTGGGATTTCAGGGATGGCTGGTTAGTTCAACTCAAAATACAGCGACATATAGTACAGCTTTGTCTGGAGACAGAGGGTTGATCGCAAATAGTACGGTAGTGACCAATAGTGGAAACGTTCATAACTATAATGGTAAGATTGGTTTTTTAAATACAACTTCAGCAGATTTTGCAATAGGTGTAGCATTTGTGACTACTGGTAATACTGCTATAAAAGTTCAGTATGATGCTATGGTTATGCGTAATCCTTACGATGGAGCCAGTAATAATCGTTTACAGGAAATGGCTTTACAATATCGTATTGGAACTACAGGTGTTTTTATAACACTACCATCAACAGCTTACAGCAATAATAGCACAGTTCCTAGACTTATAAATCCAGTTGACGAACCTATAGCTACAAAAATAGAAGTAACATTGCCTGCGGAATGTGATAATCAACCGATAGTTCAAATAAGATGGATTGCCAGATTAGTTTCAGGTTCTACCGGCTCACGTCAATCTTTTGCTATTGATAATATAAAAATTGGAAGCGATATAACTCCTCCAGTTAATGAATCCGGTTATCCAAAAGTTGTTGAAATTTTATCTGATGGTTTTGACTTTTTTAGTAAAATAAACAAGATCGGTAAAACGTATTATGTTTTAGTAGCATCTGGTAGTGCGGAACCTACTCCGGCACAAATCAAAGATGGTTTAGATGCTGATGGAAATGCAGTTTTGCAAGCTGGTTTTCTAAGTATTGCAAATAAGGATCAGGAATATTCAAAAATAATTACAGGTTTAACTTTAGGAACTTCTTATATCGTTTACTCTGTGTCTGAAGATCTTTCTGGAAATATGCAAACGGCAGTTAATAAAATCGATGTTACAACTGCAAGTGTTTTGGTGCCTTCTTTGAGAACTACAGTCTCAGTATTTGATTTTGGAAATTCTGAACAAAATATTGATTCAGCAAGTTTAAGTTACCAAATTAGCGGAACAAATATTACCGATGTTGTAACGCTTACTGCAACTGCCAATTTTAGTATTTCAAAAGATAATGTGACTTTCCAATCTTCTCTTGTTTACAATGCCGCTGATTTTGCTGCAAATGCGACACCAGAAGTTTATGTTCGTTTTACACCTAATACAGCAGGTGCTTTTTCAGGAACGATAACGCACGAAACAACAGGAGCGTTAGTTAAAACGGTTTCTTTGTCAGGAATCGGAACAAATCCATATGTACAAGGTTTTAACGATACTAATGTATTAACAAATAGTGGATGGACACAATATAATGTAGCCGGCACTACAAATAAATGGGCATCAACCAGTGATCCTAGAAATATAAATTCTGGCGCTGGTGCAGTTTTAATAAATGGATATTCTGATTCCGGAGCAAGCAAAGACTGGTTGATTTCTCCTAAATTACATCTGGATACTTTTACGAAATATCCATTATTATCATTTTATTCCCGTAAATTTTATGCCGGACCAAATTTAAAATTATTGGTTTCTACAAATTACGATGGAATAAGCAATCCGGAATTGGCAACATGGACAGAAATTGAGGGTAAATTTCCAACTATAACCGGAACTTACACACAATCGCAATTTATAGATTTAAGCGATTATAAAACTCCCAATACTTATGTTGCATGGGTTTATGAAACTACAGGAGGAAATAATGCAGCAGAATGGTCATTAGATGATGTTGCAATTACAGATGAAGCTGCTTATGTAGATTCTAATCCTGTTTTAGATTTTGGCGATGCAAACCCAAATACAATTTCTGCAAGTCTATCATTTGACTTTAAGTCAAAAGGTTATGGCGATATAACACTTACAGCTCCTGCAGATTTTCAATTGTCTTTGGATAATATAACCTTTCAATCGAGTGTTTTGGTTAATGTAGCAGACGCCGTAAACACAAAAACGATTTATGCGAGATTTACGCCTTCTTCAAAAGCATTAGCAATTTCAGGAACTGTAACAGTAACGGGAACTTCATTAAACAAACAAATTGGTTTATTTGCAGGTTCTTCAATTCCAAAAGCAGATACTTTTGATGTTGTAACATATAATCTTGAGTTTTTCGCAAGTAATGTAATAGGAAATGACGGAAAAGAATTTGGCCCAACAGATGATGATTTACAAATTGAGAATGTTGCCAAAGTAATGAACAAATTGAACGCGGATGTTTATGTAGTTCAGGAAGTGTCGAATGATGCAGCTTTGAATGTTTTAATTCAGAAAATAAATGTGAACGGGAAAACATTCGACAAAACAATTTCGCCAACATGGTCGTATTCATTTCAGGAACCAGATCCAAAATTTCCGCCTCAAAAACTAGTGGTTCTTTATAATACGCAAACCACTACCGTAAAAAAGACTCGTGTTATGTTTCAGGAATTGTATGATGAAATTCAAGCAGGAACAAAAACTTTACCTAATTATCCCGTAGCGACAACAAACCCACCGGCAAATCCAAGTGCGAGTTTCTTCTCATCAGGTCGTTTGCCTTATATGGTAACTATAGAAACGAATATTGGCGGAATCAAGAAAGAAATTAAATTGATAGATATTCACGCCCGCGCCAACAGCGGAAGTGATATTTTGAGATATAATATGCGTAAATATGATGCTGAATTATTAAGAGATAGCCTAGTTGCGCATTATCCAGATGCTAATTTGATTCTTTTAGGAGATTTTAATGATGATGTAAAAGCGTCAGTTATTACTCCCAATCCTTCTTCTTACGAAGCATTTGTAAATGATACGTCCAATTTTAATCCGTTAACTTTAGAAATCAGCAAGGCTGGTGCTTATAGTTTCTTAAGTTCCGGAGGATTTTTAGATCATATTGTCATTTCTAATGAATTATCAGATCAATATCTTCCAAATTCAATTGCTGTTTATGATCCAAGAAGTGATATTCAGGACTATACCAACACCACTTCAGATCACGGACCTGTAATTGCGCGTTTTGAATTGAAAGAAGATGCTTTATCTACAATTGATTTTGATGCTAAAAAAGGTTTTGCCCAAGCATATCCAAATCCCGCAACTGATGTTGTCAATATTGTAGTAAAAACAACTGATGAGAGAAATCTAAAATTAAAGCTTTATGATATTTCAGGGCGTTTAGTTGGCGGCCCGATCGAAATAAAAGGTTCGCAGGACAGTAATATTACCGCAGTTCAGGTAAGTAATTTACGATCTGGAATTTATGTTTACACTTTAAGTGAAAATAATAAAGTTGTTTTTAAAGATAAGATTATCAAGAAATAATTACAATAACCACCAGTATTTAAAAAGGCTGTCTGATATTCAGGCAGCCTTTTTGTATTTTATAAAAGCAGTAATTTTTTGATTTTATCGAAATCTGTTTTCGGTGCTATTTCACAGAAATAATCCAATTGCCATTTTTGCGTTTTTTGAGCTTGTTTGCTCGAAGTTTCGTCCCAGGGCGGATAAACTCTCGTGGCGCGTATTCCTTCCTTTGCAGCAGTCGAAAAAATCCCCTTTTGTAATAAAACTGATTTCGGGAAAATAAATTGACCTGATAAATCATTTTTTCTAACACTTACAATAACAAAATCAATTGCATCAGAAAAATCAAAAGGTTCAATAATTCCAGTTACATTTCGTTTCCATAAAGTCACAAACTGCCCGGTTTTTGTGGGCGTAATTTTTGCCGTTCTAAATTTAATAGTACGGTTTTCAATTTGAAAATCGTATGCATTATACTCCTGACTTTCTGCTTCCGGTTGAGGTTCAGAACATTCAAAATTACAATAATCATAAACCAATTCTTTGGCAGTAATTAAATCGTTAGGGAATAGTTTTGTATTGATCCAGTTATTTTTGATTGCCATTTATGAATGCTAATTTGTTGTTATTTTTCTTGAAAAGTACAACAAAAACAAGCTTAAAATGAAACATTCAAACCAAAATTTAACCCCCATTGGAATTGGTTAAAAGACTGTTCGCTTAAAGGATTTATATAATAATTCATTGCAGGCTCAACAAAAACATTTGTTTTTTTATAAATGCGATATTGTACAGTAGTACTTAATAGTGAACCATATACATAATCGTTTGCGTTTACATTTTCCCCAATAGAACTGCCATTTAAAGCCATATCGTTTGAAATTAATTTACCTACAAAACCACCGGTATTTAAACTAATATTGGTTTTGTTTTTATTAAAAATAGAATATGAAACTTCTAACGGCACCTCAAGATATCTTAAATTCTGATCCAGTTTTCCTTTTTCGAGATTATCACTTTTTAATGCCGTTATTGTATTAGTAGGCACAAATATATAATTGGCATTATTTGTAATATGAGAAGTTGCTACCGTTGCATTTTGATTGAAATAATCGCTTGAAGTTAAAAATGCATTTGTAGTTCTCATATAAGAAACATTGGCAATGCTCTGACCCAATTCATTGAATTTTACGCCAGAACTGACGGCCCATTTTTTATTGATTTTATATTTCGTTTTTACACCATAACTGTTACTTTGCTTAGAATCGTTTACGTTGCCTAAAGTTTTATCATTTTTATAATTTTCAGAATTGGCAACTCCGGCAAAAACTTCCACAGCCCATTTTTCATTTTTAGCAATAGCTTTTTCCTTGTCTTCTTTTTCTTTTTTAGTTTCAGGAGTTACGACAACAATACCTTTTTCTAAATTTTGAAGTTCTGCCAACTGAACAGAATCTTGTTTACTCAATGCATCACCAAATTTTGAAGTGCTTTTTTGATTATCAGCAATAGCCTTTTCGTTTGTTATGATTTCGTTTTTAAATCCTTTTGCAGCCGTATTTGTTTTTTGATCTTTATTTAATGCTGAATTAAAAGGATTTGAGGCCACATTGTTTTCGTTTTTTAAATTCAGTTTGTCTTCGAAAATAGAAGAAGGCGTTTGGTTTTTAGAACCAGAATTAAACGAATTTGTTTTATTCGAAACAATTGTTTTTTCGGCTACAACCTGATTTGCTTTTGCATTTTCAATATCTGAAAACTGATTTTTAGAACTGGAATTAAACGAATTTGCTTTATTCGGAACAACTGATTTTTCAGCTACAGCCTGATTTGCTTTTGCATTTTCAATATTTGAAAACTGATTTTTAGAACCAGAGTTAAAGGTGTTTGTTTTACTTGAGATAACAGATTTTTCAGCTACAACCTGATTTATTTTTGCTTTTTTAGTACTTGAAAATTGATTTTTAGCGTCAGAATTAAATGAATTTGCTTTCTCGGAGATAACAGATTTTTCGGCTACAGCCTGATTTGTTTTTACTTTTTCGGTATTTGGCGCTTGAAATTTAGAAGGCGAATTAAATGTACTTTCATTATTCAGAACAAGAGATTTTCCGGCTACAGCCTGATTTGAATTTCTTTTTTCAGAATGTAATGTTTCAGCTTTAGAAGCGTTATTAAAGCCATTCTCATTATTTGGGGCAAATGATTTTTCGGCTACTGCCTGATTTGGTTTATTTACTTCTAAATTTGATTTTCCATTTAAAACACCTTCTTTATTACTTTTGTTTTTGGTATTTATAGAACTAACTGTCGTTTTTTGATTTTGATCGATTTTAGAAGAGCCTGATATGCTATTTGTTTCTTTTTCAGATGAGTTTCCAAGCGCAACAGCGTTTTTTGCACTTTTTATTTCGTTGGTAATGGTATCTTTTTGAATATTGTTTTCATCAATACTTCTTGTTTTCGAATCATTCGATTGTGGATTTTTCTCGTCCAGAACAACATTGTTATTTTTAGAGCTATTATCAATAGTTTTAATTCCTGCATCAGAACTAAAATGTAAAACAGTTGGAAGCATTAAACCCAATAACAAGCATGCGGCAGCAGACCACCAAAGAATCGCTCTTTTTTTCTTTTTTGGTTTGTCTAATTTTTCTTCAATCTGACTCCATAATTCAGGAGGCGGAACACTTGAAAAGTTTTCCATTGATGAAAAAATATCTTCTATATTTTGCTTTTTCATGCTGTCTTAAAATTTTTTATGCTCAAAATTCTCTTTTGCAAAATGCGCTTGGCCCTGTTTAAATTTGATTTTGATGTTCCTTCCGAAATCTTTAGTAATTCGGCTATTTCCTTGTGTTTCATTTTTTCAAAAACATACAAGTTAAAAACCGTCCTGTATTGATCTGGTAAATCCCGAATGTATTCTAGCAGCTTTTCTTGTTCTATTGGCGGGATATCCAATTCCTGTTCTTCAACAAAATCCGTATCAGGGTCAAAAACATCCAAAAAGAAACTTTCTTTTTTCTTTTTATTTAAAGTCTCAATGAGTTTGTTTATAAAAATTCGCTTCATCCAGCCTTCAAAACTTCCTTCAAACTTAAACTGATTTATTTTTTGAAAAACAACAATAAATCCTTCCTGAAAAACATCTTTTGCGTCATCTTCATTTTTCATATATTTTAAGCAAATGCCATACAAAACCGGAGAGAACAACTGATAAATTTTCAGTTGTCCCTCTCGTTCATTTTGCATGCATTGGCGAATATATTTTTCTAAATCGTCTTTCAAAAAATGGTTAGATTTGTTTTGGCAAAATTAGCTTTTTTTAACTCATTTAGCTATCTTTTAAAAATAGTGCGGGTAGCGTCTGAGTTATTGCTTAAAATGGTTAGGTTTTGATTATCAAGCTTTTCGATTACATAAGTTTTACCTTCAAACGAAATAAGGTCATGCTCCAGATTATCTGCCGCACCAATTCCTTTTCCAATTTCATAACTGCTGTTTCTAATCTCTACATCATTTTTATAGGTAATTACTCTTCCATCAGAAGTAAAAACAACTTTTTTAGTAAATCCACTTGTTTTTGGTGTGGCCGTGTACGGATTATTGGTTCCTCCAATCGACTTTTCCCAAATCCAGGTGTTTACTATCGCGTTTGAATCTATTGTCTTTTCTGTAGCACAAAAGCTTGAAAAAAGACAAAAGGCAATAAAAAACAATACAATTCTTTTCATAATCTGATTATTTTAAACTTGTAATTTTATCCTGAATTGCTTTTTTGAAAAGTTTTACAGCGTCGCTTTGATCTTCAGTATCATGATTATCAATGAAAATTTTAGTGACAGTTCCTGCCTGACGCATTTGAAAATAAACGCCGCCCTGATCTGCAGTATCCGGAGCACCATACGTTTTAGTCTGACCTTTGATGTTCAAAATTTCTGCCGGAACATTTTTTAAGAACAAAGAATATTCGCCTCTTTTAATGGTGCTGGTGTATTTGTATTGTTCAAAACTATAACTTCCGTAAGCAACATCCTGAAATTTAAGAATGTTAAAATCATTTAATTGGTAGTAATTACGAACGCTGCCAATGTTTCCAATAATGATATTGTCAGGAGACTCTGAAGTTTTGATAAAAACAAGTGGTTTTTTAGTTGCAGGAATTAAAATAAAGTCTGAAGGGTAAGTTGGTGTTTGTGTAATTTGTTCACCTGCCTGTGGACTTTTTTCATAAAAGTTGATGATGATTTGACAGCTATTTTCATAAATAGAAGTGATTTTTATTTCGTATCCACTTGTTGGTTTTGCTCCGGCATAAACTCCAATTAAATTATTTTTTGTAAAATCAATATTAGGATCAGTTGCAACCGGGCAAGTATTTTCATGCTTTGTAAATGCCTTGTCCATGTATTCCTGAGTATCTATATAAACAGCCTGTGGGTTATTAGGCATATTTTTTACACTATAATTACATAAAAGAGGAAATCCTGTAAAAGGCACATTTACATCAGGTCCGCAATCTGTATTAAAATCATCGTTGTTAAGGGAGCAGGCACTAATTCCAAAAGCTATAAATAAGCCAAGCATTATTTTTTTCATGATATTTTTTTAATAGGTTATTATTTAATAGATAATCATATTTTAAAAAGGTTGCGTAAAACGGTTTTTTTTCGAGCATATTTTTTTGAAAAATGGTTCAGAATGTTTGTTTAATTTTGAATTGATAATAATTCGTGAAATTTAAATTTTAAAATTCGCTACTACGTATTATTGCGTACTTTTACTTAAAAAACAACTTAGTTATGTTCGACTTCCTTCCATTTTTATTGGTTTTTATAATCGCATTGTTACTAGGTATTTACTTTGGTAGAATATTGTTTTCGGCTAAATTTCAATCTGAAAAAGTTAGTTTAGAAGAAAGGTTAAATGCTAATGTAAATCAGTTTCAATTGCAGAAAGAGCAATTTGAAAATGACAGAAAAAATTTTGAAAGACTTTTGCAGCAAAATAATCTGGAAAAAGAAAACATAAGAACCGAAAAAGATAGTCTCGCGATTCAGCTTTCAAAGAAAGAAGTAGATTTTGAGAATTTATGGGAAAGGCATAAAGAACAAAAAGCCGAAATTACAGAGCTTCAGGAAAAATTTACCAAAGAGTTTGAAAATTTGGCGAATAAAATTCTCGAAGAAAAATCGGCAAAATTTACAGAACAAAATAATGAAAATATGAAAAGCATCTTGTTGCCTTTACAGGATAAAATTCATGTTTTTGAGCAAAAAGTAGATCAGACCCACAAAGAAAGTATTGATTATCATGCCGCTTTACGTCAGCAAATTTTAGGTTTAAGCGAAATGAATGCTCAAATGAGTAAAGAAACCTTAAACTTAACAAAAGCGTTGAAAGGCGATAGTAAAATGCAGGGAAATTGGGGCGAACTGGTTCTGGAACGAGTTTTAGAAAAATCCGGACTCGAAAAAGGAAGAGAATACGAAGTACAGCAAAGTTTTACCAATACAGAAGGAGCCCGCGTTTTGCCGGATGTTGTAATTAATTTGCCGGACGGAAAGAAAATGATTGTTGATTCGAAAGTTTCTTTGGTTGCTTATGAAAAATGGATCAACGAAGAGTCTGAAATTCTGAAAAGTGATTTTTTAAGAGAGCACGTACTTTCGATTAAAAGACATGTAGAACAGCTTGGCAGTAAAAATTACCATGATTTATATCAAATTGAAAGTCCGGACTTTGTATTGCTTTTTATACCAATAGAACCCGCTTTTGCGATTGCTTTAAACGAAGATTCTACGTTATACAACAGAGCTTTTGATCGCAATATTGTAATTGTAACACCAACCACATTATTAGCCACTTTACGCACTATTGATAGTATGTGGAGCAATCAGAAACAGCAGGAAAATGCTTTTGAAATTGCGAGACAGGCCGGTGCATTGTATGATAAATTTGAAGGCTTTGTAACCGATTTAGTAAAAATTGGAAACAAAATAAAAGACACCAAAACCGAATATGAAAATGCCATGAACAAACTCGTTGATGGAAAAGGAAATCTAATTTCGAGTGTAGAAAGATTAAAGAAAATGGGAGCGAAGGCCAAAAAATCGCTTCCGGAAAATATTATTACAAGAGCCTCAAATACCGACGAAAGTCAATCTTTAAATTAAACCTAACCAAACAGAATAAAAACATGACGACAGATTTTAAGCCCGTTTCATCATCAAAAATTAGTATTTCCGAACTAATGTTACCATCGCATACCAATTTCAGCGGTAAAATTCATGGAGGATATATTCTTCAATTATTAGATCAGATTGCTTTTGCGTCGGCATCAAAATTTTGCGGTAATTATTGTGTTACAGCCTCAGTTGATACAGTGAACTTTTTAAAGCCTATCGAAGTGGGAGAATTAGTGACAATGAAGGCTTCTGTAAATTACGTAGGGCGCAGTTCGATGATTGTAGGTATTCGTGTTGAAGCTGAAAATATTCAGACTGGTGCCGTAAAACATTGTCTTTCGTCTTATTTTACAATGGTTGCAAAAGATAAAGAAGGAAAAAGTGTGCAGGTTCCCGGACTTATTTTATCCAGTTTAGATGAAGTACGAAGATTTAGAAAATGTATCAAACAAATAGAAGCTAAAAAAGAAGTAGAAGAGCATGCGAAAATTACGAATGTAAATTCTATAGAAGATTTGGCAAGTTTAGATAAATATAATGTTTTGTTAGAAATTGGATAATTCTATGTAAAATGATTTTCGTAAATTGAAATTCTATTATTAAAATTAAAAAAGCAAAGAAATGGTCAAATTTGGATATACAATATTATATGTAGAAGATGTAGAAAAATCGATTGTGTTTTATGAAAACGCTTTTGGTTTTTCAAGAAAGTTTATTTCGCCGGATAATGATTATGGTGAATTGATTACGGGTGAAACTACGCTTTCATTTGCATCAAAAAAACTGGCAGCACAAAATTTAGAAGATGGTTTTTTCGAAAGCAGTTTAGAAGATAAACCTTTTGCAATAGAAATAGGTTTTATAACCAATGATGTACCCGAACTTGTACAAAAAGCAACTTCGTTTGGTGCAGTATTGGTAAAAGAGCCAACAAAAAAACCGTGGGGACAAGTTGTAGCTTATGTAAGAGATCTGGATGGATTTTTAGTTGAGATTTGTACCGAAGTTGAAGGGTAAGAATTTAATTCAGAATAATTAATTATTATATAGTTTCTACGGGACACTTTGAAATACACATTCATTTCAAGTGTTCTTTAGAGACAATACTTTATCGCCATATTTTTTGCCTTATTCTGCATTTCAAAAGCAAAAACATTTCACAAATATTTAGCATAAAATCGACGACCAAACTCCGGAAAATAGCGTAACTTTAAGTGTATATATAAGTTGCTATATTTAACTGAATAACTGCCATTCGATTTTTCAAAACTGATTTTTTCAGTTGTCTATTTAATTTAAAAAATGGAGTGACATAATTGTTTAATTGCTGACGATTATGAAAAGAACTACTTTACTTATTTTGCTTTTTACTGCATTTTCTTTATATGCTCAGGAAAAATTTACAACCAATACAGCCACAGTAAATTTTGAAGCATCAATACCTCTTTTTGAAGAAATAAAAGCAGTAAATAGATCGGCTGTTATAGTTTTAGAGCCTAAAACCAGTACATTTATTTGTACCGTTATAATCAGAGATTTTCGATTTAAATTAGATTTAATGCAAGAGCATTTTAATGAAAACTATTTAGAGAGCCATCGTTATCCTAAAGCCGTTTTTAAAGGAAAAATTGCAAAATTTGATATTAAAGATATTGATGACGCCGAAAAGGAATATTTAATAAAAGGAAAATTAACTGTACACGGAAAATCACGAGAAATTGAAGTAAAGGCCTTGTTGAGAAAAGTAAATGAAGGAATACAAATTCATTCTGATTTTCCAATTTTAGTATCTGATTTTGATATTTCAATTCCAAAGAAAATAGGTTCAAAAATTTCATCGACTGCCAATACAGGTTTAACCGGAGTTATTAGAAACGAAGAAATGGCTCTTTTAACTTTAAAATAAAAAATCAGGACAAACTATGAGAAAGCGCAGTTTCAATATCGGTAAATTGAAACTCAAACCCTGTTTTTTGTATTTTTTCAGAAGAAACTCTTTGTCCTTCCAAAACGGCAACACTCATTTCGCCCAAAGCAAAGCGAATTAAAAATGTAGGTACTTTTGGGAGCCAGATTTTATATCCGTAAAGGTTAGCCAGAATTTTAGAAAATGAGCCATTGGTTGTATTATCGGTAATCGCGGCGTTATACGCACCGTGCATTTCGGGATCTATGACAGCTTTTAAATAAATCTGGCACAGATCTTCGATATGAATCCAGGGTAAATACTGTTTTCCAGAGCCTATAATGGTGCCAAAACCGGCTTTAAATGATGGTGCGATCTTTTTAAGAAAGCCTTCATTTTTTCCAAAAACAATTCCGGTTCTTACTTTTACGGTTCGAATGCCTAATGAATTAATTTCATCAACAGCTTCTTCCCATTTTTGGCAGGTTACTCCTAAAAAGTCATTTGCCGGAGGCTGGTATTCAGTACAAATTTGTTTGCGGGTATAGGCGCCGTAAATTCCAATCGCCGAAGCCGAAATAAAGGCATCCAGTGATTTATTTTTCTTCTTTAAAACATTAAAAATTAGTTTGACTGGT
Organism: Flavobacterium sp. MMLR14_040; assembly: GCF_033657265.1. Lineage (NCBI taxonomy): Bacteria > Pseudomonadati > Bacteroidota > Flavobacteriia > Flavobacteriales > Flavobacteriaceae > Flavobacterium > Flavobacterium sp. MMLR14_040. The sequence continues at coordinate 46,330 of NZ_JAWVWO010000002.1, read as the reverse complement.
TTTGTCCGACTTTCCAGAATTGCTTTTTTGCGTTTTTCTGTCCATCGTTTTTCAACAATTCCTTCGCCTGCCAAATGAATAATATAATCGGCCTTAAGTATGGCTTCTTCCTCGATAAAATCATTTTTTAAATCCCATTTGTAATAAGTGATTAAAGGTGTGTTTTTTCGATCATCGCGGCTTAGTACAGAAACCGAAAAACCATTAGCAATTAATACTTCGGTTAAGTATTTGCCAATGAACCCTGATCCGCCGGTAAGTAAGACATTTTTGGACATGATTTATAATATATTTAACAGTGCATCTTGTTTAGCGATTAGTAAAGATAATTAAACATTGCTTACCTTTAAGGCGAATTCTAAATTAATTAAAATGGATACTAAAAAGAAGATAATCAGCAAAGAAGATATCGTTTCGCTTTACATGAATGAGATTTTAGAGAAAGGGCAAAAGCCAAAATCTGTATACCATTTTGCAAAAGAAAATGATTTTGAAGAAACAGAATTTTATGCTTTTTTTGGAACATTAGAAGGTTTAGAAAAAGAAATTTTCAGGCTCTTTTTTGTTAATACAGTTGATTTGCTTCATAAAAATGCAGATTATCAGGAGTATGATATGAAAAACAAAATGTTGAGCTTTTACTTTACTTTTTTCGAAATATTGACTGCCAATAGAAGCTACGTCCTGCAATCATTAAAAATAGATAGAAATCCTTTAAAAAACCTTTCGCAATTATCGTTGCTTCGAGGAAGTTTTAAAGAATATGTTTCAGAAATCCTAACGGATGATTATAGAATTGAGCAGGAAAAATTCCAAAAATTTCAGGAAAAAGGAATTCAGGAATCGGCCTGGCTGCAATTAATGATGACTATAAAATTCTGGATGAATGATGCGTCGCCGGCTTTTGAAAAAACGGATATTTTTATCGAAAAATCTGTAAACGCTTCGTTTGAGTTAATGAATGTTGCGCCATTGAACCATCTTTTAGATTTCGGAAAATTTCTTTTCAAAGAAAAAATATACAACAAACAATGAAAACAATAGATTATATACCAACCTCAAAAATAGAAAGAGCCGGAAAACTAGTGCAGACCGGCGCCAAAATTGGGGTAAACTACGTTAAACATTATGCCGAAAAAATTGTAAATCCCGATTTAACCCGAGATAAACTCAATGAGAATAATGCCGAAGATATTTACGACGGTTTAAAAAGCCTAAAAGGAAGCGCACTAAAAGTGGCGCAAATGCTAAGCATGGACAAGAATTTTTTGCCTCAGGCTTATGTAGAGAAATTTTCGCTGTCACAATTTTCTGTTCCGCCATTATCTGCACCATTGGTTTTAAAAACATTCAAAACTAATTTTGGAAAAACACCTTATGAAATCTTTGATGAGTTTAATGCAAACTCTGTGAATGCAGCAAGTATTGGGCAAGTACATTTGGCATCTAAAAATGGTAAAAAACTGGCCGTTAAAATTCAATATCCGGGTGTTGCCAACAGTATTTCTTCAGATTTGGCATTGGTAAAACCTATTGCAATCAGAATGTTTAATTTGCAGGGAAAAGACTCTGATAAATATTTTAAGGAAGTTGAAGATAAACTGATTGAAGAAACCAATTATTTATTAGAACTGGAACAAAGTAAGGAAGTTGTTGAAGCTTGCAGTAAAATAGAAAATATACTTTTTCCGAATTATTATCCTGAGTTTTCATCAGAGAAAATTATTACGATGGATTGGATGACGGGAATTCATCTTTCTGAATTTACGGCTATAAATACAGATCGTGAAGTTGGGGATAAAATAGGACAGGCACTTTGGGATTTTTATATGTACCAAATTCATGTTCTTAGAAAAGTTCATGCAGATCCTCATCCGGGAAATTTTCTGGTAGATGATCAAAATAATTTGATTGCTTTAGATTTTGGCTGTATGAAACAAATCCCAGCTGATTTTTACGTGCCTTATTTTGAGTTAATCAATAAAAATGTAATTACAGATCCAGCTCTTTTTAATCAAAAATTATTCGAATTAGAAATTCTTCGTCCAGACGATTCGCCTTCGGAAATTGAATATTTTACAGAAATGTTTCATGATTTATTGTCACTTTTCACAAAACCTTTTCAAAACGAAACTTTCGATTTTTCCGATGAAACTTTCTTTGAAAATATTGCCAAATTAGGCGAGCGCTTTTCAAACGATACCAATCTTAAAAAAATGAACGGAAATCGCGGTTCAAAACATTTTATTTACATGAATCGTACTTTCTTCGGTTTGTATAATTTAATGTTTGATTTAAAAGCAAAAATTAAAGTCGATAATTATTTGAAATACTAGGAATATAAAATTCCAATCCCGAAGTGTCGGGATAAATTCCAAATTCCAATTTTTAGGAAATCTTTGTCAAATTTTTTTGGCGAGATTTCTTTTTAAATAAGAGATCTGATTTTCGCTTTATATCAAAAATCATTATTTTATTAGTAAGTCCCAGAGGGACGTTATATTTATAGAATTTATGCGTTTTTTGAAAAGAGCCCCTTAGGGGCGACATATTCTACAAAGCTTAAAGAAAAGATAGATTTCGCTCCGCTGGAGCTTTATATCAATCGTGTATATATTCTATAAATATAACGTCCCTCCGGGACTTGCTTTGTCTTTATTTTTTCTTTGCTTACAAAACTTTGTCAATTGGAATTTGGGATTTTTTATATTGAAATTTATTTTTTATTATTTAATAATCCCAGCCTTATAAGTCGCAATCGCGCGATCTCTTGCAAAAGCATGATCTACCATTGGCTCATTATAACCCAGATCAAATTCAGGAATCCATTTGCGAATGTAAATTCCTTTTTCGTCAAATTTCTTTTGTTGAATTTCTGGATTAAAAACTCTGAAGTATGGCGCAGCATCACAACCTGTTCCGGCTGCCCATTGCCAATTTCCTACGTTTGAAGCCAATTCAAAATCTAACAATTTTTCTGCAAAATAAGCTTCGCCCCATTGCCAGTTAATTAGCAAATGTTTGCATAAAAAGCTTGCTACAACCATTCGAACACGATTGTGCATATAACCTGTCTCATTTAGCTGACGCATTCCTGCATCGACCATAGGATAACCGGTCGTTCCGGAACACCAGCGTTTAAAATCGGCTTCGTTATTACGCCACTGAATTCCGTCGTAAGCCGATTTGAAATTGTGATTTACAACATTGGGAAAGCTAAACAGAATCTGAATGAAAAATTCTCTCCAGATTAATTCACTTAAAAATGTTTGATTTTTCTTGTTAGCCCAATTTACTAATTTTCGAATACTAACTGTTCCAAAACGTAAATGTGGCGAAAGATATGACGTACTATCCAAAGCCGGAAAGTCACGAGTTTCTTTATAATTCGTAATTTGAGTTAAATTATGAGGAAGCACTTTTATGATGCTTTCTTCAAAACCTATTTCGGCTAATTTTGGAAACGGAAACTGATTTTTTGCAAAATTTTTTAATAAGGGTTTTGTATCATATTCTGGTGCCTGGCCTGAAAGATGGTACTTTTCGAGCCATTTGTTTTTGTATGGTGTATAGATCGTATACGGAAGCCCGTCTGCTTTTGTGATTTCTTTTTCTTCAAAAATAACGTGATCTTTAAAGGAGAAAGTTTTGATATTATTTTCTTTTAATAAAGAAGAAATAGCTAAATCTCTCTTGCTTGCAAAAGGTTCATAATCTTTATTGAAGAATACTTTTTGAATATCGAATTCTTCCAGAAGTGATTGCCAGACTTCTATGGTTTTTCCTTTTTTAATTAAAAGTGAAGTGTCAATTTCTGAGAGTTCAGCATTTATTTTTTGAAGTGAATCATAAATAAAATTTACACGAGCGTCATTTTTAGGAAGATTTTCCAGAATTTCATCGTCAAAAATAAATAACGGAATTACGGGAAAATTAGATTGTAAGGCTTCAAATAATCCTGTATTGTCTTCTAAACGTAAATCACGTCGAAACCAGAAAAAGGTAACTTTTTGTTTTGTCATTATATGGTTATTCTTTTTTTCTGCCACAGATTAAAAGATTTTAGCTGATTTTTTTTTCGCCACGAATTCACGAATTTTCAGATATTTTAATTCGTGGATTCGTGGCTAATTTTATATATAATCTTTTAAATCTTAAAATCTGTGGCAAAAAATAATTTATGCTTTAGCTTTGAATAGTTCATCGATTTTAGCGCGACGGTAATCAAAGATATTTTTTACTTTATTTTTCACGACCAAAGTATTCATTACACGGCCCAGAAATCCTAAAGGCAATGCGTAATGAACAATATCTGTCATTTTTGTACCATTTTCTGTTGGCTCAAAAAAATGTTTGTGATGCCATAAAGCATACGGGCCAAAACGCTGTTCGTCAACAAAGTACTTGTTTTCTTCGGAAACTGTAATGATCGTCATCCAGTTTATTTTGATGCCGAGAAGAGGTTTTAACGTATAGGTGATAACTTGCCCAGGATACATGCGTTTGCCGTCATAATCCTGAATTTCGAAAGTCATATTCTTAGGTGTGATTGTTTGGAGGTTTTTTGGACTTGAGAAAAAGTCCCAACATTCTTCAATTGTGGCGTTTAAATGCTGAACTGTTTCTAATTTATATACTTTCATGAAAATTAATTATTACAATTGTTCTTGAAGACACGTTTGAGTTACGGATTACCTCACTATTAATATTTTAAACGGAGTTCAGTGAACTACGTTTGCAGTGGAGCTCTTTTTGTTGCAAGCTTTTTCTGCCTGACGCAAAAAAGCGGGAACGAAAGCTCGACCTTTTGGGAACGCCCAAATTATATTACATCTTATAATATTTGAAAGGAACAAAGAGCATTCCGAAACATTCTCCGTGTTCTTTTCCCAGATGTTTATGATGCATTTTATGTGCTTTTCGTAAACCGATGAGGTATTTATTTTTGGTGTTTTTAAACCATTTAAAACGCTGATGAATCAAAACATCGTGAATTAAAAAATAACATACTCCGTAAAGTGTAACGCCACAGGCGATAAAAAATAAATAGTTGAAACCGCCCTGAACTCCAAAATAAAAAAGAGTTATACTGGGAATAGCAAATATGACAAAGAAAATATCATTGCGCTCAAAAGTATTTTCGTATTTGGGCTGATGATGATCTGCATGAAAATACCACATTAGACCATGCATAATGTACTTATGCGTAAGCCAGGTAATGCATTCCATGAATAAAAAAACACCTAAAAAGATTAAAAAAGAAATCATTTTGTATTGTTAAAGTTATTATTTTAATTTCGGTTTGTCATTACGAAGGAGAAATCTCATCCAGAGAGCGAGGTACTGTATGTCTTTACTTTATGTGATTTCTCCTTAGTCGAAAGGACAAAAATTGGTAGATTTTTTTACACCAATTTTAATTTGTAAGTTACAAAAGATTGCGCTAAAAGCCCGGCTTTTGTATAATTTGAAACTCTTATTCTTGAATTTCCAATTTCATAATAAGGTGTGTTCTTCAGTTTTTTAAGCAGTTTTTTGTAATAAACATAAGCGGTATAAACTCCAAATTTGGCTTCGATTGGTAATTTTATAATTCCCTGATAGGCAACTTTAAAATCTTCTTCAATTTCCTGGATTATAGCGGTTTTTGCATTTTCATCAAAAGATTTTAAGTCAACTCCCGGAAAATAATTACGGTTTAAAACCAAATTATCATCTTTTAAATCTCTTAGAAAATTTACTTTCTGAAAAGCAGATCCTAATCGCATTGCTTCACTTTTGAGCTGCTCGTATTTTTGATTGTTTCCTTTTACAAAAACTTTCAGGCACATTAAACCCACAACATCAGCAGAGCCATAGATATAATCTTCGTATTCTGTTTGTGTGTTATAATTTGATTTAATGAGATCGAGTTTCATGCTTTTTAAAAATGCCTGAACAAGATCGTCAGTAATATTGTATTGTTTTACAGTATGCTGAAAGGAGTTTAAAATCGGGTTTAAACTAATTCCGTTTTCTATGGCTTTGTAGTATTCTTTCTCGAAATCGCTGATGAGGTTTTCTTTGTCGTAATCATGAAATGAATCGACAATTTCGTCTGCAAACCGAACAAACCCGTAAATACTGTGAATACCGTCTCTAATGCTTGGCGATAACATATTTACCGCAAGCGAGAAGGATGTACTGTAGTTTTTGGTTACCAACTTACTACATTTAAAGGAAACTGTATCAAATAGTGATTTCATTTTTTTACGGTCTAATAGATTTTTGAATTAACTCGGCAACCAATTTTCCTGAAATTAAAGCTGGCGGAACACCCGGTCCTGGAACAGTTAACTGTCCTGTGAAATATAAATTACGTACTTTTTTACTTTTTAGTTTTGGTCTTAAAAAAGCGGTTTGCAATAATGTATTTGCCATTCCGTATGCGTTTCCTTTGTATGCATTGTAATCTGTTACAAAATCATTTTTACAGAATGACTTCTTAAATATAATATTTTTTTTAACGTCTTGTTGCGTAAGTTGCTCAAAACGAGTGATTATCTTTTCAAAATACTCCTCTCGAAGTTCTTCGCTATCGTTTATTCCTGGTGCTAACGGAATAAGGAAAAATCCACTTTCCATTCCTTCCGGGGCTGCAGTTTTATCTGTTTTTGATGGAAAGTTGGCATAAAATAAAGGAGCATCGGGCCATTTTGGATGATCGTAAATATCGGCTGCATGCTGATTAAAATCCACATCAAAAAATAAAGCATGATGGGTAACGTTTTCTATTTTTTTATTAAAACCTACAAAAAAGAGTAGGGAGGAAGGTGCAAATACACGGCTTTCCCAATATTTATCGGAATAAGTTCTGAATGTTTCGTCTAATAAAGTTTCCGTATGATGATAGTCGGCACCGCTTAAAATAATATCTGCATTAATGGTTTTTCCATTAATTAAAATTCCTGTTGCGGTTTTATTTTCGATTATTATTTTTTCGATTGGTGAATTGGTTTCGAAAGTAACTCCCAATTCAAGAGCTAATTTTTCTATTCCCCGAATTACATCAAACATTCCGGTTTTTGGATGCCAGGTTCCTAAGCCAAAATCGGCATAATTCATAAAATTATAAAACGAAGGTGTTTTAGAAGGTTTAGCACCGAGAAACAAAACGGGAAATTCTAGAATCTGAACTAGTCTTTCGTTTTTAAACTCTTTCCTAATGTCGTTACTGACTGTGCTAAAAAATTGATTGAGTTTTAGAATGGTTTTTGGCGTAACTAATTCTAATGGTGAAACTCCGGGACGATAAACCAATTCTTTGATGGCAATATCGTAATTGCTTTTTGCGTGATTAATAAAAACTTCAAGTTTTGCGCCGCTTCCTTTTTCGATATTTTCAAAAGTAGATTTTATTTCATCTAAATTATCATAAATATTAATGAAGTCATTTATGCCGAAATAAACACGATAAGCCGGATTTAACTTTATAAGTTCATAATAATCAGAAGTTTTTTTGCCAAAGTCATGAAAGAAACGTTCAAATACGTCGGGCATCCAATACCAGCTTGGTCCCATGTCGAAGATAAAGCCATCTTTTTTAAATTGTCTTGCCCGACCGCCTATTGTGTCGTTTTTTTCGTAAATAGTGACTTTGTTTCCTTGTTGAGCCAGGTAACACGAAGCGGCTAATGCAGAGAAGCCTGATCCTATTATTGCGATTGTTTTTGTCATTTGTTTAACAAATATACAAAAACTTTAAACAAAATATTAAATCGATTCTATTGTTTCTTCCATCGAGTCAAAAATTCTGATTCTGTCTGGTAGATTTTTGGTGTCTATATGTTCTGTCATTTTACCCATAAGCCATATTTCATTGGTTTTTTGAAGTAATTTTTGACCCATCGTTTTTACATATTGATTGATAACATTGCGATCAGGCTGAATCGTCATAAAAGAAACAAACGTGATATTTTCAAAATGTTTGGTAAGATCCTGAAGATTTTCGATCGGCATGCTTTCACCTAAATAAATGGTTTTGTATCCTTTGGACAAAATTTCATATTGCAGATACAATAATCCAATTTGATGAATTTCGTTTAAAGGCAGCGAGAGCACAAAGATCCTGTCGGTTTGGGTTGGTTTTAGTATTTGAAGACTCTCAGTATAAATTAAAATCTTTTGTTTGATCAAATGACTCATGAAATGCTCATTTGCCGGAGTTATCGTTTCTGATTGCCATAATAATCCCAGTTCTTTTAACAAGGGAAGAAAATGTTCTTTGAAAACTTCCTTAAACGATTTTTCAGAAATAAGCCAGTCGAATGTATGGAAGAAAATTTCCTGGTCAAAATTCATCATTGCCATTTTAAATGAAGTAATGGCGTAGTTTTGAGCATTTTTCTTCGAGATTATCTCACGAACTAATTGTGGGATTTTTTCTTCGGGGAAAGTTGATATTTTAGAAATCTTATAACCGTAGTCATGCAGTAAGGTTATATTTAAAAGTTTTTGTAAGCTATGTAAATTATAAAGACGAATATTGGTATCCGTTCTCATGGGTTCAAGAATATTGTATCTTTTCTCCCAGATACGAATTGTATGGGCTTTTATTCCCGATAAGTTTTCCAGATCCTTTATGCTGAAAACAGTCTTTATGTTGTTTATCATTGTACATTAATTGGGTGAACAAAAATAAAACAAAATCTGACATTACCTTTAAAACTTAATTAATAATGACGGTTTATGAAAAGTTTGTAGTATGATACTGATTTAATTTGTCGAGATACAAAATCGTTTTAGTACCATCTTTGCTTCTGTTGTACATTGTTTCGAATTTTGCGCCATAAATAATCTCATTAAATGTATAAGATGTTCGTGCTGCGACTGTATTGCTAAACATATCATCAAAAGTGGTAATAAAAACCAGAATTTCACCATGAGTCTTTTTAAAATCGTCTTCGGTAAAATTATACAACGGACTTTCTTCTGTTATGGCATGTACCAATGTCCAGCTTAATGAAAGCGCATTTATACGGTCTAATTCGAGATCAAGAGTATAGAATTTATTGGTTCTGGCGCCATTTTCTTCAACACTCATTCCTAAGGTGATTTTTGCTTTTGCATCGGTAAAATTGGTGTTCTTAAAAGGAACAACCCGAATCATTAATGCTTTTTGTTCTTTATAAGGAGAAATTAATGCGTTGTGTGAAAATTTTAAAAAAGCAGTTGGTTTACTGAATCTTCCAAAGAATAATCCGGTTGCAATTGCAAAACTCAATAAACCGATTAAAGCTTCGGCAGCGGATAAAGCGCTGGTCAAAAATCCGGTTGGACTAATATGTCCGTAACCAACAGTAGTAAAAGTTTGTGCGCTAAAAAAATAGGCCTGACCAAATTGGGTTAAAACGCTTTGCGATTGCGCAATTCCGTCCAGATGTTCTATGCCGATTGCATAATATAAAACAGCAAATATAAAATTGATTACGATATAAAACGAAAATAGAATAAACATGAATTTCCAGTTTGGCATGTCGATCATGGTGTGGTACCAACTAATGCGACGCAGTAAATTCATTCCTCTTTTTTCAATATTGGCAGTTCCGTTTTTGTTTACAAATCTTCCTCCGTAACTGTTTGCATTCGTTCCAAAACCAGAATTTTCGTCTGTCTTGGCTTTATTGTTTAATATTTTAAGAAGTGCCATTGAAAATTAATTTATAGAACAAATGTAGTAATATCTTTTATACAGAATCGGTAAGGTAATTAACAGAAAAGCAATCTGAAAAAATGATTTTACAGATTGCCTTGTGTTTTTGTTTATTCAATTTTATTTGCAGAAAGTTGCCTTGTTTTTGATAGCGCTTTGACTTCCTAATTCGATTGCTTTAGAGAAATCTTTACATGATTTCTTCTTTTCACCCATTTTATTGTAACAAAGTCCTCTAAGATTTAAGGCAACATAATCTTTAGGATTCATCATTAGGCAATAAGAACAATCTTCGACTGCTGCGTCGTAATTCAATAATTTGTAGTTTACGTTTGCTCTTCCTGTAAAGGCATCAGAATTCATGGTGTCTAATTCTATTGCTTTAGTAAAATCAGCAAGTGCGCCTTGCAAGTCATTTAATTTGTATTTTGCCACGCCTCTGTTTGCGTAAGCTTCTACAAAATGTGAATTCATTTTGATGGCTTTGGTGTAATCCGCGATAGCACCTTTTGTATTGCCGGCTTCGGCTTTTTTCATCGCTTTGTCAAAATAAGCGGTTGCAGATTGTGCCCATGTTAGGCTGGTAATCATCATAAATGATACGAGTAGTAGGTGTTTCATAAACTAATTTGGGATTAGGTTAATGGTTGATTAATTTCGAGACGAATTTAGGAAAAGTTTTATTTTGTAAAGTGATTTCTTGTAAAAAAAAAGTACAGAAATGATGAAATAATTGAGTATGTACCAACGAATTAAAAAACGATTAATAGTATGTGTATTTTTTTATGAAAAAATAATTTTTGTAAACTAAACTGATATATTTACAGAGCGGGAAAAAGCCAAAGAAGTTTTTAATAAACGGCGTTACACAAATAAACATCAAAAAAAATAATAGAAACCTTAAAACAATTAAATGAAAAAAACATTACTTATTGCAATACTTTTAGGATTTGTAAAATTACAAGGCCAAATTTCTCTTGAGCATTCATATGATAATAGTCTGTCAAATTCGGTACTATATTCTAATTATTCGTTTTCTTTCAATACCGAAAGTGCTACATATTATTACTACTTTAGTTCGGGTGATAATTCAATCAAGCTATATAATGAAAATCATTCGTTATACAAATCTGTATCATTGCCAATCCCGGCTACCGGTTATATAAGTATATATGCACCAAGTGACAAATTGTTTAATAATGACGCACTGATCGAGTTTATTGTTATGATTTCCGGATCATCAAATCAAATGTATTTATTGAATGAAAATGGAGATGTTATTAATGATTTAGGAGATAGAAACCGGGCAAATATCATTAAAACTAACAGTGGAGATTTTAAACTTGTTACATCTAAAAGTGATGGTAAAATTATCGATGTTTATGCTTTGAACGGTACATTGTCGGCAAATCAATTTAATCTTTTAGCTAAATTAAGTCCTTTTCCAAACCCTACCGATTCTATTATCAATATTACAATTCCTGAACAAGTAAGTAAAACTGCCGATATTAAAATTTACTCCGTTACAGGAAAAGAAGTGATGAGTCAAAAAAATTATGGAGATTCTAATAAAATAAGTTTAGATGTTTCATCTTTATCATCAGGTATTTATATTTACAAGCTTGAAAATCACACTGGAAAATTCATAAAACAGTAGTTGGTGAAATTAAAAATCCTGAATAAGATTTTCGAATCATAACAAAGCCTGAGAATTTATATTCTCAGGCTTTTATTTTTTTAAAGATCTAATTATCTGCACTTTATTTTGATAATATCATCATAAATAAATTTAAAAAGTATTTTTTTGATGGTGTAATTGTTAATAATAATTAATATATTCGTACTATATTTATTACAACTTTTTGATTTTTAAGCCTTTAAAAGCAAGAAAAAACATTTATGATGTGGTTTTAATAGACAAAATAAGCCTCAGTCTTATCTTAAAATGCCACCAAATAGTAACAATTTCGTGATTTACACCGATAGAAATTGTTGGAAATATTCTTTCAAGCATCGTCCAAACCAAATTTTACTACCGACGGATTATTTGTCAATGCAAATCCCGTATTATAATTAAAAAAAACAAAATGTCAGGTGATTAACTATCAGTATATCAATTGCATTTTTGGAATACTGAATTTAAAATACTTACGCTTGTTTTTTGTTAACAGGTCTCTATAAGCCATTTTATTTGTTTGATAGCGATAATAATATAACTACAGCTTTACTTGATATTATTTATACTTAAATCAATTAATCTTATGGAAAACTCCACTTTAACACTTACAGATGAACAGCTGCTTACAAAAACGCAGCAATATGCTTTTAAATACTTTTGGGATCATGCAAATGCAAATTCAGGAATGGCATACGAACGTATTCCTGTATCAGGATCACCGGGAAATGCCGTTACTTCAGGTGGCTCAGGATTTGGAGTGATGGCTATTTTAGTAGGAATTGAGAGGGAATTTATCACCAGAGAGCAAGGACGTCTACATATTGAGAAAATTGTTGATTTCTTAACCAATTCAGCATCAAATTACAAAGGTGCTTTTGCTCATTGGATAAACGGAAATACAGGTGAAACTATTCCGTTTAGTAAAGAAGACAATGGAGGTGATTTGGTAGAAACTTCTTTTTTAATGGAAGGCTTGATTACGGCACGCCAGTATTTCAATCAGCCAATATTAACAGAACAAAGTCTGGTTGTCAAGATTAATGTGCTTTGGAACAATGTCGACTGGAATTACTTTACATTCGGATCAGATAAGTTGTATTGGCATTGTAATAATGCCTTGCAAAATGTGATTCAATTGCCAATCATTGGTTGGAACGAGTGCATGATAACTTATCTTTTAGCCGTTGCTTCGCCAACTCATGCCAGTGATCCTAATTTATGGCAAACAGGCTGGTCAGCAAGCGGCAGTTATAAGAGCAAGAATCAAAAATTTTATGATATTACTCTTCCTATTGGCAGTGGCAGCGCCAAAGGTGGTCCTTTGTTTTTTGCTCATTATTCATTTATGGGATTTAATCCAAAGAATTTGAGGGATACCTACAATAATGTAAATTATTTTCAGCAAAATCAGGCTCACACATTGATAAACAGAGCTTATTGCGAAGAGAATCCTTTAGGATATACAGGATACGGTCAGGATAAAGCCTGGGGACTGACTGCTTGCGATGGAAATATGGGTTACAATGCCCATTCGCCCGGAAATGACAAAGGTGTAATTGCCCCAACAGCAGCTCTCTCATCAATGCCGTATACACCTCAAGAGTCATTAGCTGCAATGAGGTATTTTTATGAGCATTTGGGAACGAAAATCTGGAACGAGAAAGCGGGATTTGTAGACTCTTTTAATGAGAGTGCCAATTGGGTCGATGGCAGTTATTTGGCTATTGATCAGGGTCCGATTGTTTGTATGATTGAAAATTACCGTTCAGGCTTGCTTTGGGATTATTTTATGTCTGCTCCTGAAATTCAAACGGCATTGGATAAATTGAATTTTAAACTGGATTTTTATCCGCGTCCAATACTTAGAGAGCCATTTGTACTTGATAATTTTGAAAACGGAAAAATCAACTTTACAAATCAAATAAATACCAATCCGCCAAACGAAATGCAGATGACGGTGGTTGATAATCCCGACAGAACCGGGGCGAACCAAAGTAATAAAGTTTTGAAATTTAAAAGGGTTACAAATACTGCTATTTGGGCAGGATTTTACTGTGCACCAAATGTTCCTCTCTCTGAGTATAAATATTTGTACATGAAATATTATCGTAATAATCCTAATTCACAGATCAGGGTTAATATTTCTGATGGAGGAAACAATGAATTCTTGTCCCAGAGCCCATTAGATAAACAAAACGAATGGGGTGTAGCGGTATTTGATTTATTGTCAAACAAGGTAAAAAATATTACGAAGTTTGGTTTTCAGCCTGATTATATCAGTAATGCTGCAATTGGAGATGTTATTTATATTGATGATTTAATTTTTAGCGATACAGAGATCGATATTAATCCCTTTTACAATAACAATCCTAAAGAATTAAAAGCAACCGATGTAAAAACCAATTCTATTTCTTTATCGTGGGATGCGCTTCCGTTGGTAACTTCATATGATGTATTTAAAGAAGGTGTTTTTTATAAAAATGTTAATAGTAACGCAATAACTGTACATAACCTGAATTCATTTGATATTTATTATTTCGAGGTAAGAGGCAGAGATGATAACCAAGATATTGTAACCAAGATGAGTAACAGTCTTTATGTAACTACTCTCGAGACAAAAGAGCACAAAGATGAGCGAATGGCGTGGTGGCGTGAAGCGGGTTTTGGTCTCTTTGTTCACTGGGGCTGCTACTCCGGTCTGGCAGGATATTATACGGGACCAACTTTAATGAAAACAGGTCCGTATATTGATCCTGATCATTGGATGCAGGATTACTATTCAACATATCGTCCTGAATGGATTAATCCGGATGGAACTATTAAAATCGATCCCACTACAGGAGAACCTTATAAGTCTGGTCAATATGCAGAATGGATTATGTTTGCGGCTCAAATTCCCAGAATAGAATACAAATCTCGTTGGAAAGATTTCACGGCAGCAAACTTTAATGCTTCCGAATGGGTAAGAATGGCAAAAGATGCTGGAATGAAATACATTGTTGTTACCGCCAAACATCATGAAGGTTTTGCATTGATACACACCAATCATGTTGGATACAATATTGAAGATGACACTAATATTTCTGTTGATGTTTTGAAAAATTTGGTGACTGAGGCTCATGCAGCCGGATTGAAAATAGGATTTTATTATTCTCAATGTCTGGATTGGATGAATCCCGGCGGAATGGGATGGACTCCGCAGAATTTAACTGCCAGTCATATAGCTCCTTATGAGGAAAGTGCACAGTATACGGATAACATTGTGGTGCCCCACATTCAAACAATGATTAATGATTATGGAATTGATTTGATTTGGTGGGATTTAGGATTCGCAAGTACACCCGAATTCCGTTACCGAATGATGAAAGCAATTAAAAATATCCCCGGAACAGATCGTTTGATATTCAATGATCGAATGTATGATGGTTTGACCGGCGACTTTACTACTCCTGAACAAGGTATCCCTAATATGCCGCCAAACGGAGATGGAACAGATTGGGAAACTTGTATGACCATGAATGATAATTGGGGGTATGCCGCTCATGATACGCGTTGGAAAACTGAAAAAGATTTAATTCAAAAACTAATTGATATCGTGAGTAAAGGAGGGAATTTCCTTCTGAATGTAGGTCCTGAAGGAGATGGAACGTTCCCATCCGACGCTGTAGACAGACTTAATGGACTTGCTTATTGGATGTGTATAAATAAAATGGCTATACATGGAGCCCAACACAGCCCGTATACGACACAATTGCTTTGGGGACGAGCTACCCGTAAAATTGTAGACGGAATACAATACCTGTATCTGCATGTGTTTGCTGATAATTGGCCTTTGAATGGAAATTTAATTGTTCCTGATCTATATCATGATAGTGTTGTAAAAGCGTATTTTCTTGCTGATTCCAATAAAACAGCATTAAATATAACTCCTAATGATGGATTTTCGGGATATACTATTCCAGTACCTGATGCTCCGCTGGACAATATTAGCACAACGATTGTTTTAGAAATGTCAGGAATTGTGGATATCCTTTTCACTTTTGTTAGACAGTTCAATGATGGGACACTCAATTTAAATGCTGTTGATGCTATTACTTCAGGGTTACGTATTGAGAAAAATGGACAGTTTTATAATCTGGGATATTGGACTGATCCCGATGGCTTTGCCACTTGGCACGTTGAAGTTATTCATGCCGGAAATTTCATTTTGGATGCAATTGTATCTGGCTATTCAGGACAGTTCGTGCTTAAAATAAACGGAGTAGAGCAAGGTCCTTATCCATTTACAATCACAACAAGCGGTTATGGCAATTATCAGGCCTTGACTTTAGGAACAATTAATTTGCCTGTTGGTGTATATAAAATCGAATTACATCGTATTTCAAATGGTGGACTGGATGCAGTAAACGTTCGCCAAATTTCGATTCATCCCGAGATTGACAAAACTCCTATTATCAATCAAAACTCAGACAGAACATTGGTTCTTCCTGCTCAAAGTGCCATACTGCATGGACCTGACATTATGATAGAACATGCTCCAAATTATAACATTGGCGGCTGGACAAATCCAGCTTCGTATCCAGCTTGGAGAGTGAAAGTGGATGAGGCAGGAATTTACCATTGGCAATGTGAGCTGGCCGGTTTTTCCGGTAAATTTCAATTGGTGATAAAAGATATTTCAAGTATTTTTTATTCTTTTACTGCTACTAATAGTTTTACAGACTATGTAATCAAACAGTTGGGTGATATTTATCTGGAAGAAGGAATTTATTATATTGAATTACACCGTATTTCAAACGGAAGTTGGGATCCTGTTAATGTGCGTAATGTAACCTTCTATCAAGATTTGCTTTCTTGATATTTTGCAAGTAACAAAATAAGATAAAAGAGAAAATGTCTTTCAGTTTTGGAATCAAAATTGTTTTTTTTTGTTGAACCAAAAAGCCTGAGAATAAGATCCTCAGGCTTTTTTATTTTATTGTGAACTGGTACGAAAAAATCAAACCTTTTGTTTGAAGATTTTCAGGTTTTAAGCAACTTGGCAGACGTGAAGGAAAGTAGTTGATTTTCAAGGTTTGTCACAAGTGCTAAATAACTTGAAGCTCTTAATTAGGTAATTGATTTTTGAGAGCGTATAGCTTGCTTCTAAGATTTTGCAACATTAGAAGATCAGCGGCTTTGTCTTTTGTTTGTGATAAAAAAATGGCTTTCCCGATAGTCATTTTTAGTTCGTGTCCTTGTTTGTTAAACATTTCTGAAATCAGTTTTGAAGTTTGCAACATCGGGTGAATTGATTTTAGCATACTAAAGAAAAAACCATTATTTCCATGAAAATATATAGGTAAGATAGGCACATTGGCTTTGCTGATAATTTTTCCTACTACAGGATGCCATTCCGGATCTGTGATTTTACTTGTCTTAAAATCATATGATGAAACTTCTCCGGCAGGAAATATGGCAACAGGAATGCCTTCTGATAAAGCTTTGAACGTCATTTTTAATCCTGTGATACTGGCAGAATTTTGTACATTTTCAAATGGATTTACCGCAATAATGCATTTTTCAAGATTTGGTATTTCCTTCAATAAAAAATTCCCCATATACATGGTGTCAGGACGTATTTTCGCAATTGTACTTAATAAGGCTAATGATTCGATACCTCCATAAGGGTGATTAGCCACTACGATAAAGGCTCCTTTACTTGGGATATTTAATAATTCGGTGGCATCATACTTGACTTTTACGCCTATTTTCGTTAAGGCATAATTAGCGAAATCTGCACCTTCAAGATTACCTGCTTCCTTAACCATTGTATTTAAATCGTTAATCTTCATTACCTTCATTAAATAAGAGGATAATCCCGGGATAGGAATTTTAGAAAGGCCGGCAGCTTCAGAAAATTTTTCTTTGGATATCAATGTCATAATTATTATAGCTTATTAAGGTTGAATGCGAAAACGAATGAAAAACCTAAAACGATTGAACGAGCAATAGGTGAATGTTTATTCGTGGAATTTTGTTATTATAATTGTGACTTGAAATAAATATTTGGAATTAAGAAAAGGAGAGATGGTCAATCAGCTGCATATTCTTTATCGCTATCATTGGGGTAAAGATACTCTGATTTTATATGCGAATATTGAATATGCAAATAAAACAACGTTGATGAGCTCGAATATGTACTTGGCACCAACTTTTGCGGCTAGTTCTAAAAGAAAAATGATGTTGGGTTTATAAAATCGAAATTGATCATGGAAATCCATAAAGAAACTGTAGAGTTTAAAAGAAGCGATGCACCTGAGTGTTATGAGGGAGAGAAATAATTATTTATTGTAATTCTTTTCCGTTCAAAGATGCGGGCTATGGTGGTAATATAAAAACATTTACAAAACAAAACGCCTTATTTATAAGGCGTTTTGTTTTGTAATAAAGTGATAAGTGTGACCACGGTGGGATTTGAACCCACACGCCCTTACGAGCACCACCCCCTCAAGATGGCAAGTCTACCGTTTCTCCACGTGGCCTAAAATGAAAAAAGGTCAAGTAATAAATTACTCGACCTTTTGTGACCCGACTGGGGCTCGAACCCAGGACCCCATCATTAAAAGTGATGTGCTCTACCGACTGAGCTATCGAGTCATTGCTTTCAAGAAACTTATTTTGTTAGTCACAAATTTTGTGACCCGACTGGGGCTCGAACCCAGGACCCCATCATTAAAAGTGATGTGCTCTACCGACTGAGCTATCGAGTCATATGTTCCTTGAATGCGGGTGCAAATATAAGGAGTTTATTTTATTATTTGCAAGCAATTTTATTATAAATTTGTCTTTTTTTAAACAAAATTTACAATCCCCTAATTTATAGTGTTTTATTAGAATGAAAAAAATAGTCTTATTAGGATATATGGGCTGCGGAAAGTCAACAATTGCCCAAAATCTTTCAAAAATTACAAATATTCCATTTTTAGATTTGGATAATTGCATCGAAAAAAGAGCTAATTTATCAATAAATGAGATTTTCGAACAAAAAGGAGAAATCTATTTTAGGAAATTAGAACACGAAATGTTTGTCGAATTGCTTCAATCTTCAGAAAATACTATAATAGGTTTAGGAGGTGGAACGCCATGCTATGCCAATAATCATGAATTATTGAAAAAGGATGATGTTATATCTATTTATTTAAAAGCTTCAATAGAGACTTTATATAATAGATTAATCCATAACAAAAGCAAACGCCCTTTGATTGCTAATATGAATGAGGACGAAATGAAAGAATTTATCGCAAAACATTTGTTCGACAGAAGCTTTTATTACAACCATGCACAACATAAATTGTCGGTTGATAATAGAACAGTCGAAGAAACAGTTGAAGATATTTTAAAAATTTTAGCTTAAAAACGCATAATCATTACCATTGTCATCAAAAATTACCTGAACATGTTCAAGTAAAGAGGTAGAAAGCGAAATTCCTTTAAAATCTGCTTTTACAGGGTATTTTTTATGATTTCTGTCTACAAGTACTGCCGTCTTGAATTTTTTAAGCGGAACGTCTAAAAAATGACGAACGGCGTATATCAAGGTAGTACCTGAATTTAATACATCATCAACCAATACTAATCCTTTATTGGAATACTCTGATGCGTTTAATGAGGTTTGTATAGGTAGTTGCGGATTTTGTTTGTCGACCTTAACTTCACAAAGTGAAATTTTAAGAGTCGAGATGTTGCTTAGAGCCAATGCAATTTTTTCGGCAAAAATAGATCCATTAGAAGCGATCCCGGCAATAACAACCTCTTCTTCATCAACAAAAGTCTCGTAAATTTGATACGCGATACGTTTGATTTTATGTTCGATTTCCTGATGGGTTAAGATAATGTTCTTGCTCATGATTTTATTTTTTTGCTAAAGTACAAATTTTAAATTCCAATATAAAAAATCCAAATTTCAATTTTGAAAAGGAAATCCGAAATTAAATATTCCAATGTTGAGGTTTTGAATTTAGTTTTTTTCTTTTTTTAATATGATCTTACAGAAGTAGTTTGGAATTTAAAAAGTTTGAAATTTAATTTTCCTCGTCTTCATCAAAAATCTCATTTCCGTATTCGTCAATATCTCTTCGGTCTTTTTTGGTTGGTCTTCCCGTTCCGCTTTTGCGATAGTGTTCTTTAGATAGTTTTAATAGCTCTAAATGTTCATATGCTTCTGAAGGAGTTTCGTTTTTTCGATAGATATCGACAAGTTTTGCCCCAACACGACTTTCGGGAATATCCAAAACCGTGATAATTTGTGTAATCTGATCTTTTCTAAAGGTAATTCTGTCCGTAGGAAAAACTTCTTTAGACGGCTTGGCAACCTGCCCATTTACAGTAATATGGTTCTTTTTACAAGCCTCGGTAACCATGTTTCTGGTTTTGTAATAACGAACGCACCATAGGTATTTATCTATTCTCATAATTTTTCTAAAATCCAAGTTAAATTCTTTACAAAAATAAATCAATATTGTATCTTGCGCACCTAAAAAATTAACAATAATGAATAAATTTAAATATTATTTTGTTTTATTGCTCGCTGGTATTGCAATAGTTTCTTGTAACAAAAGTGATGATGATGAAGTGGTAGTAGTTCCTTTGAGAGATTATACAGAACAATATAAGGCTGATAATGATTCTATTCTGAAATATTTAAAGACAAATTATATAGAAGAAGTTAATGCTAATTTCGATATTAAAATCACTAAAATTCCTGCAGGCGGAACACAGGTTTCTATTTGGGATCAAACAGATTATCCTTTACAAACGAGGGATGTTTATAATGATGGTATTACTTATACAGTTTATTATTTATCATTAAGACAAGGGACAGGAGTGTCTCCGTGTAATTACGACAGAATTTCTACTGCTTACACAGGATATTTATTAGATGGAACACAGTTTGACTCTTCTAGTGGCTTGGCAAGAACTTTTGATTTGGATGGCGCTGGTACAAGTGGAGTTTTTGTAGATGGATGGAAAGAAATTTTTCCAAAATTTAAAACAGGTACTTCTGTAATTGGAGCTGATGGCGTAGCGACTTATGATAATTTTGGTGCCGGTGTAATGTTTTTACCTTCAGGACTTGCATATTATGGCGAAGCTACAGATGGTATTAAAGCATATTCTCCGTTAGTATTTACATTTAAATTGTTTGACATTGCTCGATTAGATCATGATTTTGACGGTGTTTTTGATTTTCAAGAAGATATTAACAATGATGGTTATGTATATGATTTTAGAGATACAGTAAAATATCCAAATCCACCAGCTAGTTTAATTGACGACACCGATGGAGATGGTATTGCTGATTTTTTAGATGCTGATGATGATGGCGATGGCTTTACAACTTTTTATGAAATTACTAAGCCAGCCGGCCAAATTGGTAATGTTGGCGGAATTAATTACGGAATAAGTACTTATTATCCTTGGGATCCAATTGTTGATAATCCTACTACTCCTAATACAGATGAAACAGAGCCAAGAGGTATTCCTAGAAGACCGACAGGTGATTTGACCGATCCTGCTAAAGCAGAATCTGCAACTAATCCAAGAAAATATATTGATGCAGATTATTTAGAACCTACTCGATTAAGAATTCATTTGGATAAAACATATCCTTATAAGAAACAGTAAATTAAGATTAAAACTCGAAAATTATTTTTCGAGTTTTTTTTTGCAATTTTAATTTCATAATCATTATATATATTCATTTCTTAATACCAATTTATTAATTTGTTATTATTTTGGTAATTTTTTTAGTATAAAAATTTATATATTTGTAAGAATATTAACAAAACCTTATTGAAATGAAAAAAGTAATTATGTTTTTTGTGTTTGCTGCTCTTGCATCATGTAGTAATGATGATCAGGTATCTGAATCTATTGAAGCCGGAATTCCTTCTAATGGATCTGTATTGGAGGGTGGAATATTAGCTTTTAAAAATGAAGAATCTTTTGTTAAAGAATATTCTCATTTAGCGGAGTTAAACAAGAATGAACTTCAAAATTGGATTTCTGAAAAAAAAGTAACTTCATTATTGAATACGTCAAGTGATTCACTAGTACTCCAAGAAGATGTACTAGCTGATTCAAGATTAATGTATTCAGATGCTTTAAAATCAATTTTAAACTCTGAATCAAAAGTAAAAATAGGAAATAAAGTTTTGTGGCTTAATGAGCGTAATTTTTATTTATTGTCAGGGAATGAATTAAATAAAACTTCAACTGAACTTATGAATAGTAAAGGTAGTATGGAAGTTTATGGTCAATTATTAAGTTTGGCCGGCTCTAGTGAAAGTTTAACGAGTAGAAATGTTATTCCAAATGAAAACAGAACAATAACATTCGTTACTCCTGAACAAACAATATCAGGGAGTAGACTTAGACATGTTGTAGATTTATTTAATGAAACAATTGTTTTGAATGATCAGATTCAAACAAGTAAAATGTATTTACGTACTATATTACAATACAGGTCATGTTCTACTTTTAGATGTACATGGAAAGAAGCATTTAATGTTAGAACTTTTTCTACCACTTTGTTTTGTGGTGCATGTGGAAATGGATCGGTCGCTCCTTGGAGTTTGACAGACATTAATGTGTCAGGAATATCTGGCACCCAAACTTATTTGCTTGCAAATTGGACAATTAGTTATGTTTTAGCCAATCCCTATACTAATTTTGCGGTTTCTGGTCCAGTAACATCTATAGTTCCGGGTGGTGCGTTTCCAGTTAATATTTCTTGGTACTAATCTAGTCATATCCAAATATAAAAAACCTCGAAATCACTTTCGAGGTTTTTTTATATAAGTAAGAAAATCTAAAATTATTTTCTTTTGATAACTTTTTCTACAGCTTCAACAATAGCCTGATTGTTTAATTTGTATTTCTCCATTAATTGTTCTGGAGTTCCAGATTCACCAAAACTATCGTTTACAGCTACAAACTCTTGTGGAGCAGGAGTGTTTAGAGCTAATACTCTTGAAATGCTTTCTCCAAGACCTCCAAGAATGTTGTGCTCTTCTGCAGTTACAACGCATTTTGTTTTTGCCAATGATTTCAGGATCGCTTCTTCGTCAAGTGGTTTAATAGTATGAATGTTGATTACTTCAGCAGAAATTCCTTTTGCTTCAAGAGCTTCGGCAGCAATAAGAGCTTCCCAAACTAAATGTCCTGTTGCAACGATTGTAACATCAGTTCCTTCGTTTAGTAAAATAGCTTTTCCAATTACGAAAGGTTCATCAGCTGGCATGAAGTTAGGCACAACCGGACGACCGAAACGTAAATAAGCCGGACCATGGTGATCTGCCAATGCTAAAGTAGCTGCTTTAGTTTGATTGTAATCACAAGTGTTGATTACAGTCATTCCTGGCAACATTTTCATTAATCCAATATCTTCTAAGATTTGGTGTGTTGCTCCGTCTTCACCAAGTGTTAAACCAGCGTGAGAAGCACAAATTTTCACGTTTTTATCTGAATAAGCAACAGATTGACGAATTTGATCGTAAACTCTTCCTGTAGAGAAGTTAGCGAAAGTTCCTGTAAAAGGAATTTTTCCTCCAATTGTTAAACCTGCAGCGATACCAATCATGTTAGCTTCTGCGATTCCAATTTGGAAAAAACGCTCTGGGTGATTTTTCTTGAAATCATCAAATTTTAATGATCCAATTAAATCAGCACAAAGTGCTACTACTTTTTCATTTTTTTGACCTAATTCAGTCATTCCCGCTCCAAAACCCGAACGAGTATCTTTACTTCCTGTATTTGTATATTTTTTCATTTTTGTCTTTTATGAGATGCTAAGGTTCTAAGTGGCTAGTTTTAAACTGAAAACTGCACACTGAGACTGAACACTTTTTTAGTAATCGATTTGATCTGCAGAATAGTTTTGAGCCAGAGCACTTGCCAACTGGTCGTTGTTTGGTGCTTTACCATGCCATGCGTGAGTGTGCATCATAAAGTCTACACCATTACCCATTTCTGTATGTAATAAAATACAAACTGGCTTTCCTTTTCCTGTTCTTGATTTAGCATCAGTTAATCCGGCAAGAATAGCATCGATATTGTTTCCTTCAGCAATTTCTAAAACATCCCAATCAAAAGCTTCGAATTTTGCACGAATACTTCCCATTGCTAAAACTTCATCAGTTGTTCCGTCAATTTGTTTTCCGTTAACGTCGATAGTTGCAATAAGGTTGTCTACTTTTTTTGCAGAAGCATACATGATAGCTTCCCAGTTTTGACCTTCTTGTAATTCGCCATCTCCGTGTAAAGTATAGATTAAATGATTATCTCCATTTAATTTTTTTGCCTGAGCTGCTCCAAGAGCTACAGATAAACCTTGTCCTAATGAACCAGAAGCCATACGAACACCAGGTAAACCTTCGTGAGTTGTTGGGTGACCTTGTAAACGTGAGTTTAGTAATCTAAACGTAGCTAATTCTGAAATAGGGAAATAACCGCTGCGCGCTAAAACGCTATAAAATACAGGAGAAATATGTCCGTTTGAAAGGAAGAAAATATCTTCACCAATTCCGTCCATATCAAAACCTTCTTTGCGTTCCATAATATTTTGGTATAGTGTTACCAAAAATTCAGTACAACCTAGTGATCCACCTGGGTGACCTGAGTTGACAGCATGTACCATACGAAGAATATCTCTTCTTACTTGGATAGTTAAATCGCTTAATTGTTGTGTGTTAGGCTTCATTTTATATGTAAAAGTTAAACTGTTGCAAAAGTAAATTTTATTTTGCGGGGAGACAAATGATTTTTTGTATTAGTTTGATACAATTGTTAAATTATGCTTCTTTTTTTATTAATCTGAAAAAAAACTTCAAAATCTTGTAAATAGTGTATAAAAAAGTTTGCCACACATTAAAAGATTAAATTGATTTTAAAAATCTGTTCCAATCTTTTAATGTGTGACAAAATAATTTGCAAAAATTCGTAATTCGGGCAAAAAGGGTTTATTCAGTGTCGCCTTCACTGTAAAAATTATTTTCTTCGTCTTCAGAACCAATGTCTTCTTGTTCGTCATCAAGTTCAGCTCCCGGAATGTCCAGATCATTTCCTAGTTTGTCACTGTTTTGTTTCCAATCATTGTCGTAGTTGTCGTTGTTAATGACTGTTCTTTCACCTGAAATTCCTTCGGGATCGATATCTTCGAGTTTTTCTTCCTGATTGTAAATGTCTTCGTTTGCCGGATAATCTAAATTATCCAGATTTCTTTCAATTCGTTCTTCTGGGGTTGTGTTTTTATTTTCTGAGCTTATCATGATTTCTATAATTTTAATTGATATTAATTTAGTTTTTTCCAGATAATTAAAATTAAGAAATCAATACGCTTGTCGTGTTACACTTTATTACTGTGGTTGTTGCAACTTTTACATTTAGGTTATTTGTCGAAAAGCTATCAGATGTACGCGTTAGGGATAGAAGCGAAAAGCCCACAGCCTGACGAAGGAAGTGCGAGGACTTGCAGCGGATAGCCCGATCCGCCGCGGCGGAAACGCCCAAAATTTTCTAAATTCCAATTTTTTTAAATTCCAAATTCCAAACTTTCGGTGCTCAAAAATCATTATCTAATTTTCTAATTGACAAATTTTCTAATTAATTAAATTTCCCTGAAATTAGCTTATCTTTGCCGACTGAAAAAAGAAACAGATGAAGTTTGATTTATTACAAAAAGATCCGCAGTCGAAAGCGAGAGCGGGAAGTATTACTACAGATCACGGCGTAATTGAAACGCCTATTTTTATGCCTGTTGGTACGGTTGCTTCGGTAAAAGGGGTACATCAGCGTGAATTGAAAGAAGATATTAATCCGGATATTATTCTGGGAAATACATACCATTTATATTTACGTCCGCAAACAGAAATTCTTGAAAAAGCCGGTGGATTGCATAAATTCATGAACTGGGATCGTAATATTTTGACAGATTCTGGTGGATACCAAGTGTATTCTCTTTCGAGTAATCGAAAAATTAAGGAAGAAGGAGTGAAGTTTAAGTCTCATATTGACGGTTCTTATCACTTTTTCACACCAGAAAACGTAATGGAAATTCAGCGTACAATTGGTGCTGATATTATTATGGCTTTTGATGAATGTACACCTTATCCCTGCGATTACAGATATGCACAGCGCTCGATGCACATGACGCACCGTTGGCTGGATCGTTGTATCAATCATTTGGATAAATTGCCTTATAAATACGGTTACGAACAAACATTTTTCCCGATTGTTCAGGGAAGTACTTATAAAGACTTGCGTCGTCAATCTGCAGAATATATTGCAAATTCAGGTCAGCAAGGAAATGCAATTGGAGGATTATCAGTGGGGGAACCTGCTGAGGAAATGTACGCCATGACAGAAGTGGTTTGCGAAATTCTTCCGGAGGATAAACCTCGTTACTTAATGGGTGTTGGAACACCAATTAATATTCTGGAAAATATTGCGTTAGGAATTGATATGTTTGACTGTGTTATGCCAACGCGTAATGCAAGAAACGGAATGTTGTTTACGGCAAACGGAACTATCAATATTAAAAATAAAAAGTGGGAAGATGATTTTTCTCCAATTGATGAAATGGGACATACTTTTGTTGATACAGAATATACAAAAGCCTATTTACGTCACTTATTTGCTGCCAACGAATATTTAGGAAAGCAAATTGCTACAATTCATAACCTTGGTTTCTATATGTGGTTGGTTCGTGAAGCTAGAAAACATATCTTAGCAGGCGATTTTAGACCATGGAAAGAAATGATGGTTAAAAATATGAGTCAAAGACTATAAAAAAAGTTTCAAGTTTCAGGTTTCAGGTTTCACGTTCTGCAAAGAACTTGAAACCTGAAACCTGAAACAAAAAAAACAAAAAGAATCTATGTTAACGATAATAGATAAGTATATTCTAAAAAGATATTTAGCCACTTTTTCGGTGATGCTATTATTATTTGCCCCTATCGGAATCGTGATTGACGTTTCTGAAAAGGTAAATAAGATGTTGGAAAACAAGATTCCGTTTATGGATATTGCGTTCTATTATTATAATTTCACGATCTATTTTATCAATTCCTTGTTTCCGATATTTTTGTTTTTATCGGTAATTTGGTTTACATCAAAATTGGCTAATAATACAGAGATTATTGCTATTTTGAGTTCGGGAATTTCATTTACACGCTTTTTACGACCTTATATTATTGGTGCAACAATCGTTTCTATTTTTGTTTTGTTGATGGGATTTTTTATCGTTCCTGCTGCCAGTGAAGGGTATAATAATTTTAGATATACCTATTTAAAAGGAAACGGAAAAGAACTCATGCGGGGTGAAAACACCAATGTTTACAGACAAATTAATGATAATGATTTTATTTTTGTAAACAGTTTTAATGAAGAATCAAAAACGGCTTTTAATTTTACGCTGGAGCATTTTGAAAAAGATAAATTAAAATATAAAATTACAGCAAGCCGCATCAAGTGGGATCCGAAGAAGAAAACATACACTATGTATGATTATACTAAAAGAACACTTGGAGACCTGAACGATGTCATTGAAAAAGCTCCTGAAAAAAATACTGCTTTTAAGTTTGAACTAGAAGATTTAACTCCGGTAGTTTATATTGCCGAGACCTTAACTTTGGGTAAGCTTTATAAATTTATCGAAAAAGAAAGAAAACGTGGTTCAGGAAATGTAAATACCTATTTGGTTGTGCTGTATAAGAAATATAGTGTACCTGTTTCTGCCTTTATTTTAACGATTATTGCAGTTGCAGTCTCAGCAATGAAACGTCGCGGAGGAATGGGAATGAACCTTGCGATAGGAATTGCAATTGCCTTTTCATTTGTGTTTTTTGATAAAATATTTGGTACTCTTGCCGAAAAATCTACTTTTTCACCTTTACTAGCTGTGTGGTTCCCTAATATGGTTTTCGGAATTCTGGCAGTTTATTTATTACGTAATGCGAAACGATAATTTAAAAAGTTATTTAAATCTTCATTTAATTGTTTTTATCTGGGGTTTTACAGCCATTTTAGGAGCTTTAATAACAATTGATGCCGAAAATTTAGTTTGGTTCAGAATGTTTCTTGCAGGTATATTTCTTGCTGGTTTCATTGTCTATAAAAAGCAGTCTTTTATAATATCAGCCCAGTCTTTTGCCAAGTTAATTTTTGTAGGATTGCTAATTGCGCTTCACTGGATTTTCTTTTTTAAGGCCATTCATGTTTCTAATGTTTCGATAACCTTATCCATATTTTCTTTAGGCGCTTTTTTTGCCTCTTTATTAGAGCCGCTTTTTTACGGAAGAAAAATA
Source organism: Flavobacterium sp. MMLR14_040 (assembly GCF_033657265.1). Taxonomy (NCBI): domain Bacteria; kingdom Pseudomonadati; phylum Bacteroidota; class Flavobacteriia; order Flavobacteriales; family Flavobacteriaceae; genus Flavobacterium; species Flavobacterium sp. MMLR14_040. Next base: position 18,615 of record NZ_JAWVWO010000002.1, on the reverse strand, counting down.
TTATGGTACGAAGTTTTCTTCGGATTGATAATAATTGGAGGTTTAGCACTAATTATGCAGGTTGAGGTTAAATATCTAAGCGGAATGTATTACGCTCTGGCTTCTATCATTTTAGGCGTTTTGTTTACCTTAATGAACGGAAAGTTAATCTCTGATCATGAACCCTCTGTAATTACATTTTATGAATTTGGTGCAGGAGTTTTCTTTATTTCTATTTATTTTTTGGTACAAGGAAAATTCACTGCCGATTTTTTTACAATGTCAGTAAACAATTGGATTTTATTACTCATTTTGGCATCGATTTGTACAGCTTATGCCTTTACGGCTTCGGTAAAAGTAATGCAGAAGCTGACGCCTTATACAGTAATGTTAACCACTAATTTAGAGCCTGTTTACGGTATTATGCTGGCTTATTTTATTCTTGGAGGAAAAGAAAAAATGAGTACTGAATTTTACATTGGTGCAATCATAATTGTAATCACAGTTATTCTAAATGGTGTTTTTAAACATTATCAAAATAAGAAGAATCTGTAATACTTTACTTATTTATAAATTTCATTTTTACATTTTAAACACGAAATAATCATACGAATAGTATAATATTTTTATATTTGCGGTTCGATTTAAAAACAAAATTCAAAAATCCATGGAATATTTAGATTTTGAGCTTCCAATAAAAGAACTTGAAGAGCAGTTAGAAAAGTGTGTTATAATTGGAAAAGAATCTGACGTTGATGTAACACCAACCTGCAAGGAAATCAACAAGAAATTAGAACAAACAAAAAAAGACATATATAAAAACCTTACGGCCTGGCAAAGAGTTCAGCTGTCAAGACATCCTAATAGACCCTATACTTTAGATTATATCAGAGCAATTTGCGGTGATACTTTTTTAGAACTTCACGGAGACAGAGGTTTTAAAGATGATAAAGCAATGGTGGGTGGTTTAGGAAAAGTAAACGGACAGTCGTTTATGATTGTAGGTCAGCAAAAAGGTTATAATACAAAAACACGTCAGTACCGTAATTTTGGTATGGCAAATCCTGAAGGATATCGTAAAGCTTTGCGTTTGATGAAAATGGCAGAGAAATTTGGAATTCCAGTTTTAACTCTTGTAGATACACCGGGTGCATATCCGGGACTTGAAGCTGAAGAAAGAGGACAGGGAGAAGCTATTGCCAGAAATATTTTTGAAATGGTTCGTTTAAAAGTGCCAATCATTACCATTATCGTTGGCGAAGGTGCTTCAGGTGGAGCTTTAGGAATAGGTGTTGGTGATAAAGTATACATGTTAGAAAATACTTGGTACTCTGTAATTTCTCCAGAATCATGTTCTTCTATTTTATGGAAAAGCTGGGAATACAAAGAACGTGCTGCTGATGCTTTAAAATTGACATCATCTGACATGAAAAAACAAAAATTAGTTGATGATGTAATTCCGGAACCGTTAGGTGGAGCGCATTATGACCGCGAAACCACTTTTAAAACAGTAGCGGAATATATTACAAAAGGATATAACGAATTGAAAGACTTATCAACAGCCGACTTAATTGCTCAGAGAATGGACAAATATAGTAACATGGGCGAGTATAAGGAGTAAATTCTTACAATAATATTTAAAATCCGAAGCCTTACAGTTTCGGATTTTTTTTTGGTTATCAACAAAAAAAACTTATTTATAAACAATTAATAGTTATAACTCGATAGCAATTTTTTTTTAAATTTTGTTACTTTCGCTATATGGAAAATTTCAAGAACATAAACCCTGTAAAGGTAGATAAAACCACCATTATTAATTTAGAAAAAGGAAAGTTACCGCCGCAAGTACTTGAATTAGAGGAGGCTGTGCTTGGTGCAATGATGATTGATAAAAAAGGTGTGGATGATGTAATTGATATTTTGCAACCGGATGCTTTTTATAAAGATGCACACAAATATATTTTTGAAGCGATTGTGCAGCTTTTTACTGAAACGCAGCCAATTGACTTATTAACCGTTTCGGCTCAGCTGAAAAAGAACGGAAAATTAGAAGTTGCAGGAGGAGATTTTTATTTAATTCAGCTTACGCAAAAAATTGCCTCTTCGGCGCATATTGAATTTCACTCACGTATCATACTTCAAAAATTTATTCAGCGAAGTTTGATTCGAATTTCTTCTGAAATTATTGAAGCCTCTTATGATGAAACAGCAGATGTATTTGATTTACTGGATCAGGCCGAATCAAAATTATATGAAGTAACGCAAGGAAATATTAAACGAAGTTCTGAAACAGCGCAAAGTTTAGTTTTACAGGCAAAGAAACGTATTGAAGAAATTGCCGGAAAAGAAGGATTAAGTGGTGTTGAAACCGGTTTTACTAATCTGGATAAACTGACATCGGGATGGCAGCCAAGTGATTTAATTATTATAGCGGCAAGGCCAGCGATGGGAAAAACCGCATTTGTACTTTCGATGGCTAGAAATATTGCTATTGAATTTGGGCATGGAGTGGCATTATTTTCTTTAGAGATGGCTTCGGTGCAATTGATCACAAGGTTGATTTCATCAGAAACAGGACTATCATCCGAGAAATTACGTACCGGTAAATTAGAACCCCATGAATGGGAAATGTTAAGTACAAAAGTAAAAAACTTAGAAAAAGCACCACTGTATATTGACGATACCCCGTCACTTTCTATTTTTGATTTAAGAGCAAAATGCCGTCGTTTGGTTTCACAGCATAATATCAAAATTGTCATTGTTGACTATTTGCAATTGATGACTGCCGGTGGAAATGGTAAAGGAGGAGGGAATCGTGAACAGGAAATTTCTACCATTTCCCGAAACTTAAAAGCTTTGGCAAAAGAGTTAAACGTTCCGGTAATTGCACTTTCGCAGTTATCGCGTGCCGTTGAAACGCGTGGTTCAAGTAAACGTCCGTTGCTATCGGATCTTCGTGAATCCGGAGCGATTGAGCAGGATGCCGATATTGTTTCGTTTTTATATCGACCAGAATATTACAAAATTGACGAATGGGATGATGACGAGGCTTCGCCAACTGCTGGCCAGGCTGAAATAATGATCGCCAAACACCGTAATGGTGGTATCGAAAATGTTCGTTTGAAATTTATTGGACATCTTGGAAAATTTGATAATCTTGATGATTTTTCAGGTAGTTATGACGATTTACCATCAAAGATGAATCATGATGATAATCCATTTATTACTAAAAACCTGCCTTCAGCAAATGAAGCATTCGGAAGTAATCTGAATGATGACGATGATGACAGCGATGTACCGTTTTAAATTTAAAAAATAAAAGGAAAATCTTCAGAAGTTTTAACTGCTCTGAAGATTTTTTTTTGCTAATAATTTAGATTTTTAGTACTCTATTTTGCACAAATAATATTTCTTAGATAAAAATTAATTCGGTAGATTAGCCAAACTATTAACAAACCAATTGATTAAATCTAATATTATTAACTAATTTAAATTGTAAATTATGAGCGAAGAAACCTTTCCTGAACCAATTCAAATTCCATTAGCTACAGCTAAAGAGTGGGAAAAGAGATATCAGGATGACACCACTGTTGAAGACCCGAAAAATAAAGTTAAATCTTATTTGATTCCACGTGAAAGTTTAGAATTTGTATTACAGCTTGAGGCAGATGCCGTTCGTGCGTACATAGGGATTAATGATCAGGGAGAAAAGACATTGCTTTTTGTTGGGGCTAAATTTGATAAGGAAACTGGTCAATATATTGATGTCTACGGACCTCCCGCAAGTCAACAAAACAGATCGGCTGCCGAAGAGATTGTTTATGATGGTGTAAGATCTTGCCCTCCATATTGATTTTTAAATTATATTAAAGTGGATGATTTTTTAATTTATTCAGGTTATTTAATTTTATTATTAAACCTAATATTATATTCATATAGCTTTTTCCGTAAGGGAAAAGCTAATGTTTTTTTTGTTAGTTATTTAGCCTTTGCCTTTTTAATGCAGTTTTCGATGGAGGTAATGTATTTCCTAAGAATGAATAACCAATTTGTTATCAATATGTTTTTTGCTGGCCAAATGATACTATTAGGGTTGTTCTATAATTCATTATTGCAGATAAAAAATCAAAAAATATTTGTCAAAACGACATTAATATTTTCATTATTGATTTTGGGATTCCAATTAGTTTTAGATTCAGGCCAGTTTGTGAAACTTAATTTATTCGAAATTATTTTAACGTCTCTATTGCTGGTTGTTTATGCTTTGATTCACTTTTACAATATGCTTACCGATGATAAAAAATATTATTATGTTAGTTTTGGTTTTGTAATGTATTTATTATCAAGTACGGTTTTGTTTTTGGTTGGAAATCTTTCATCAGGACTTAGTAATGATGTGAAATTTTTAACCTGGATATTGAACGCATTTTTAATTTTGGTTTTGCAATTCTTTATTTTATACGAGTGGATAAAAAGTTTTTCAAGCAAAGCTTCATTAGTTTAATCACACTTTGTAATAAAATTTTGCTATGAATACTAGTACGATTCCAGAAAAAGAACTTGTTGCAGTTATTTTATATATTTCCCTTTTCTTTATAATTGTTGCTATTATATTGATCGTATTTTTCTATTTCTCAAGAAAAAAAATAATTCAGAAAGAACTCGAAAAAAAAGATTTAATATTACAATATCAGAAAGAGCAGCTTCACGCTATTATACTAACGCAGGAAGAAGAACGCAAAAGAATTGCTCAGGACTTACATGATGATATTAGTTCAAAACTAAATATAGTTTCACTGAATAGTCATTTATTAACTTCTCCAAATTTAACAGAAGCTGAAACTATTGAAATCACAGAAAATATAATTGCTTTAACTTCAAAAGCTTTAGAGAATTCCAGAAAAATTGCCCACAATTTATTACCGCCCGTTTTCGAAAAATTTGGATTAAATGCCGGTGTCGAGGAATTATGTGAGGAATTTGAAAGCAGTAAAGCTGTAAAAGTTTATTACAAAAATGAAATTGATTTTGATGAAAATGAAATTGATCGTCATTTACATGTTTTTAGAATTTTACAGGAATTGATGAATAATTCATTAAGACACGGAAAAGCAACCGAAATTTGGATCGCTTTTAAAACAATAGAGAAAATAAATACTTGTCACTATGAAGATAATGGCGTCGGTTTTGATTCTCAAAACATTGAAAATCAAAAAGGACTTGGTATGAAAAATATTGATAGCAGAATTTCTGTTTTGAATGGAACAATTAAAATAAATTCTGAAATTAACCATGGTATTGCGGTAATGTTTACTTTTTAAAGCTCTTTTAAGATTAATAGTTGTATTTGATCAATAAAATAAATTGCTTTTTCCCATTTTCTAAAGCATATTTTGTAATTTCGAAATTCCAAAGAACCAAATACATAAATAAAATGAGCAGCATTGTAAAAATTGCTTTAGTCGATGACGAAGTTTTATTTCGGAAGGGAATCGCTTTTTTATTGCAAAAGGAAGATAATTTTGAAATTATTTTTGAGGCTTCAAACGGAGAAGAGCTTATTTCCAAATTAAATAGCAGCGAATCAAAGCCCGATATTATAATAATGGATTTGAAAATGCCTGTTTTAAATGGAGTTGAGGCCACAAAAATTATTCGCAAATCTTATCCGGATATCAAAATAATAGCGCTAACCAGTTATGACACAAAATCATTTGTTGCAAATATGATTCAGGTTGGTGCTGTTGCTTATTTAATAAAAAATACAACCCCCAAAGATTTAATTCATACTGTTAATGAAGTAGCAAAAAAAGGGTTTTATTACAGCCAAATAGTTTTAAAAACAATTCAAGAAACTATTGTTTCATCTAAAAACTCAAAGGGAAATTTAGAAACTGGTTTCCTTTCACCTCGTGAGATAGAAATTCTTCAACTTATCTGTCTGCAAAAAACAACCACAGAAATAGCAGATCATCTTTTTTTAAGTCCGAGAACTGTTGAAGGGCACCGCAATAATCTGCTGCTTAAAACTGAATCCAGAAATATTGCAGGATTGGTTGTTTATGCGATTCAAAACGAAATAGCAGTCTTAACAATATAAAATTTAGCTGGTTAAAAATTGAATTGACAATACATAATAAATAATTATTATCATTATTAGGGCGCAAATACCTATTTTCTGTAATATGCTTAATCCTTTCGGTTGGTTTTTACTGCCATTAATTTTCATTGTTAAATTTTTCACTGATTCATTAATTGATTATTTCGATAAACAAATTTAAATAGAAACTATATTTTCATAATAGGTGTTTATACCTGATTTTGCATCATAAATTTTTAGTTTCAAAATTATTTTAACTTCATAATTGTGTAGTGTCGTAAATTACCCTAAGCTATTGTGTTTTTTAATTCTTCCTTTATATCTTTACTAAAATAATTTATAATGCATAAAAGTTTAGTTTACATATTTATATTTCTTTTTTCGTTGACCGCTAAAGCTTCATTTCTTCTACTTCCAATGGATGAAACAACACAGCAAAATCATCTTAAAGCATATGGAATTACATATTGGTGTTTAAGTAAAGATTACAAAGCCAGCTGGTTGCTAAATTATAGAGGTGGTTCTTTCTTGCTTCCTGATGTTGCAGAAATCCGAAAAGAATGTCAAATTCGCGGAGTAAGCTTTGAAGTGCTTTCAGATAGTGAAGAAGCTTCGATTTTAAGTGAAATCTCCAGCCCTTCTCAAAATATGGAATCTGTGATTCTTGAAAAAGCACCAAAAATTGCCGTTTATACTCCAAAAGGTAAACAACCCTGGGATGATGCGGTGACATTGGTTTTAACATACGCCGAAATACCATTTACACCAATTTATGATGAGGAAGTTTTAAGTGATCAATTACTATTATATGATTGGCTTCACCTGCATCATGAAGATTTCACAGGACAATATGGAAAATTTTATGCTGCATACAAAAATACACCTTGGTATATTGATCAAAAAAAGGACGCAGAAGCTCTGGCGGCAAAATTAGGATATTCAAAAGTATCTCAGGAAAAAGGAGCAGTAGCAAAAAAAATAAGAGATTTTGTTATTGGCGGTGGGTTTATGTTTGCAATGTGTTCTGCAACAGATAGTTTTGATATTGCGCTAGCTGCTGATGGTGTAGATATTTGCGAAGCAATGTTTGACGGGGATGCAAGTGAACCATATTATCAATCGAAATTGAATTTTGGAAATTCGTTTGCTTTTAAAAATTTCACATTAGAGAGACGTCCTGAGCAATATGAGTTTTCAGATATTGATATGACTTTAAAACGCAGAATTCCAATGGAAAAAGATTATTTTTCTTTGATGGAATTTTCAGCAAAATGGGATCCGATTCCAAGTATGTTGTGCCAAAATCATACGCAATTAGTTAAAGGATTTATGGGGCAAACTACTTCTTTTGATTCTGCTTTAGTAAAATCCAATGTTTTAGTAATGGGTACCTGCGAATTAAATGGTGAGGCAAGATACATTCATGGAGAAAAAGGAAAAGGAATGTTTACTTTTTTTGGAGGCCATGATCCCGAAGATTTTCAACATCAGGTTGGTGATCCGCCAACGGTATTAGATTTACATCCTAATTCACCAGGTTATAGACTAATACTTAATAATGTATTATTTCCTGCAGCCAGAAAGAAAAAGTTGAAAACGTAATTACTTTAAGGAAAATTCAAACCAAATCGGAATATGATCGGATATTTTTCGGGCTTCTTGTAAGGAATCAAATGTTTTGTAAAATAGAATTATGCCAGAGTTAATATATTTTAAATTATTTTTCTTGTAAAAAATATTATCAAACTCAGATGCCAGACAGATATTATCTTTACATTCTTGTTTTAATGTTGTCTTTTGTTTTTCTAAAATAGGAGAGAACCCCATTTTTTTCAATGGATTAAAAACAGTATGTGATTCCGGACAATTAAAATCCCCGATAAAAACTAATTTTAGGTTTGGGTATTGTTGCGGTAGAAATTTAAAATACTTGATTTCTTTTTCAGGCTGTTTCTTTTTAGTAATAGCATGAAAATTAACTAAGGTAAGCGTTTTTTTGTCGATTATAAAGGTGGCAAAATAAGGTTCGCGATCAATTTCTAAATGATATTTTTTTTCCAGCCAGGTATTGCCTTTAAGTTTAGCTTTTGATGTTTTCCAGATATAGGCATATCTTTCTTTTTTGTAACTGTCACCACTTGTAGGATTACTAATGCTATAGTCCCATTTTATTCCTTTTTCGTTCAGGATTTCTGCCAGTTTTGCCACCGCCTGAGCCCCTCCATAGCCTGCTACAACTTCCTGAATGGCAATAATATCGTAGTTACGAATAGTATTCGCTATAAGGTTTAACTCAGAATCTGTTTTTGATTTTCCAAAGTTTTCTAAATTCCAGGAAAGAATTTTGACCTGCGAAAATGAATGAAGTGTAAAGAATAAAATTAAAAGGCTTAGACTGTTTTTCATGTAATGTTTAAAATATCAAATATAAACCATTTCCAGATTTAAGAATGAATCTGGTATTTTTAATTTTTTTGATACTTTAACGCAGCAAGCTAATGTTTTTTATATCTATTCTTTAAAGCAGTTGATATAATTATTATTTGTAAAACTAAAAGTGCTGGTATGAAGATCATTTTCCAGTTAATTTCTAACCATCCTGTTTTTTCTGACACTAAAGCAAAGCTTATAGATAGAAATAGACAGAGTAACATTGTTTTCATTATAATTTTATTTTTTGTTGTATAAAATTTGGAAATAAATTTCCGGTACTGCATCTCTTCTGAATCGATATTAAAATGTGGTTTCATTTTGTAGGTTAATAGATTTAAAACAAACTTAAATCTATAAATAACAATTTCCTTACGGGAAACCGTAAAACCATATAATTAAACAAGACCAAAGTCTTTTGCGATTGCAATTAAATGGACATTATTGTTAGCCTTAAAGTAAATTTTCAATTTATTAATTCGTTTTTCCAGACTACTGGTTCCATTTGGAGCTATTGAACTCGCTTTAAATTCGCTGGAAATATTTTCTAATGTAAGGCCCTGAGCTAATAATTTTAAAATAGAAATATCATAACTTTCTATTTCGATCAAAGTTTTATCATTGAAACTAAAAGATAAATCCGATGAAAGGATTTTTTCTTCGTTTTTAAATGTCCTTTCGATTGCTTTCTTTAATTCGTTTATGCTGTTTCTTCCTTTTGAAACGTATGCATTAATTTTAAAATCATTAAAAAGTGATTTTATTCGGTATGATTTATCTTCAATCGAGAATACAATTTTTTTAAGTTTAGGCTGAACAGCATTAATAGCTCCTACTAAATCTTCTCCACAAGTTAAATTTACTTTACGATGATCTGATTTAAAAGACAAATCAGTAATTAATAAATCATATGGTTCATTATCATTTAAGGCTTTTTTAATTTTCAAAATTCCATCATCGCAATATTTTACATGATCAATTACAGGAACTTTTAGTTCTTCAAGTACTTGAATAACAGCTATACTAATACTATCTAGATCTTCGGCAACTAAAACTTTTTTGTACATATTGATTGTTTATAAAGGAAACGAGAAACTTAATTTAAAACCTTTTGTAGGATTATTGTCAAAAGTAATGGTTCCATTTATAGTTTTAATACGGTTTTCCACATTTTGGAGGCCATTTTTAAAAATTAAGTCGTTGTCACTTATTCCTATACCATTATCCGTATATATTATTGTTAAATTATTTGAACTTATTTTAAAAATTGCACTTACTAAAGTGGCATTGCTGTGTTTTTTCATGTTCAAAAACAACTCCTGTAAAACCCGGTATAGTGTAATCTTTTTGTTTTTATCAATTTGATTCCAGTCAATAGCATCTAATCCATTCAATAAAATGTTTACATGTGGAGTTTTAAATTCAGAAATCATTTCCTTTAAAGCAATTTCATAGAATTCGTTTGTTGCTATTGTACTATTCTCTTTAGAAATTTTTCTAGTTTTTGAATACAGAATGTCTAGATTATTTATAAAATGTTCCTTATTTTCCCGATGTTCCAGATCTTTTCTTTGCGCAAAAGAAAGGGTTTCATAAACATCGTTAGCTAATTCATCATGTAGTTTTTTAGAAATTCGCATTTCACTTTTTAAGATTTCGTTATTTTTTTCTTTTCGTCCCTTTGAAGTCAAATAAAAATAAAGTAATAAACTTAATCCTGTCGTAAATAATATAATGATATAAGAAACTAAATTTCGTTTTTTTTGCCTTTCTAGCTGCAATTCGTTCTGTGCTTTTTGACTTTTAAGCTGTAAATTTTCGAATCTATCTTGCTTGGAATCATATTTAATTCTTGCAAATTGATTTTTTGCTTTTAGAGTGGCCTCATTTGCGCTATCAACAAGCGCTATGAAAATTTGAGTATATTTTTTCAAATCATTTCCTTCACTGCTTCTGATAATCAAATCTAGGCTTTGAATTTTGTTTTTTGTGTTTTTTAGTCGTGTTGCGAGATTATATGCTTTTTGGCCATAATATTTTGCTATTGAAGGATTTGGTTTTTGATAGTATTCCGAAAGATGTTTGTAGTTGTAAGTCAGTTGGTTGTAGTTTTTTAATTCCAGATTGATGGCAAGACTTTTTTGAAAATATTCTAAAGATTCGGGTTTGCCCTGTTCAATGTAACATATGCCTAAATTGTCTAGAATTCTGGCGTATTCAGTTGCATTTATTTCTTTGACCTCTGTATACTCAGGTCTGATTTTTAATAGAGAAAGTAATATTTTTTCTGACAGTTTGTACTTTTTTTGTTTAATAAAATTTAAACACATACCATTCAAAACGACTATCTTTCTATAGGTACTGGTTTTTAAATGCAAGGCTTTTCTCTGATAGAAAAGAGAATTATTATAATCGTACGTATAGTAATAATTATCTGCAAAGTGCCCATATATATTTGCTGCAAACCTTGGTTTTTTTATTTTTTTTAAATAGGGAAGAGTTTTGGTTAGTAATAACTCACTTGCTATAAAATCTCCTTGTTCAGACTCAATACTGGCCATACAAGTTATAGCGTATACGTAATCAATGTAATCAACTTTTGTATCACAAAGCGATTGTGCCTTATTATAATAATAATAAGAGCTGTCTTCTATATAATTATCGAAAAAGAAATCAGCTTTAGCAAGAATTTTTCTTATCTCTGTTTTGTTACTTTTTCTATTGGTCAGTTTTTCACTTTTTAAAGGTTTTAATAAATAGAAAACACCTACTATTAGAAATAATATCAGAATGGCGAGGAGATTTTTTAAAACCCTTTTCCTTTGAAAAAGAATATAAAGTTTTTTCATTGCTATATTGGAAATTTAAAAAAAACTTTAAAACCTTTTTGAGGTGCAGAATCAATGTCAATTTGCCCTTTAATATTTAAAACTCTTTGTTCAACATTGTGTAATCCGTTATTAAAAGTGATGTCATCAATGTTTACGCCTTTTCCATTGTCTGTATAATTAATAAAGATATTTTTATCTACAGTTTTAAATGTAATACCAACCAATGTTGCATTACTATGTTTTTTCATGTTCACAAGTAATTCCTGCAAAACTCTGTAAACAGCTATTTTTTTATTTCTTTCAATATCATCCCAGGAAATAATATCTAAGCCATTAATAAGGAGATTTGTATTGGTGGTGTCAAATCCCGAGATCATTTCTTTTAAATAAAAAACGTAGTTTTCGTTTGTTATAACAGGACTATTTTCTTTAGAAATATCTCTTGTCCTTAAATAAATAGCGTCTAAATGATTTAGTAATTGTTCCTTATTTTCAGCAATAGAAAGATTTTTATTTTCTGCAAAAGCCATAGTGTGATAAATATCGTTGGCTAATTCATCGTGTAATTTCTTGGAAATACGTGTCTCACTTTGATATGTTGCTTCAATTTTATCTTTTGTTGCTCTGGCAGTCATGTAAAAATAAAGTATTAAAATTAAAAACAAACTAAATGCAATGATGATGTATGAAACAATATTTCGATTTTTTTGTCTCTCTAATTGTAATTCGTTTTCTGTTTTATTGGCTTTTAATTCTAAATTTTCAACTTTTTCTTTTTTGGAATCATATTTAATTCTTGCAAACTCATTTTTTGCTTTTTGTCTTACTGTAGAAATACTATCAACCAATTCAATGTATGTAATTGAATTTTTCTTCAGTTCGCTACCATTACTGCTTTTGATTATTAATTCTAAAGAGTTTAACCGGTCATCTATACAATTTGCTTCGGTGTATTTTTCATAAGCTAGTTTTGCATATTTTTTTGATAATTCAGGATTGCTATTTTTGTAAAATTCTGCCAAATGCTTATAACTCATTCCTAAACCTAAAGCATCTTTTTGTTTTAATCTAATTTGTAGCGCCTGATTCAGAAAATCTATTGCAATTGGATTACCGTCTAGAGTGTAGCAAGATCCTAGATTGTCAAGAACTTTAGAAAACAGTAAAGGATTATTTTTAATCTCTTGCTCATTAAGGATAGTTTTGAATATTTGAATAGCTTGTTTATATTTTTTTTGTTCGCGATATACTAAAGCAATATTGTTTTTCATTGCTATTTTTCGCTTTTTATCAGTTTTTAATTGATAAGCCTTTTGGTAGTAAAGAATTGAACTTTCAAAATTATAAGTAGAAAAATAATTAATTCCAAGTATACGATATATAGTCCATGTATAATCTAGGTTGTTTGCTTTATTTATATATGGAATTGCTTCTGTTGCAGTTGTTTCACTGCCAATGTAATCGCCATTGTTTTGTTGTATTTCAGACATCTTTAAAAGCGAAAATGCAATTTTTCCTATATCAGTTTTTTGGTTTGCATTTAGTTTCGCTTGATTATAGTAATAAAAAGCGTTGCTAAACTTTTCTTCTTTATCAAATTGATCTGCTTTATGAATTAAGTGATCAATTTGTTTTTTTGATTCTTTTGGTTTATTGTTTTCGTTACTGTTTTTTTGACAAGAGAAAATAATGACAATTAAGGCAAACAATATATAGAGATAGAATTGTATTCTTTGTGGTATCATGCGCCAAAAATATAGAATTCTAAGTGTTGAAAACACGTATAAATACCTGTTTTTAAAAAATTTTCAAAATTAAGAAATTGAGATTCTCATTTAGAGGCATATACAAAAAGCCTTCACGCAGGAAGGCTTGTAGTTGATCTAAATGTTGTAAAAATTATCTTTATAAAATTATACCGCTCTCAGTCCTGTACTAATTCCTATTCGATTCCATGCGTTAATGGTAATAATCATCATAATAATTTCTGCGAGGTATTTTTCATCAAATAAATTAGCGGCATTTTGATATACTTCGTCAGAAACATGGTTGGTAATTAGTGTAATTTCTTCTGTTAAAGCTAAAATTGCCTTTTCTTCCTGAGAGTAAACATCAGCTTCACGCCAGGCACTTAATAAATAGATACGTTGCTCAGATACACCATATTTTCTTGCATCAGCTGTATGCATATTAATACAATAAGCACAGCCATTTATTTGAGAAGCGCGGATCTTAATTAATTCTTTATGTACAGATGTTAATGAAGTAGTAGAAATGTATTTCTCTAAATTCATCATGGCTTGATAAGCTTGTGGGGCAACTGTTGGGATAATAATTCTTGATGTCATTTTGTGTGTTTTTAAAGTTTGATACAAAGTTGAGGGATATCGAACTTTAAAAACTTGAACTACTTCAAGAAATGAAGAATCAGATCTTGCCAGCTCTTATTTTACTCATAAATTCTGCAGAGAAATCTAAATAAGAAGCAATCATATATTGAGGAACACGTTGTACAAATTCTGGAAAGTGATTATTAAAATGATGGTAGCGTTCTTCAGCAGACATAGTGAATAAGAATTTAATCCGCATTTGCATGGCTCCAAAAGATTTTTGAGATACAATTCTAAAATAACGTTCTAGTTTCGGAATTTGAATTAGAAGTGCTTCTAATATTGGTTTCTCAATAGCAATAACTTCTGAGTTCTCCACAGCCTGAATATAGAAATGAGAAGGAGTATGATTATAATAACTTAGTAAATCAGTAATCCACCAATTCTCAATGCCAAATTGAAGTGTTTGTTCGCTCCCCTTGGTATTTATGATATATTGTCTCATACAGCCTTTAACAACAAAATACATGGTAGTGCAAACCTGTCCTTCTTTTAAAAGATGTTCTTTCTTTTTTATATTAGAAAGCTGTAGACATGATTCTACTATATCGATCTCCGAAGGTTCTAAAGTGATGAATTTTTCGATATGTCGAAAAAGTGCGTCGTGCATTTGTTTTTTGATTTAATACAAATGTACTTTTAAAATTAATTTCTAAAGATGTATTCCTTTGACTATTTTAAAGCAAAAAGCCACTCGCAATGCGAATGGCTTTTCTATGATAAGTAAGTAATCTAAATTGAGTTTATAAAACGTTTATTTTACTTTATTAAGTATTGCTTTGAAAGCTTCTGGGTGGTTCATAGCTAAATCTGCAAGAACTTTACGGTTCAATTCGATTCCGTTAGCTTTAACTTTTCCCATGAATTGAGAATAAGACATTCCCTCTAATCTAGCTCCAGCGTTGATACGTTGAATCCATAAAGCACGGAAATTTCTTTTATTCTGTTTTCTGTCACGGTAAGCGTAGCTCATCGCTTTCTCTACCGCATTCTTAGCAACTGTCCAAACGTTTTTACGTCTACCAAAGAAACCTTTGGCTTGCTTCATTATTTTTTTTCTTCTTGCTCTTTTAGCAACTGAATTTACCGATCTTGGCATAATTTTAATGTGTTTTTGTAGCAGGCGTCCTGAATTGAATCAAAGGAACTTAAAAGCCATACTCCAAGGTTATTTAAATAATTTTTTAACCTAAAGAATTATTAGATAATTCTTAATTGTTGTTTGATGCTTTTCATATCTGTAGAGTGAACTAACGCTGAGTGTGTCAAAGCTAATTTACGTTTTTTAGATTTTTTGGTCAAGATGTGACTTTTAAAAGCATGCTTTCTTTTAATTTTTCCAGAACCAGTAACTTTAAAACGTTTCTTGGCGCTAGATTTTGTTTTCATTTTAGGCATTTTTCCTAGTGTTTTAATTTATTCTTACTTACTTATTTTATTTCAGATTAGCAGTTCCAAATTCAAGACTGAATACTGAAACTGCAAACTGATTATTTTTTCTTTTTCGGAGCAATGAACATAATCATTCTCTTACCTTCTAAAACAGGCATAGCTTCTACTTTACCATGCTCTTCTAAATCTGTAGCCAAACGCAATAATAAAATCTGTCCTTGATCTTTATAGATAATAGAACGTCCTTTAAAGAAAACGAATGCTTTTAATTTGGCACCTTCTTTAAGGAACTTCTCAGCATTTTTTCTTTTAAACTCATAATCATGCTCATCAGTCTGAGGACCAAAACGAATTTCTTTTACTACAACTTGCGTAGATTTAGCTTTTAATACCTTATCACGTTTCTTTTGTTCGTAAACAAATTTCTTGTAATCCATGATTTTACAAACCGGCGGCTCGGCGTTTGGCGAAATTTCAACCAAATCCAATTCGAATTGATCTGCTAAACGTAAAGCTTCTGCAAGCTTAAATACACCTGGTTCGATGTTCTCGCCTACTAGTCTTACTTCTTGTACACCACGAATATTATTATTTATTCTGTGTGCATCCTTTTTTTCTACTCGAGGTTGGTAACCTCTGTTGCTTCTTATTGCTATGACTTTATAATTTAAGTTAAACTGTAAAAACTTTTAATGTCTTTTTTATTTCTTCGTTTACAATAGCGACAAATTCATCAATTGTAACTGTAATATTCCCTTTTCCTTCTTGACCATGACGACGAATTGAAATAGTTCCGTTTTTCTCTTCTTCCTCACCAACAATCAGCATAAATGGTATTTTTTGCATTTCTGCATCTCTAATTTTCTTGCCAATTGTCTCATTTCTGTTGTCAATTAGGGCGCGAATTTCGTGATTTTCTAGCAAATCTAAAACTTTTTTAGCATAAATTTCGTATTTCTCACTCAAAGACAAGATTATAGCCTGTTCCGGCATAAGCCAAAGTGGGAAATTTCCTGCAGTATGTTCCAGTAAAATTGCGATAAATCGTTCCATAGAACCAAAAGGAGCTCTGTGAATCATAACTGGGCGATGTAATTCATTATCAGCACCTTTATATGTCAATTCAAAACGCTCAGGCAAGTTGTAATCAACTTGAATAGTTCCTAATTGCCATTGTCTTCCTAAAGCATCTTTTACCATAAAGTCAAGCTTCGGACCATAAAAAGCAGCCTCGCCATATTCTACAACAGTATTTAGTCCTTTATCAGCAGCAGCGTTGATAATAGCATTTTCAGCTTTCTCCCAGTTTTCATCAGAACCAATGTATTTCTCTCTGTTTTCCTGATCTCTTAGCGAAATTTGAGCAGTAAAGTTTTCAAAACCTAACGAACCGAATACATAAAGTACAAGATCAATTACTTTTTTGAACTCTTCATCTAATTGTTCCGGAGTACAAAAAATATGTGCATCATCCTGAGTAAACCCTCTTACACGAGTTAAACCATGCAATTCACCAGATTGCTCATATCTGTATACAGTACCAAATTCAGCATAACGCTTTGGTAAATCTTTATATGACCAAGGTCTTACATTATAAATCTCGCAATGGTGAGGACAGTTCATTGGTTTCAATAAAAATTCTTCACCTTCAGCAGGAGTATTGATGGGCTGAAAACTATCGGCACCATATTTAGCATAGTGACCAGAAGTTACATAAAGTTCTTTCTGTCCAATGTGTGGAGTAACTACTTGCTCGTATCCGGCTTTCTTTTGAGCTTTCTTTAAAAACTGCTCTAAACGATCTCTAAGTGCAGCACCTTTTGGTAGCCATAAAGGTAAACCTTGTCCAACTTTTTGAGAAAAAGCAAACAATTCAAGTTCCTTACCTAATTTACGGTGATCACGACGTTTTGCTTCTTCAAGAAGTTCAAGATATTCAGTTAAGTCTTTTTGTTTAGGAAAAGAAGTTCCATAAACGCGTGTTAACTGTTTGTTTTTCTCGTCACCTCTCCAGTAAGCACCGGCAACGCTCATGATTTTAAAAGCTTTGATAATTCCGGTATTCGGAATATGTCCACCTCTACACAAATCAGTAAAAGTAGCATGATCACAAAAAGTAATAGTTCCGTCTTCAAGATTCGAAATCAATTCAGTCTTGTAAACGTTGTCTTTATATAACTCTAAAGCATCAGCTTTACTAACCGGACGCATTTTGAACTCATGTTTACCTCTTGAAATTTCAAGAACACGATCTTCGATCTTTTTAAAGTCTGCATCAGTAATCTTTTGGTCTTCAAAATCTACATCATAATAGAAACCGTTAGAAATTGCAGGTCCAAGAGTTAGTTTAATTCCGGGATACAATTCCTCAAGCGCTTGTGCCATTACGTGCGAAGTCGAATGCCAGAAAGCTTTTTTACCTTCCGCATCATTCCAGGTATATAAAATAAGACTACCGTCGGTCGTCAATGGAGTTTCGGTTTCAATTGTTGTACCATTAAAAGATGCAGAAATTACATTTCTGGCAAATCCTTCACTAATGCTTTTAGCAACCTCCATCGGAGTTATGCCTGAAGCAAACTCTCTAATTGACCCATCGGGTAAAGTAATCTTAATCATTGTTTATAATTTTGTGAATGCAAATATAACGCATTACAAAAATACATACAATACATATATTCATCTTTATACTATTAATATATAAGTATGAAAATTTGTTCTCAAATATCAGTAAGTTTTTATACATGTATAAGGTGTATTCGTACATGCTATATAAAATAGTAGATTTCAATATCACTCGACAGTTTCCGAAATCTGCCGGGTTTGTTTTTATACATATATAATAAGTATGATTTATGCCCTGCTGAACGAAGTCGAAGCATTTTTCAATCTGGGATTTAAAAAATTGGAATTTAGTTTTTAGAAGGAGCTATTTCCCGCTATCCGTTCCAATCTTTTGCTTTTTAAAGAAAAAAGCAAAAGGATTTCCACTTCTATCGGGGCTAGGGCAGCAGTTTTCAGAAGAAAATCTGAGGTTAAGAGTAAAGCGGGCATCTTTTCGCGAACAAAACCAGTCCAAAATACAGTTTTGAGACTTTTTCAGCCCAAAGAACCCATAAAAAAAGCAAACCATAAAACCTTGGTGCCTTAGTGCCTTTGCGGCAAAAACAAGCAAAACAAGGCAAAACACACCAAAACTCCCACACAGCGAAAAAAACTTTGCATTTTAAAAACCGCAAAACCAGCGATTTATAAAAAAGATTGAAATTATATAAAAAAAAGGCTTGTAAATGTAAATAAAGGTGCTACTTTTGCACCCGCAACAGCGATAGACGTTCACTGAAATACTGACAAGCAAACGAATTTTGGAAGGAAAAATTTTTTCAAAAAAAGATTCAAAAAAGCTTGTGAGATTTAAAAACAGAAGTTACATTTGCACCCCGCAAAACACGGAAAGTTCATTGACAGATTGGTAAATAAGAAGTGGAAAAGG